>NZ_JAAKVU010000002.1:0-342901 GCF_049175815.1 Aeromonas sp. 600276 | reverse complement strand
CGTTTTGTTATCCGGTTTGAAGCCGTATGACCACTCCCTTTTGTGGGCAACTGTCAGGTGAATACCATCTCCATACAATCTGGACACCATTGTCTGGCACCCGGGCGGCTTTAACCAAAAACGCCTCCAACATGAGATTGACCAAGCCATTCAAACACTTTTTCAAGAGCCCTCATGGGTGGTCGAAGGGGTATTTGGTACCCTGGCCGAGTAACTGCTTGATGCCGCCGATACCCTGCTCTTTCTGGATCTCGACTGGTCTGTATGCCGTGATTCGCTGCTATCGCGCGGATCACAAAGTGCCAGGCAACGGGATACAATGGCTGCCGAAGAGAACTTTCAACAACTGCTGGTGTGGGCTTCGGAATATGGGCAGCGAGCCGGCAAAAGCTCCCGCCAATTCCATCGCGAGCTGTTTGATCGATTCCCAAACGACAAGCACCGTTTCACGACTCGCGAAGCGGTAAATAGCTACCTCACGCAACTGACCATTCATAGCTAACGGGGTAGCCCGTAGGTTCGAATAGCGGAGCGTATTCGGACGTTCGCGTTATCGCCTCTCTCTTTTCGGCCATCCCCTCTCCTACCTCCACCCCGCCTACCCAAACAAGCGGTGCAATTCACTTCGTTCATTGCACCCTACGGGGCCAACTCCTATGGCTTCACTCGCGCGTTGTGGTGGGCTGTCTGGCACCTATGGCTCAACCCATTTCTCCACCTTTCCCCTCGCCGGTCTCCCCTTATCAAGCGCCCCGTCACTGCCATTTATGTGCGACAGCTCACACACAGCCCGCTCTTTTCACCTCACAAATTTACAGTTTCTCACCGATTCTAGGCCGGATAACATCACTCTCCATCATAAAGGCACGTTGAAACAATCAACACCAAGGTGATGATTTTTAAAAACAAAAAATAACACACCGATTCAATCAAGACCCATTTTGTCAGCTGGTCTGCTGTGCGATCGGGGTCACACTCGGGATGATGGCGCACAAAAATCCAGTATTTCGCAGTTTTGTCCGATAGGTGCGCTGCCCTGCGGGCGGGATAATAGTGGGGTCACTTTTGTCTGCATGTCCTGGGCGGTAGCCCAGGAAAAGATGCCAACAGGCTCCGGCCAGGAGCAGGGAGAACGCCATGATCACCACCCTTATCAACGAGCAGCTGATCGCGCTCGATTTAAAGGCCACGCGCAAGGAGGAGGTCTTCACCGAGATGACCCGATTGCTCGCGGCGCAAGGCAAGGTCAGCGACGAACAGGCCTTTATCAAGGATCTGTGGGCCCGGGAAGAGCTGGACAACACCGGCTTTGAAGAGGGCGTCGCCCTACCCCACGCCAAGAGTGCGGCAGTAAGCACCCCGGCGGTGGCCATCGGTATCAGCCGCGCCGGCATCGACTACGGCGCCGAGGATGGCAAGCCCTCCAAACTGTTCTTCATGATTGCCTCCCCGGCCGGCGGCGCCAACCACCATATCGAGGTGCTGGCCGAGCTCTCCGCCAAGCTGATTGAAGAGGGCTTTATCGATGCCCTGCTGGCAGCCAAGACCCAAGCCGATGCGCTGGCCCTGCTGCTCGAGAAGAAAGAAGAGACGGTGGCCACCCCGGCCGCCGACAAGGGGCTGATCATCGGCGTCACCGGCTGCCCGGCCGGCATCGCCCACACCTACCTGGCGGCAGAATCCCTGGAGCGCGCCGCCAAAGAGCTGGGCTTTGAGGTGAAGGTGGAGACCAACGGCTCCATCGGCGTCAAGAACAGCCCGACTGCGGCCGAGATCGCCCGTGCCAGCGCCATCGTGGTGGCCTGCGACAAGCAGGTGGACATGGCCCGCTTCAACGGCAAGCCGCTCATCAAGACCGGCGTGAAGGCCCCCATCAAGGATGGCAAGGGGCTGATTGAGCAGGCACTGAAGGCCCCCGCCTATGTGGCGGACAAGGATGAGCGCAAGAGCGAGGAGAAGAGCTCAGGCGGCAGCTCGGATCTCTACCGTTATCTGATGAACGGCGTCTCCCACATGATCCCGTTTGTGGTCACCGGGGGTCTGCTGATCGCCCTGGCACTGGCCATCGGCGGCGATCCGACCCCGAGCGGCATGCAGATCCCGGCAGGGAGCATGTGGAACCAGATCCTCAACGTGGGCGTCGCCGCATTCACCCTGATGATCCCCATCCTGGCGGGCTACATCGCCTACGCCATCGGTGACAGACCCGCGCTGGCACCGGGCTTTATCGGCGGCTGGATCGCCAACAACGGCAGCTTCTACGGCGCCGACGCCGGTACCGGCTTTATCGGTGCCATCATTGCGGGCCTGTTGGTCGGTTATCTGGTGCGCTGGATTGCCACCCGCCACTACCACAAGATGGTGCAGCCGCTGGTGCCGATCCTGATCGCCCCCATCGTCGGGTCGCTCTTTATCGCTGCGGTCTTCATCTTCATCATCGGCGCCCCCATTGCCGACATGATGACGGGTCTGAACGCCATGCTGCTCTCCATGAGCGGTGGCAGCCTGGTGCTGCTGGGGATCGTGCTGGGGGGCATGGCCGGCTTTGACATGGGTGGCCCGGTCAACAAGGTGGCCTTCCTGTTCTCGGTGGGCATGATCGCCTCCGGCCAGACCCAGTTTATGGGTGCCATGGCCTGCGCCATCCCGGCCGCGCCCCTTGGCATGTCGCTGGCTACCGTGCTCGGTCGCAAGCTCGGCATCTTCGATGCCACCGAGATTGAAGCGGGCAAGGCTGCCGGCGCCATGGGTCTGGTGGGGATCTCCGAGGGGGCGATTCCGTTTGCCGCCCGTGATCCGCTGGCCGTCATTCCGGCCAACGTGCTGGGCAGCATGACCGCCGCGGTGATGGCCTTCCTGTTTGGCATCACCAACAGCGTCGCCCACGGTGGCCCCATCGTGGCCCTGCTGGGCGCCGTCAACAAGCCGCTGCTGGCCCTGCTCTGCATGATCTGCGGCGCCATCGTCACCGGTGTGGTGGCGGTTGCCCTGAAAAAACTGCGGGTCAAGAAGAGTGACGAGGTGAACCTGGCCAAGGCCGCCTGATCCCCGCCCAACCAAGCCGCCCCCTTGCGGGACGGATGACAAACCGGACGAGGCCACCTGCGGGTGGCCTCCTCTTTTGTCGGGTTCGAGAGAGCCCGCTCACCTCTGCCGTACGACGCCGGCTTGTGATCCTCTTCACGCTTCGCGGCCGGATCCCGCCAAACTAGGAAATTTTCCTACCCCCCCTAGGGATGGCTCTCACGCCATTTGCAGCGCGCCTCATTAAAGTCACGCTACCTGATGTGGTTACCCGACCCGCGCCATGGCGCAAGGGACGGGCATGGGTTCAATCGACAGGGGCTCGCCGCGCACCGCGCCCGCTTCCTGTTGTTCTTTCCGTGGCGTGACCTCCAACTCCAATCAAAAAGGGTGGAACGCGGCGGAAACAGCGTCTATCTCGCAGAGGATGAACGAAGATGTTTAAACTGCTCGAACAGGTCCGGGTCCCCACCCTGAACCTGCCGGTCGAAGCCCGGCGCAAGCTCTGGTTCAAACCGTTTATGCAATCCTATCTGGTTGTGTTCATCGGTTACCTGACCATGTATCTGATCCGCAAGAACTTCAACATTGCGCAGAACGACATGATCCAGGAGTACGGTCTCTCCATGACCGAGCTCGGCATGATCGGCCTTGGCTTCTCCATCACCTACGGGGTGGGCAAGACCATCGTCTCCTACTATGCCGACGGCAAGAACACCAAGCAGTTCCTGCCGCTGATGCTGATCCTCTCCTCCCTCTGCATGCTGGGCTTCAGTGCCAGCATGGGCGGTACCGGTTTCAGCCTCTACCTGATGATCTTCTTCTACGCGGCCAGCGGTTTCTTCCAGAGCTGCGGCGGCTCCTGCAGCTACTCCACCATCACCAAGTGGACACCCCGCAACAAGCGCGGCACCTACCTCGGCATGTGGAACCTCTCCCACAACGTGGGCGGCGCCGGTGCGGCCGGTGTGGCGCTGTTCGGTGCCAACTACCTGTTCGATGGCAACGTGCTCGGCATGTTCATCTTCCCCTCCATCATCGCGCTGATCGTCGGTTTTGTTGGCCTGCGCTTTGGTAGCGATTCGCCGGAAGCCTATGGCCTGGGCAAGGTGGAAGAGCTGTTTGACGAAGTGGCGAGCGAAGAAGACGTTGCCACCGAAGAGCAGAAGCTGACCAAGTGGCAGATCTTCGTGAAGTACGTGCTGCTCAACAAGGTGATCTGGCTGCTCTGCTTCGCCAACATCTTCCTCTACGTAGTGCGTATCGGTATCGACCAGTGGTCCACCGTCTACGCCCACCAGGAGCTGGGCTTCTCCAAGGACGTAGCCATTCAGGGCTTTACCTTCTTTGAAGTGGGCGCCCTGGTCGGCACCCTGATGTGGGGTTACCTCTCGGATCTGGCCAACGGTCGTCGTGGTCTGGTGGCCTGCGTGGCGCTGGCGCTGATCATCGCCACCCTGGGGCTCTACCAGCACGCCACAACCCAGTTCATGTTCCTGGGCTCCCTGTTCCTGCTGGGCTTCCTGGTGTTCGGTCCGCAACTGCTGATCGGCGTGGCCGCCGTGGGCTTCGTACCCAAGCAGGGGATCAGCGTGGCCGATGGCGTCAAGGGCACCTTCGCCTACCTCATCGGTGACAGCTTCGCCAAACTGGGTCTGGGCATGATCGCCGACGGCACCCCCATCTTCGGCCTGACCGGCTGGAGCGGCACCTTCGCGGCGCTCGACATGGCCGCCGCCGCCTGTCTGGTGCTGATGGCCTGCGTCGCGGTCGCCGAAGAGCGCAAGATCCGCCGTATCAAACGTGAGCTGAAAGCTGCCACCCTGGCCGCCCAGTCCGCCTGAGCCCCGGCTTACTGGGCACTGATTGCCCGGTCTTAAGGTTTCACTCCGTAGTGTGTATTCGGCCCGCCCTCTGGCGGGCCGTTTTTTATCCCCTTTTTCCCCACTTGTCCCTTTTGGGGCCACAAATGCGCCTACCCCTTGCCCATCCCTTCAACAGAGCGCAGTCGGGATCCCATTTTTGCCTCCACCCCTTTGGCAAGGCCGCCCCTTGGCGCTATCTTGTTGCCCCACCCGAATTTGCCGTGAGAGCCCATGAAGATCCTCGCCGTCACCGCCTGCCCCACCGGCATCGCTCACACCTACATGGCCGCCGAGGCGCTGCAAAAAGCCGCCGACAAGCTGGGGCTCAAGATCAAGGTCGAAACCCAGGGGGCCATGGGGCTGGAGAACATCCTCACCGCCCGCGACATCGCCGGCGCCGATCTGGTGCTGATCGCCTCCGATATCGAGATTGAGCAAAAAGATCGCTTTCTCGGCAGCCCCATTCACCAGGTGGCGCTGGAGGCGGTGCTGCTCGATGCGGTAGCCGTGCTCAAGGCCGCCGCCCCCGGCGTCTGAATGCTGATCCGCGAGATCTCCTTTCACTGCCGGCTGGGGCTCACCATCACCCAGGCCAAGCAGTTGAGCCGGCTGGCCGGGCTGTTCAAGTCCCATATCCAGTTCATCAACGTCACCCGCCGCCAGGCGGTGGAGGCGACCAACCAGCTCTCCCTGCTCACCCTGGCCACCCAGCCCGGCGATCTCTGTCTGCTGCTGATCGAGGGGCTGGATGCCGAGCTCGCCCACATGGCCTTCACCTGCTGGTGCGTGGAGCTTGGCCAGCCGCTGGGGCGCCCGGGCAGCGCCGCCCTGGCCGAGCAGCGCCTCGCTCAGGCGCTGCCCGACTACTGCTTCACCCTGGCCCAGCTCGGCCATGCCACGGCCCCCCTCGACAAGGCCCAGGCACTGGCGGTGCTGGTGGATCTGCTGCCCGCTGCGCTGATAAGCGACAGACCCATGCTGGAGCAGGCCATCGCCGCGCGCGAGCAGTTGGCCGCTACCATCATTCGGCCCGGCCTCGCCATGCCCCACGTCATCTGCCCCGCCATCCGCCGCCCCGCGCTCTCGCTGCTCAGCAGCAGCGAACCCATCGAGTGGGGCTCCGCGCTCGGGCCGGTGCAGACCCTGATTTTGCTGGCTGTGCCCGCCGGTCTTGCCCCCGAGCTGTTGCGTCCCCTCACCCGGCTGGCCCGCGCATTGATAGACGAGCAGGTGGGTACCGCGCTGCTGCACGCAGGCTCCGCCTCCGCCCGTCAGGCCATCGTCATCGACGGCCTGCTCGGCTGAGCCGCTGGCCTCCCGTCCCCGTCGTTCATGCCCGTGACAGCCCCCTGTGGTACACTCGCCCTTCCCCTGTTTTTGGTATGCATGCGATGAAATCAGCCCGCCCCCGTCTCTCCCTCTCCACCCGCCCTGACACCGAGCACAAGGCCAAAGGGCCCGCCACGGCGCGCCCATCCCAGCGCAGGGAGGCGCAGCACGCCATGAGAGACAAGGAGGGCGAGCGCAAACCGGCACCGGCGCCTGCCGATCGCAAGCTGCTGCTGTTGAACAAGCCCTACATGGTGCTCTGTCAGTTCACCGACGAGGCGGGCCGCGAGACCCTCAAGGATTACATCACCGAGCCCGGCATCTATGCCGCGGGCCGGCTAGACCGTGACAGCGAGGGGCTCTTGCTGCTCACCAACGACGGCAAACTGCAGGCGCGCCTCACCCAGCCGGGGGAGAAGACCCCCAAGACCTACTGGGTACAGGTGGAAGGCATCCCGAGCGAAGAGAAACTGGCCGCCCTGCGCGCTGGGGTAGAGCTCAACGACGGCATGACCCTGCCCGCCGGGGCGCGCATCATGGAGGAACCTGCGGTGTGGCCGCGCAACCCGCCTATTCGCGAGCGTAAAGAGATCCCCACCTGCTGGCTGGAGATCAAGATTGTGGAGGGGCGCAACCGCCAGGTGCGGCGGATGACCGCCCATATCGGTCACCCCACCTTGCGCCTTATCCGCTACGCCATCGGGGAGTGGACCCTCGATGGTCTGGCGCCGGGGGAGAGCCGCGCCCTGCCCGCTCCCGAGCTGGCAGCTGCACCGCGGCAATCGGCTGTGCACGGCAAGCCGCGCACAGCCGCCAGGCCACAGGGGGCCGGCAGCAACAGCAAGGCCCGGCCGACCCGTCACGCCCAACACCAAGAGCGGGACAGCCGCGAAGCGAGCCCCCGCCCGGCCAATCGCAGCGGCGGCCGAGGCACCGCGCGCCGTCCGGCCCGCAGCAAGCCATCGGAATAACACGAGTAAGCCATTTGGCCAGCGTGCCGCAACATAGATGGCGCAACCTGATCGAGTGCCACAGCAAGGCACGGTACACAAGACAAGGAGTCCCAATGAGCGATCATCCCCCCTGCCCGCCCGCCTTACCGTGGCCGCCCTGGTGCACTGGCAGGGCCGCTTCCTGCTGGTGGAAGAGGAGATAAAAGGCCAGCGCCGCTTCAACCAGCCCGCCGGCCACGTGGAGCCTGGGGAAGATCTCGTCCAGGCGGCCTGCCGCGAGCTGAAGGAGGAGACAGGGCTCACCGCCGCTCCCACCGCCTGGCTCGGGGTCTATCTCTACAAGCCGGCAGACAGCGAGGCCACCTTTGTGCGCATCGCCGTCATCTTCGACCTTGAAAAGGCGCCGGGTCAGCACCATCCAGAGGATCCCGACGGCGACGTGCTGGCCTGCCACTGGCTCACCCTGGAGGAGATTGCCGAGTGCAAAGCGGCCCTGAGAAGCCCTCTGGTGTGGCAGTGCATTCAGGACTATCTGGCGGGTACCCGCTTACCGCTGTCGGCCCTCAAGGCCTTTATCTAAGAGCCGTTGGAGGCTCTTTTTGACGCTGTGAGGCCGAGACAAGAAAAACGATTTCCTGCAGCCGGGTTCCTGATGGGAACGGCGGCATGGATATGTGACCGGGGGCGCGAAATTCTGGTAGAATACGCCCCGTTTAAACGAACTGGTAACTTCGACTAATGACAGACAACAGCCAAATCAAGGTGATCGTCGGCATGTCCGGCGGCGTGGATTCTTCCGTCTCGGCCTACCTGCTCCAGCAGCAGGGCTATCAGGTCGAAGGCTTGTTCATGAAGAACTGGGAAGAAGACGACACGGACGAGTACTGCTCTGCCGCCCAGGATTTGGCTGATGCCAAGGCCGTCTGCGACAAGCTGGGGATGAAACTCCACACCATCAACTTCGCCGCCGAGTACTGGGACAACGTGTTCGAGCACTTCCTAGAAGAGTACAAGGCTGGCCGTACGCCGAACCCGGATATCCTGTGCAACAAGGAGATCAAGTTCAAGGCGTTCCTGGAGTTTGCCGCCGAGGAGCTGGGCGCCACCTACATCGCCACCGGCCACTATGTGCGCCGTGACGACAGCACCGGCCGCCCGCGCCTGCTGCGCGGTCTCGACACCAACAAGGATCAGAGCTACTTCCTCTACACCCTGAGCGAAACCCAGGTGGGTCAGAGCCTGTTCCCGGTCGGGGATCTCGAGAAGCCCGAGGTGCGCCGCATCGCCGAGCAGCTGGATCTCATCACCGCCAAGAAGAAAGACTCCACCGGCATCTGCTTTATCGGTGAGCGCAAATTCAAGGACTTCCTGGCCAAGTTCCTGCCCGCCCAGCCCGGCCCCATCGAAACCGTGGACGGCAAGGTGATCGGCGAGCACCAAGGGCTGATGTATCACACCCTGGGCCAGCGCAAGGGGCTTGGCATCGGCGGGCGCAAAGATGCCACCGAAGAGGCCTGGTACGTGGTCGACAAAGAGGTCGAGCGCAACACCCTGATCGTGGCGCAGGGCGAGCATCCCCGCCTCTACTCCGATGGCCTGATCGCGAGCCAGTTGCACTGGGTGGATCGCACCCCTATTCGCGAACCGCGCCGCTGCACCGTCAAGACCCGTTATCGTCAGGAAGATATTCCCTGCCTGATCCAGCCCATCGACGATGAGACCATCCGGGTCATCTTCGACGAGAAACAGGCTGCGGTCACCCCGGGCCAGTCCGCCGTCTTTTACGACGGGGAAGTGTGTCTGGGCGGTGGCATCATAGAGCAGCGTTTCAGCCATCCGGTGTAAGGGCTGGACGCTCACAAGCGTCCGCGCTCGACTCCCTTCTCCCCTTGCGGGAGAAGGGTTGGGGATGAGGGGGGAACCACCCTCACCCTGACCCTCTCCCTGAGGGAGAGGGGACAAAGAAAAAACAGCACAAGGCAGTGATACATGATTGGCAACTTCCTGGCCGGATCATGACATCGGCCGGTGAATGAACAGAACAGGGCTGTGAAGATATGAGCGACAAATTCCAAGGCCGGATCATGGCCTGCAGCGGATATCTGCCAGTGAATGAACAGAACAAGGCCGCGAAGATATGAGCGACAAATTCCAAGACAGAACCATGGCCTTTGCCGGCATCTGCCAGGCCGCCTACCTGGTGCAGAAGGTAGCCCGCGACGGCACCTGTGACGAGGCCTCCCTGCGCGAGAGCCTCTCCAGCATCCTGGTCACCGACCCCAAGCAGCCGCTGGACGTGTTTGGCAACCACCTGGCCATTCGCGACGGCTACCGCGCCCTGGTCGAGCAGCTGGGCGCCGACGGCAGCCAGAAGAATGCCGAGCTGACCCGCTACGTGGTGAGCCTGATTGCGCTGGAGCGCAAGCTGGCCAAGCGCAAGGACATTCTCAACATGCTGGGTGAGCGGATCGGCCAGATCGGCCGCCAGCAACAGCATTTCGACCTGCTCGACGAGCAGATCCTGGCCAACATGGCGAGCATCTATAGCGATCTCATCAGCCCGATCGGCCCCCGAATTCAGGTGGCGGGCACCCCGCTGTTCCTGCAGCAGCCGCTGGTGCAGCACAAGGTGCGCGCCCTGCTGCTGGCCGGCATCCGGGCCTGCGTACTGTGGCGCCAGCTCGGCGGCAGTCGTACCCAGATCATCTTCGCCCGCAAGAAGATGGTGGAACTGGCCAAGCGTTACTAATCATTGGCTCGCGCAAAGGCAGAGGGAGAACAAGGTGAACAGCCGCACATCAGCCTTGATGCCCCCCGGCCCGCGCGCGAGTGGATACGAATCCCCCACACCAATCATCAGGAGTTCACCCCATGGAGCTGTCCGCGCTGACTGCTGTTTCCCCGATTGACGGTCGTTATGGCGACAAGGCCGATGCCCTGCGCCCTATCTTCTCCGAATTCGGTCTGCTGCGTTTTCGCGTCGAAGTCGAGGTACGCTGGTTGCAAAAACTGGCCAGCCACGCCGGGATCCCGGAAGTCCCTGCCCTGAGCGCGGCCGCCAGTGCCCTGCTCGACGGCATCGTCAGCAACTTCAACGAGAGCGACGCCGCCCGTATCAAACAGATCGAGCGCACCACCAACCATGATGTGAAAGCGGTGGAGTACTTCCTGAAAGAGAAGGTGGAAGTGAACCCCGAACTGGCCGCCGTCAGCGAGTTCATCCACTTCGCCTGCACCTCCGAAGACATCAACAACAACTCCCACGGCCTGATGCTGAAGACCGCCCGCGAGGAGGTCATCAAGCCTTACTGCGAGAAGCTGATTGCCGAGATCAAGCGCCTGGCCGCCGAGTACCGCGACATGCCGCTGCTGTCGCGCACCCACGGTCAGCCGGCGACCCCGAGCACCATGGGCAAGGAGATGGCCAACGTCGCCTACCGTCTGGAGCGCCAGCTCAAGCAGATCATGGCAGTGGAGATCTTGGGCAAGATCAACGGCGCCGTGGGCAACTACAACGCCCACCTCAGCGCCTATCCGGAAGTGGACTGGCACCAGTTCTCCGAGGAGTTCGTCACTTCTCTGGGCCTGACCTGGAACCCCTACACCACCCAGATCGAGCCGCACGACTACATCGCCGAGCTGTTCGACGCCATGGCACGCTTCAACACCATCCTGATCGACTTCGATCGCGACGTGTGGGGCTACATCTCCCTGGGCCACTTCAAGCAGCGCACCATCGCCGGCGAGATCGGCTCCTCCACCATGCCGCACAAGGTCAACCCCATCGACTTCGAAAACTCCGAAGGCAATCTGGGTCTGGCCAACGCCGTGTTCCAGCACCTGGCGAGCAAACTGCCCATCTCCCGCTGGCAGCGTGACCTGACCGACTCGACCGTGCTGCGCAACCTAGGCGTGGCAGTGGGTTACTCCCTGATTGCCTATCAGGCGACCCTGAAGGGCATCTCCAAGCTGGAAGCCAACGCCGATGCCATGGCCGCCGATCTGGATGCCAACTGGGAAGTGCTGGCCGAGCCGATCCAGACCGTGATGCGCCGTTACGGCATCGAGAAGCCCTATGAGAAGCTCAAAGAGCTGACCCGTGGCCGCCGCGTCGACGCCGAAGGGATGCGCACCTTTATCGACACGCTGGAATTGCCGGAAGCCGTGAAAGTCGAGCTGAAGAAGCTGACCCCGGCCAACTATATCGGCGACGCCCAGCGTCTGGTCGACCTGCTGAAATAAGCGGGCGAGAGAGTATCGGGGGCCCTGGGCACTAGCCACAGGGCCCCCTGTTGTTTTCCCTGCCAAGGCAGGGCCATGAGTGGCGTTGCCCAAGCCCGTCTTGGGCAACACCTCTCTCACAGAGACACGAGAAGACCATGTACCAACTCAATCTGGATATCGCTCACTTCCTCGAGCACTACTGGCAGAAGCGCCCGCTCCTCATCAAGGGCGGTTTCACCGACTTTCAGGATCCCATCAGCCCGGACGAGCTGGCGGGTCTGGCCATGGAAGAGGTGATTGAATCGCGCCTGGTGACCCGCTTCAACAACAAGTGGGAAGCTGCCCACGGCCCCTTCGAATCCTACGATCACCTGGGCGAAGAGAACTGGACCGTGCTGGTGCAGGCCTGCAACCACTGGGCCCCCGAGGTCAACGAGCTGGCGCTGCCGTTCCAGTTCATCCCGGGCTGGCGTTTTGACGATGTGATGGTGAGCTTCTCCACCCCTCACGGTGGCGTCGGTCCCCACATCGACAACTACGACGTCTTCATCACCCAGGGCCAGGGCAAACGCCACTGGCGGGTCGGCGATGCAACACCGCGAAGCGAGTTTGCCGCCCACGCCGCCCTGCTGCACTGCGAGCCGTTCGAGGCGATCATCGACGTCATCATGGAGCCGGGCGACATCCTCTACATTCCGCCTGGATTCCCCCACGAGGGCTACGCCATCGAACCCTCCCTGAACTTCTCGGTGGGCTTTCGCGCGCCGGACGCCAAGGCACTTATCTCCTCCTTTGCCGATCACCTGATCGACAACGAGATCCGCACCGAGCGTTACGGCGATGCCGACCTCAAGCCCCGTGCCCGCCACGGCGAGATCCAGCCCCACGAGCTGCACCGCCTGCGCGAGCTGATGCAGCAGGCACTCGATGACGAGACCCTGTTCAAGGAGTGGTTCGGCACCATGATCTCCGAGGCCAAGCACGATCTGGACGTCAATCCGGTGGAGCCGGACTACAGCGCCGAGGAAGTGGCCGACCTGCTGACCCAGGGCGAGCCCGCCATCAAGGTGCCGGGTCTGCGCACCGTCTGGTTCAGTGGCGAAAGCCAGACCTGCTACATCGACGGCGAAGCCTGGACCCTGCCGAGCGAGGATGCCGCCGCCATTTCGCTCTTGTGCGACAAGGACATGGTTACCCAGGCCGACATGGTGGAACTGGCCGATCAGGCCGGCTTCCTGCAGCTGCTGACCCGGCTGGTCAACCGCGGCTACTGGTTCTTCAACTGATCCCCCCGCGGTGACAGAAGGCGCCCTCGGGCGCCTTTTCTATCTCAGCTGCCCGACCTCACCGTCTCTGCTGCCGACCGGGCCACCCCGGCGGCGCTTTCACTGCTTGCCTTGTCCACAACCTGCTTTCGAAGCTGAACCCACTCTTGACGACACATCTGATGATGCTTTTTTGCGCAAGTGAAAGCTCGTATCATGCGGCCATTGCTCAAGCAGCCAGGTTTAGCAGAGAGGTATCCCATGCAGATCAGCACTCGTCCCATGCCGTTGCCCGGTTATGACAACGCCTATCCCAAGCTGACCCCGGAGCAGCTCAACCAGGGCCGTGACAAGGCGCTGGACAAGAGAGCTGAATACGTGGCGACGCAGGAGGAGAAAGAGACCACCCGCCGCACTCTGGCCGTCTCCTACACAGAGCAGCAGCAGGACAAGGCCGCCGTGGATCGCTATCTGCAAGCCAGTGGGCAGGAGAGCGATGATAAAAGCGCCCCGACGGCCGTCGATCTCTACCGGATGGAAGCACGCAACCAGCAGCAACAGCAGCTCGGCGACTACCTGCAATACCGGCAGAGCCCCCTTGGCAAGCAACTGGCGGGCATGACAGGGGCCGAAGATCGCAAGGGCAACCTGCTCGATACCCGCGCCTGAGCAAGCCCTGTACACGCAAGGGGATGACATAAAAAAAGCCCTCGCTGAGGGCTTTTGAGTGTTGCCGACAAGGGCGTGGCGGGTCCTCCATGGCCCGGGACGTGAACGCCTGAAAGCGTGCCGACTGTGTTATTTGGGAATAAACGCATTCTTGTAGAAGGAGCGGAATCCATTGTCCGGCACCTGAAATTCCACCCCATTGTACAATGACAAGGAGGCATCATCAGTCTTGTTCATGATTGCGCCATAACGCGCATAACCACTCTTGCCATCGTGATACATAAAGTCCATCCGCGAAACCAGATCGTTGGTTTTCTTGAACAGCCGGCCAACAATCGGCGAGTCTGAGGACATGGGATTATTGATGGTCCGCAGCAATTTCATGCTGGTATAGTCACCATTGTCATCCCGGGTCAGCAGATAATGGTAGCGGGTATCGGGCGCCTGCAGACCATTTAACCGATAGATCAAATTCACATTGGTACCGAGCGCCAGTGCATTCAGGCCATAGGTTATCGGTGCATCGCGCTGACCGACAAAGTCAGATATTATCCTGCGGGCTAGCCCACCTTTTACTTGATAGATATGCCGGGTCGTAAAGATAAGGAACATGGTCTCGTCAAGGCCATTGATGGCAACCACATCCAGCGGATACTCTTGCCACTCCAGATTTAATTGACTCGTCAGTTCATTGCTGCTTGTCGGGGCATCCTCCAGATGAGACGTCAAGAAGGCTCGTGAAAAGCTTGAGTTGTTGCCCAGCACCACAAATATTGCTGCGCGACTATTATTGTTTGCCTGACTCTCGACGGCATGCACACAGGTCTGCAAATCACTTCCCGGCCACCAGTTACTGATTGGGGTGGTGGCTCCCGCAGTGAAGAAGTTCGATATATTTCCGTAGCCTGGCTTCTGAATATTGGCAAAGTTATAAATCCTGCCATTTCTTGGGGAGGTGACCAATGCCCCCGGCTGGGTATAAATCGGGTTGTCATGATCCGCGATACTTGGGACGTAATCCCAATCGGTATTCATGGTCCTTGCATCGAAGGCGCATACCAGAGTTCGCTTCCAATAACTGGACACTCGGCAAATATATGCCCCCAGGTCTTCATACTCAAGCCCCTTCGGTTTAATATACTCGTTGGTATATCTCGCGATCGGGGTAGGTTTAACCTCTTCTTTTTTGAGTAATGTGTAGATCCATTGGGCGATGGCCACCACTATGCCTATCACCGCGACAATAATCCCCAGGGGGCCAGCAATGGCAAAGCCCATAAAAGAGGCCACGGCGACGCCCAACGCCACCGTGGCGACCAACATATTGATTGCCGCAAATATAATATCACCTATATCGCCACCCTCGACAGCCTGATATAGGTTATACGCGGCCAAGGCCGCCCCCAGCGCCGCCAATCCGACAAAACATATATTGATAATCCGGGTGATATTTTGCGTGGCGAGAAACATCTTGCTGGCTATCTGCCGCTCTAATACATTCGTGAGATGCTGGCCCTTGGCGGTAAGGTTGCTCAAGAATTGACTGAATTTACCCATGTTGATGGCAATGCTGTTGATGATGCCTTCACCATTGCCATAAATAAACATGGTCACTTTATCAAGGAATCGACCGAGCTGGATCAGATTCAATGTCACATCAAACAGGGCTGCCCCCAACTCCATCAAAGGCACAGGGTTGCTCCATTCCTCCCGATCGGTCGCCGTCAACCAGGTAAAGTTGCCCACCCCCAGCAACAAGGTGAACACGGAAAGGAATGAATCGATGGGGAAGGCAGCGGGAGCCACACCGGAGAAGGCTGTGGGAGCCATACTGCCCACCGTCCCTGCCAGCGCAGGATATCGTTGAAGAATGCGCTGCCGGGCCCCCTCATCCTGCAGGGTGCTCGTTCTCAAGCTCATGTTGTTCAGTTCATTCCAGAAACTATCCGGGCTATTCTGGTTGAAGAAACTGTTCCAGAAGGTGCGCTGAGTCCCGCTTTCATTTCTCAGCAAGGTCACCACATCATCGAAATTTCTCCTGTTGGCCAGGACTGTGTATTTCTCGCTTTGTTGGCCCCAGCTCATGTTCATGGCAAACCCGCTGTATACAGAACCCGCCAGGGTACGTTCAAATTTTTTCAGCTCATCCTCGGTGATGCGACGACCAGATGATATATTGAGCGCTCTTACTTTATTGATGGTGTTGTAGACTTGCCACATCGCCTTTTCAAACGATGAACCAGCTCCCAGATACTCCTGAACTTTGAAAGAGCTGATCAGTTCCTCTAACACCTCATTCTTGGAGTAGTGTTCGATAAGTTGACGAGCCCAGTTTTCCCCCGCTGCTTTGTAGCCGGTTAACTTTCCGCTTTGACAATAATGGGTGGCGACAGAGTATAGCTGATCGATAATTTCTTTAAACTGCGTACCCTTTTCAGCTTTCTTGATATTTGCATTTACCTTCACCATATCCCAAGAGTTATACAGCTTCCGGTCTGCCACAGTGACATTGGTTTGCTTGCTATATGAGTTCTGCAACAAGCCACTCACATATTCAACCATATTATCGGTAAAATAGCGTCGGTTGCTGCTGTAAATAGTATTGACCGAGTTGATGCCATCACTCATGGTCAGCACATTATTGTTAGGCTTCATGCCAGAGCCTAACGCTTCGCTCAATGAGCTGTTCTGATACTGGAATTCAAACTTCATCAGCTCTTGAAACATCACCTGGGCAAGATATTGCGCTTCATCGGTTTCTTGTACAAAGTTGACCCGGTTCGAATCAACGACGGGCTGGTTAGATGCCATCACGTAAAAATTGATCCCATCCAGCTCGGCGAAATTGCCACTATTCAGGACAGCAATAGCGGCTTTCACCGGGGCTGGGAAGACAGTGCCGGCAGCCAGGCCTATCAGCGACATGGAGGAGAACGTCAGAAAATCCCGACGCCCTTGTGAAACTTCACGATGGATTATTTCTGAAAGTTTTTTCATATTATATATCCCTATCAGTGCTCATTGCTTCCCAGATTATTAAATATTTCAGGCAATAGTCTGGCGGGCCATGTCATCATGACCGAGCATATGGTTGTTGTTCTATGAGAGGTGTAAATAGGCTGCCCTATCAGCATCGTCAATATATGCATGACAGCAGCACTACCGATATACAAGGCAAGGAGGATATTAACAATTAAAGCCAAGGCAACCGTATCAAGCCTCCTTGTTTATATATTGCACAACCTACCTGCCAATCCTCATTTGAGTCAAACATCAATAATGAGGTCTAACCAGAAAATGTTACCCGTTAGACAAAAACAGATATTGCCGAGAAAAAGTTGTAACAATATATTTCGAAAAGAGCCCCCCAAAAATGCAGCAAGGTGCCATCAGGCTGCAGGGCAGCACCATGATTTCCAGATAAAGGTGGTACGCACTATATATCCCAGCACGGAGCAAAGTGGCATTAGCTCACCGGTGTGCTCGTGAATACGATCCGCAATGATGAGATGGGGAAGGAAAAACCATCGACTATTCGAGGGGGGAGACACAGCATCTGCAGCGCATTCAGATAACAAAACGGCAGCCCCTGGCTGCCGTTTGCGTGGCTCATTGTTCTTCGGGAAGTTCGTCAAACAGCGGGTGGTAGAGCACCTCCCCCTGCACGCCAGCCAGACCGCCTTCCTGCAGCTCCATCGCCATGAAGCAGTCGGCGGGCACTTCGTAGATGCAGTGCAGGCCGAACTCGCTGGCGGGGCGAAAACCGAAGCGGCTGTAATAGGTCGGGTCACCCAGCACCACCACCGCCTTCCAGTCCATCTCCAGCGCCGTGTCCAGCCCCTCGCGTACCAGATCCGACCCTATGCCCTGCCCCTGCCAATCGGGATGGACCGCCACGGGCGCAAGACCAAGCCAGGGCCCCTCCACCCCGTTAATGGTGATCGGGCTCAGCATCAGGTGCCCCATGAACTCGTACTCCTCCTCCTCGACCATGGTCACCACGGCGGCGCCGCATTCGCGCAGGCGGTTGACCAGTTCGGCCTCGTCGGTACGGCCAAAGGCGGCACTCACCAGGTCATAGACCGGCAGCATGTCGCCAGGGCGCTCGGTTCTCAGCATACAGCGTTACTCCTCGTACAGCAGAGCGGGCATTATTCCACAAACTGCCCGCCGCCCTGAGCATCTTTGTCCAGAAATGGGAGGGTGGACTCAGGAAAACGATCCGCCACCTGCGCCAGCAACTCATGCAGATCGGCCGGTTGCAGGCGGGTGATGGCGGTTCGATAGGCGTTGAACAGCGGCGGTTCGGCCCGTGCCAGCCAGGCCAAGGTGTCGTCGGCATCCCGATGCCAGCGACCGGCCAGCTCATCGAGCAGAGCGGGCAAGGCCACCAACAAGTCAAGCAAATGGTAGCGATGGGTGAGCGGCGCAGCGGCCAGCAGGGCGAGTCTGGACTCCTCACTTGCGAGCCAGCGCAGGCGCAGGTGCCGCTCCGCCAGGGTCAGCAACACAGGTCCCTGGCGCTGCAGGCTGGCCAGCTGCAGCAGGTAGTCCAGCCCCTGCTCCTCGGCGTCTTTCAGCAGCAGGCCGCGCAGCAGATGGAGCTGCTCCGGCTCGGCCTGCGCCAGCGCATCCTGGTCGTAGTATTCCACCGCCAGCGGCCCGTCAGTATCCAGGGAGCGTAGCGGCGCGGCGGCGAGCTCGGCCCCTTCTTCCCCATCCCGATTTGTCATGAACAGCGCCAGCCGCTGCGGCGCCCCCTCCCCGACCTGTGTCTGCAGGATGGCTGCCACCACCCGCGCGTCGGCCAGCAAGGGGACCAGCTGCTGTTCGACCGGCGCCGCCAGCGTCAGGCTTCGCGCCAGCTGCCAGTAGCTCACCTTGTTCTGGCTCTGACTTAAGCGCTGGCGCTGGCCACTCAATGCCCGTCGGCCGCAGTAGCGCATGCCCAGCTTGGCCATCACCCGGCCGGAGGCATGGTTGTCCGGCATGTGGCGGGCGGTGAGCACCGGCAGCTGCAGCCGGTCGAACGCAAAGGCCTTCACCAGCTGGGCGGCCCGGGTCGCCAGCCCGCGATTTTGCCAAGGCACACCCACCCACCAGGCCAGCTCGCCGTTCCAGTGCAGCGAGATCACCCCCACCAGCGGCGCATGGCCCTCGCCAGCCGGCAGGGTCAGCGCCCAGCTCCAGCCCAATCCGAGCGCCGCCTTGCGCCAGCAGCCGGCCAGCCAGTCGCGGGCCGCCTCCGGCGGATAGGGGTGGGGAATGTTGAGGGTGTAGCGGGCGAGCGCCGCATCGCTGCAATAGTGCACCACCTCGGCCTCATCGCACGCCAGCAGGGGGCGCAGTTGCAGGGCAGGCCCCAACTGCGAGGCGGGCTCGGCCAGCACCGGCACCGTCAGACAGCGGGCCAGCAGGCGATTGAGCACGGCGCCCAGATCGTCCTGCGCCGTCAGCGCCAGATCGGCCCCCTGCCCTCCCAGGGTCAGCAGCCCCTCCTCTCGCGCCAGGGTCAGCAGGGAGGCCGAGCCACTGATGAGGATCTGCCGGCTCGGATCAACGGCCTGCTGGCCGGGCAGATCGCCGTCCAGCCAGGCGGCCAGCAGTGCGCTAGCCGAACGCACGCCATCGGGCGGACAACAGGACCAGAGTCCGCCGGTATCGCTCGGCAAACGCTCATCGACCTTGCTCTGCAGCAACTGCCAACCATGGCCCTGCCGCTGCCAGGCCTGCAGCACCGGCGCCCAGTGGGGCTGCCACAGGGCGCACTCGATCAGCAGTTCCATCAGCCGGCCTGACAGGCTGCAGGCAGGCTCAGATGGCGGGGATGCGCCTCGATACGGGAAATCCAGGCCCGGATGGCGGGCCACCCCTGCAACGAGAAGATCCCCTCCTCCGCCACATGGGTGTAGGCGTACAGTGCGATGTCGGCGATGGTCGGCGCCTCACCGCACAGGTAGGAACTCTGCTTGAGCCGCTGCTCCAGCACCGCCAACGCCTTCTCGCCGCCAGCCTTGAGCCCATCGAGGCGCGCCTCCTGGGACTCCGGCCGCCCCAGATAGTGAACAATGAAACGGGCTACCGCGATATAGGGCTCATGGCTGTACTGCTCGAAGAACAGCCACTTGAGCACCTCGGCCTGCTGGCGCGGCTCGGCCGGCCACAGGGGCGACCCCTGCGCCAGGTAGAAGAGGATGGCGTTGGACTCCGCCAGGGTGTCGCCCTGGGCCAGCTCCAGCACCGGGATCTTGCCGTTGGGGTTCAGAGCCAGAAAATCGGGGGTGCGGGTCTCCCCCGCCAGCACATCCACCGGCACCCATTCGAGGGGCAGCTCAAGCCAGCGGGCCAGCAGCCAGGGCTTGTAGCAGTTGCCGGACTTCAGATCGCCATACAGACGCATACAGACTCCTTGTCAGCAGCAAAAGGCTAGCGGGGTGCTCAGGGCGCCAGCCGCTCGATGTGCCACCCTTCCCCTTCACGGGTGTAGTAGAAGCGATCGTGCAGGCGATGCTCGCCCCCCTGCCAGAACTCGACCGTGTCTATGCGCACCCGGAAACCGCCCCAGAAGCTCGGCAGCGGCACCTCGCCATTGGCAAACTTCTGCTTGAGTTCGAGGAACTTGGCCTCCAGCACGCCGCGCGCCGAGATGCGGGTCGACTGTTTGGAGACCCAGGCGGCGATCTGGCTGTCTTTGGGGCGGCTGTGGAAATACTTCATCACCTCGAAGGTGCTCATCTTCTCCACCCGGCCGGTCACATGCACCTGTCTGTCCAGGGTGTGCCAGGGGAAGAGCAGGCTGATGCGGGGGTTGCCCTCCAACTGGTGCGCCTTGCGACTACCCATGTTGGTGTAGAACACCATGCCTTCGGCGTCGTAGTGCTTGAGCAGCACGGTGCGCTGCCAGGGCTGGCCGTCGGCATCCACTGTGCCCACCACCATGGCGGTGGGGTCGGTCAGCCTGGCTTCGCACGCCTGGGCCAGCCACTTCTCGAACAGGGCGAGGGGCTCGGCCGGCAGATCGGCCCTGTGCAGTCCACCCCGGGTGTATTCACGGCGCAGATCGGCTACATCCATCATCTTGATTTTCCTTCTCTCTTTGCCGCCCATGCGGCCATGCGTGCAGGCATTGTGCGACGAGCACGCCATGGGTACAAGCCTTGTGACCGGCAAATGACAGCCGTAAAAAAGAGGGAGGCTCGCGCCTCCCCCTGTTGACCTTGACGGCCCTCTGTCACTGCCGATCCGTCGCCGGTAGTGACGGGCAGTGCGCCAGCATGCGCCGGTTGTAGTCGGCCGCGTAGGCCGCCAGCTTGGCCTGGGCCTCCTGCTGGCCTGGCTTGATCACATCCCCCAGCCCCTCCAGATAGCGCACGCCGCAGCGGGCCTTGGCTGATGCCTGCTGCTCCGGCGCTATGCCGGGCGCCACCTCGCCTCGCCCGGCCCGCACGATCAGCCGGTAATCCTGCTTGGCCAGGCTGGCGCTGACCGCCTGCTCCAGGGTATCGGCGTCGGCCTGACAGCCGCCGAGCAGGGACGCCAGCACCAGCCAGGCCGCTCTCATCCGCGCCTCCGCTGCCAGCCCAGCAGGGCCAGCGCCAGGGTCCAGAGACCGAGGGCGCCACCGCCACCACCGCCCGAGCTGCCGCCGCTTTGGACGACCGGCAGCTTGGCCGGGCTGATGGCGAAGAAGATGTTGTCGCTGCAAGCCACCTTCAGACGGGCGGCGCTGGCCAGATCCGCCGGCAGGGTCACGGTGGCCGAGCCGCTGTTGGGCTGGCTAACCGCCAGGCTGCTCCAGCTGGTTCCCTCGTTCTGGGTCAGGAACAGGTCCACCTTGCTGCAGCTGATCGGTGCCAGGTTGGTGCCGGCCACATCCCAGCTGACCGCCTGACTTGCCCCCGGCGTCAACGACACCCCAAGCGGCGCAGTCAGCCGGAAGGCGCTGCCGGTATTGACCACCTGCACCTTCATGTCATCGCTGGCGACACCGCCCTTGCCGTCACGCACCGTCAGCCGGAAGTTGAGATCCCGGTTGGTGGTGGGCCAGGCCTCGCCCTTGGCGAGCGTGCCCGAGAGCAGGGAGGGCAGGCTCGGCAGGATCCGCTCCGGTGAGCTGGTGGGGGAGACAAAGCGAAACAGCGGCCGGCTGCCGTCGTCCACCATGGTGGCCAGGCTGCTCGACTCCGTGCCCAGATCGATCTGCTCCCAGGTGTAGGTCAGGGGATCCCCGTCCAGATCGGCGCCGGCCCCCTTGAGCACGAACGGCGTGTTGGCCGGAATGATGCGGCCGGCCCCGGCCGCCGCCTGGGGCGCGTTGTTGACAAGGTCGATGGAGGTGCCACAGGTCGGCACGGTCGCCATGTGTGCCCGCATCTGCTCGATGGACTTGCTGTGGAAATAGGGGTCGCTGTGGGGCTGGATGTTCTCCTCCCCGCAGATGCCCGCATAGGCCATGATGGAGGTACCGCTGCCCGGCTCCCAGGCTTGGCTCGCCTCACGATTGCCGCTGCCACAGCTGTTGGTGGTGCCGTTGAAGGTGTGATCGGCGCCGAACTGGTGGCCAATCTCGTGGGCCACATAGTCGATAAAGAAGGCATCCCCCACCGGGGTGGCGGAACCTGTCATGCCGGCCGACTTGTCAGCCATACAGAGCACACCGAGGCCGGCCAGACCACCGCCTCCGGTATTGACCACATGGCCAATGTCAAACGGTCCCAGCGGCGTGCTGGGCAGGGTCTGGGCATTGGCCTGCACCACGCTGTTGATATCGACGTCGGCGTCACTATTGGTGAAGGGATCGCTGGCCGGATCGGTAAAGATGATGTTGTCGTTACCACTGGCCAACTGGAATTCGGCCCCCACGTCGCGCTGGTACACCTCGTTGACCCGGTTGAGCAGGGTGGCGATGGCCGCGGTGGCCAGCACCTTGGAGCCGCCGTGGAACTGGGTGTATTCCCCCGCCGCCGAGATGGCGATGACGTAGCGCTTGCGCACGTTGCCATCCACCTGCACCTTGTGCGCCAACGCCTTGCTGGCATCGCTGCCAATAACCTTGTCCGCTTCCTCCGCCAACCTGCTGTAGGCGTCTTGCTGGTAATAGACGGCATACCCCTCGGCATTGCTGAGGGGATCGACGAACACCGTCTTGCCCTGATGGCTGAACATGGCGTGGAAACCCAGCGGCCCCAGATCAAAACGCCCCGTCTCTACCGGCGCCGCCGGATTGTGACCCTTGAAGGTCTTAATTTCGGGGAATTTGGCCGCCTGATCGGCCGGCAGCAGGTCATAGGCCTGCAGGGCGAAGGTCACCTCTCCCCCGTCGGGCAGCGGCAGGGTCAGCGAACCCGCCCCGGCTTGCAGTCCGGCAAAATAGTCGATGGGCACCTTGGCCACCCGAAACTGGTTGGCCCGCACTTCATAACCGTCGGCGGCGGTGGCGCGCGCCGCGACCGTATCCCACTCCTTGGCCGCAAGGCCGCCCGAACTCATCAAGCTGGCAACCACCAGCGCCAAGGGAGAAAATTTCATCAACTGCATCTTTTTAGTCCTTTTAAAATGCACTCACCTGAACTGCAACCGGCATCATTCGCCTGCTGGTCCGATTAGTCCAGCAGCATCCACCCTATCTTCCCCGAATGGGGAGTGTTGCACCAACCCTGTCTAGCCCCTATCATTGCGCGGATTTATCAGTTTTTGAGCCGCGTCACCATGGCGACGGTTCGTCTTTTTCTGACCAAGGTTAATCTCATGCTCAAATCCCCACTGTTGCCCCGTCTCGGGGACCTGGTCGTTGCCATTGTTGACGATGTGCTGGGCCAGGGTCTCACCCTGGATCGCGCCTATGCCCGTCACTTCTCCGGCATCGAACTCAAACCGCAAGAACAGGCAAGGATTGCCCTGGTCACCGGCGATCTGCTGCGTCGCCTCAGCCTCTACTGCGCCCTGACCGGTATTCAGGTCCGCCAGGCCGAGAAGCACGTCTGGCCGCTGCTGCACAGCTGGCATGCTTTCCACAAGATAGCTCAACCCAACCACCCGACCCTGGATCGCTTCAATGAAGAGGCGTTTCGTCGCCGCCTGACCGAAGCCAAGAAAAACCCGGTACTGATGGATGGCTGCCCGACCTGGCTGGAAAAGCTCGGCAGCGAGCAGCTGGGCGATGCCTGGCCGGCCGAGCGTGCCGCCCTGACCGCCATGCCCAAGCGTTACCTGCGGGTCAACACCCTCAAGTGCACCCGTGACGAGCTGCAGGCGGCGCTGGCCAAAGAGCAGGTCACCACTGTACCGGTGGAAGGGGTCGAGAGCGCCCTGGAAGTGACCTCGGATGCCGCCCTGTTTCGCACCAACGCCTTTGCTGACGGCTGGTTCGAGCAGCAGGATGCCGGCTCCCAGCACATCGCGGCGGCGCTGGACGTAGCCCCCGGCATGCGGGTGATCGACGCCTGTGCCGGTGCCGGCGGCAAGACCCTGCATCTGGCCGCCATGATGAAGGGCAAGGGCCGCCTGCTGGCGATGGACGTGGAAGAGTGGAAGCTCGAAAACCTCAAGCAGCGCGCCCGCCGCGCCGGTGCCCACAACGTGGAGACCCGGGTCATCACCAGCAGCAAGACCGTCAAGCGCCTCAAAGAGAGCGCGGATCGCCTGCTGCTGGACGTGCCCTGCTCCGGCCTGGGCGTGCTCAAGCGCAATCCGGATGCCAAGTGGCGCGATACCGCCGAGCGGCTGCCGGTGCTGGTCGCCCTGCAGGAAGAGATCCTGCAACGCTACAGCCAGATGGTGAAGGTGGGCGGCATGCTGGTCTACGCCACCTGCTCCATCCTGCCCGAGGAGAACCGCCAGCAGGTGGACAAATTCCTCGCCGCCAACGACAACTTCCGCCTGCTCGGTGATCATACCGTGAGCCCGGCGGCCACCGGTTTCGACGGCTTCTATCTGGCGCGCATCGAGCGCATCGCCTGATACCGTCTTGCAGCATAAGAAAAGGGGAGCCGATGGCTCCCCTTTTTGCATGATGCGATGGCGGCCTTATTCGGCGGCTGCGTCATCCTGCTTGTGTTTGGCGGCAGTTTCCTTGATCAGGGTCTGCAGTTCGCCAGCCTGGAACATCTCGATCATGATGTCGCAGCCGCCGACCAGCTCGCCCTCGACCCACAGCTGCGGGAAGGTGGGCCAGTTGGCAAACTTCGGCAACTCGGCGCGGATGTCCGGGTTTTGCAGGATGTCGACGTAAGCAAACGGCTCGCCACAGGACATCAGGGCCTGGGAGGCCTGGGCAGAGAAACCGCAGCTGGGTAGCTTGGGGGAGCCCTTCATGTACAGAATGATGGGGTTTTCAGCCAGCTGCTGTTTGATCTTTTCAATAGTTTCCATAGGTGCCTCACTAGAGCGATTTCGGCGGCCATTCTACTGCAATCCGGGCAGACCACAAACTGGCAAACCGCGGCAACAGCAAGAAGTGACGAATCAATACGCCGCAGCTTGATCCGGATCATGGCGAGAATCAAGAGTTGTTAGGCCATCTTTGATGCTGGTACAATCGATGGGCTTTGGGCCAACTGGCCCCATCACTTCAAGAACAATTCTTTTCAAAATAGAAAAGAGTACGCAATGTCTTGCAACCGTCGCCTTCGCACGGCCAGCCAATGGAGAGTAGAAAATGGCATTCGAACTTCCCGCTCTGCCCTATGCAATCAATGCTCTGGAACCGCACATCTCCCAGGAAACTCTGGAATACCACCACGGCAAGCACCACAACACCTACGTGGTCAACCTGAACAACCTGGTGCCGGGTACCGAGTTTGAAGGCAAGTCTCTGGAAGAGATCATCAAGACCTCCACTGGTGGCATCTTCAACAACGCCGCCCAGATCTGGAACCACACCTTCTACTGGCACTGCCTCTCCCCGAACGGCGGTGGCGAGCCTACTGGCGCCCTGGCCGATGCCATCACCAAGGCGTTCGGCTCCTTCGCCGAGTTCAAGGATGCGTTCACCAAGTCTGCCATCGGCAACTTCGGCTCCAGCTGGACCTGGTTGGTGAAGAAGGCTGACGGCTCCCTGGCCATCGTCAACACCTCCAACGCCGGTTGCCCGCTGACCGAAGCCGGTACCACCCCGCTGCTGACCGTCGACCTGTGGGAGCACGCCTACTACATCGACTTCCGCAACCTGCGTCCGAAGTACATGGAAACCTTCTGGGCCCTGGTCAACTGGGAATTCGTGGCCAAGAACCTGGCTGCCTGATAGCGCCACACTCTTGCCAAAACGCCCCGCTCTTGCGGGGCGTTTTTTATGGGCGCGAGGGCAGCCAGCCCAGCAAAAAGGCGCCCGCAGGCGCCTTTGACATTCGAGCCGGGATGCACAGGCATCACTGGTCGATCTCGTCCAGATAGTCATCCAGATTGCTATCGTCTTGCTTCTCCTGCTGCTCTTGCTTGAGCTCGGTCTGACGACCGGTCACCTTGTTCTGGTTGTACTGCAGATAGAAGTCCTTGGTCAGGGCGTAAGGATCGAGCGCGTTGTCAATGATCCGCTCCTGATCGATCAGCTTGGAACGGGTACCCAGACCATTCAGCGCCCAGTGCACCGCTTTCAGCGGGAAAGTCAGCAGCGAGTAGGGGAAGTAGAGTACGTCTATGGTATCCCCCACTATCTCGCGGGTGGTGGTGGGGCCATAGACGGGCACCATGACGTAGGCCCCCTCACCTATGTCCATGCGCCCGAGCACGGTAGAGAGCTCCAGCTTGTTGCGCTCAAGGCCCGCATGCTTGGCCACGTCGAAGATCCCCAGCAGACCCACAGTGGTGTTGAGGGTGAAGCGGCCCAGGTTGGTACCCGCCCCCTTCAAGTCGCCGGTCAGCAGGTGGTTGACCATGCTGCTCGGTTCGTTGAAGTTCTCCACCAGATTCTCGATGCCATCCTTCATTCCCTGCGGAACGTAGCGGGCGTAGCCGTGCACCACGGGGCGAGCCACGTAGGGCTCCAGCACATCGTAGTTGACGGCCCACATGGCCCGGTTGGCACCCTGAAACGGGTCACGGCTGTCACTGGCCGTGCTGGTCGCTTCGGGCCGGCTCGGCGTCTCCTTGAGGTCAAGGCTCTCGGGGCCCGGCTTGGGCGGGCCGCCAGCACAGCCACCCAGCAACAAGGCCACCGTCAATGCCCCTACACGCACATGCATATGGAAGTCCTAGCTTTTTATTGTGATTAATCTGAATTATAGGCAGCCCGGCCCCATCGAGGGCCGGGCCAGAGGCGTATTAGAGGGCGTGATCGATGCGGATGTCAATCGGCGCTGAAGGAATTGAGCCGGTGGCGACCGGGACCGAGGCCCCTTCGAACGCCCCTTCCTTGTTCATGACGTTGCCGCCACGGGAGAGGCGCGCCTTGAACTGCAGCTCGGGATAGGCAGACAGCTTGTTGCCCTCCATCATGGCATCGCCGTCACCCAGCGACAGCGTCACCGGGAAGTGCGGGCCTGGGATGCGCTTGACCGCGATGGGAATGGGCGGCCCGTTGGGGATCACCGCAAACACGAACAGATGGGCATCTTCCGGCAGCGCAATGCCATCGGCCAGCGTCACCTTGAGCGGGAACTCGCCGGCCTTCACCTCCAGCACCTGGGCGGAAGCGGTGCCCTGTCCGCTCGCCTCCGCCGGCACGGTCTCACTGGCCATGCCGCGTTTCTTCAACTGCTGCTCGGCATAGTCGATGGAGCGCTCCACCATGGTGTAGCGGGTCGAGCCCTTCTCCATCAGCGGCAGCATCTCGCGCCAGCGTTGCAGGGCGGTCTTGAAGTCCTCTTTTTGCAGGGCCATGAAGGCGTAGACGGAGCGCGCCTCGATATTGGCCGGATCCTGGGCGATGGCTCCTCGCAGCAGCTGATCGGCTTGCGCGTCATCCCCTGTCATCATCAGCGCCTGGGCATAGGGCACCGCCACCATCCCCTTCTGCGGTGCCAACCCGTAGGCCCGCTCCAGCGCCTCGCGGGCCATATCGGGATCATTGCCATCCAGCGACAGTCGGCCCAGCAGCAGCCAGCCGCGGTAATCGTTCGGTTCCTCTTTCAGGCGGGTACGCAGGGCCAGGGTGAAGTCCAGCAGATCCTGCTCGGTGACCTCTGCATTGCGCTCCACCAGGATGCGGTTGCTGAGCTCGCCCAACCGGCTGCTGGCGTCCTGCCAGCGGCTGACCTCCTGCCAGGCACCGAGCTTGTAGTAGAGCCCCAGGCTCACCACCAGCAGCACCAGCACACCCGGGATCCAGATCAGACTCTTGCCGCCACGGGCGGTCTGCTCCACGTCGGGGATGTCGTCCAGCAGGCTGCGCTGCAACTCGATCAGGGTGTCCTGCTCTTCCGCCAGCACCCCCTGTTCGCGCTCTTCACCGATCTCCAGCAGACGCTGACGATAGAGTTGTTTGTTGAGGGCCGAGCGGCTGATGCTCTGCCGGCCCTCTCCCCGCCACAGGGGCAACACCACTGCCAGGCTCACCAGCACCAGCAGGGCCGCGATCACTATCCAAAATGCGGTCATTGTTTCTCTTCCTCTTTGAGCAGGGCAGCCAGACGACGCTGCTCCTCCGCGCTCAGGGCGCTATCCGCCGGCGTAGCTGCCGCGGGACGACGGCGACTGCGCACCACCACCAGGACTATGCCCACCACGATCACCAGCAGCGGCCCCAGCCAGAGGATCAGGGTGGAGGCCATCAGCGGCGGGTTGTACAGGATGAAGTTGCCGTAGCGGGCCACCATGTAGTCCACCACCTCCTGCTTCTCCTTGCCCTCGCGCACCATCTGGTAGGTCTTGTCACGCAGGTCCTTGGCCAGGCCCGCATTGGAGTCGGCGATGTCCTGGTTCTGGCACTTGGGGCAGCGCAGCTCCTTGGTCAGTTCACGAAAGGTCTGCTCCTGGGCGTCGTTGTCGAAGGTGTAGACATCGATGGCGGCCAGCGCCTGACCCGCCCCGCCCAGTCCCGCCAGCAGCAGCAGGGATGCAATCAAGATTCTCATCGGGTTCTCCCTCACTTCATGGCGTCATAGATGGGTTTGAGGGTCGATGCCCACACCTCGGGGTTGACGTCACCCACGTGGCGATAGCGGATGATGCCCTGACTGTCGATGAAGAAGGTCTCCGGCGCGCCGTAAACCCCCAGATCCAGCCCCAGCATGCCGTCGGGATCATACAGATTGATCTGATAGGGATTGCCGAGCTCCGCCAGCCAGTTGATGGCCTTGGCCCGCTCATCCTTGTAGTTCATGCCGACGATGTAGATCCCCTGCCCCGCCAGCTCCTTGAGGTAGGTGTGCTCCCCGTAGCAGGTCGGGCACCAGGTGGCCCAGACGTTGAGCAGCATGGGGCGTCCCTTGAGGATGCTCCTGTCATGCTGCTTATTGAGGTCATAGATATCCTGCAGGGTGAACACGGGCACCTCCTTGCCCACCATCACGGATTCGAGCTTGGTGGGATCGGAGTAGAGCCCCTTGAACAGAAACACGGCCCCCAGCAGAAAGACGATGAAGGGGATCAGAAACAACCAGGTCTTCTTGCTCATGCCTTGGCCTCCTCTTCACGACGACCGAAACGGTAGCGCTTGTCCAGCATCGCCAGCACGCCGCCAATGGCCATGAAGACGCCGCCGAACCAGATCCAGCGCACGAAGGGTTTGTAGTAGATCCGCACCGCCCAGGCGCCGTTGTCGAGCTGCTCACCAAGGGCCGCATAGAGATCCCGGGTAAAGCCGGCATCGATGGCCGCCTCGGTCATCGGCATCCGGGTCACCTTGTACATGCGCTTCTCCGGCTTGAGCAGAGCCACCTGCTTGCCATCCTTGTGCACTTCCAGCACGCCCTTGAAACCGTCGTAGTTGGGGCCGTTCTTCTCCTTGATGCCGGTGAAGACGAACTCATAATCCGCAAAATGAACCCGATCGCCGGCCTGCATGCGCAAGTCCTTCTCGATGCTGTAGTTCTGGGTGCAGGCGATGCCGATGATGCTCACCGCGAGACCCACGTGGCCCAGGATCATGGCCCAGTGGCTGTTGCCAAGGCGCCGTACACCGACGGCAAAGCTGTGTTTGTGGGTGGCGCGCGCCCAGGTTTCCTGCACGCTGGTCACGATGATCCAGGCGCCAAGCCCGATACCGAGCGCAGCCCAGGGCTTGAACTCCTCGGCCAGCAGCAGCGGCAGCAGGATGGCGGCGGCCAGGCTCAGCAGGAGCGCCAGGACTACCTTGCCCTTGAGCTCGCCCAGCTCCTGACGGCGCCAGCGAAACAGCGGGCCGACCCCCAGCAACAGGGCGAACGGGATGATCAGCCAGCTGTAGATGTGGTTGAAGAAGGGAGTACCGATAGAGATGCTGCCCAGCCCCAGCTCCTTGTGCACCAGCGGCAGCAGGGTGCCGAGCAGCACGGTCAGCAGGCCCGCCACCAGCATGATGTTGTTGCCAAGCAGCAGGGTCTCGCGGCTCCACAGCTCGTGCTTGCCATGGCTTCTCACCTGGGAGCCCTTGAAGGCGAACAGCAGCAAGGATGAACCAATTACCGCCAGCAAGAAGCCCAGAATGAACAGCCCGCGGGTCGGGTCGGAGGCAAACGCATGCACCGACACCAACACGCCGGAGCGCACCAGGAAGGTACCCAGCAGGCTCAGGGAGAAGGCCGAGAGCGCCAGCAGCACGGTCCAGGCCTTGAAGGTGGCGCGCTTTTCACTGACTGCCAGCGAGTGCAGCAGGGCGGTGCCGGCCAGCCAGGGCATGAAGGAGGCGTTTTCCACCGGATCCCAGAACCACCAGCCGCCCCAGCCGAGCTCGTAATAGGCCCACCAGGAGCCCAGCACGATACCCAGCGTCAGGAAGACCCAGGCGGCCATGGTCCAGGGGCGGGACCAGCGCGCCCAGGTGGCATCGAGCCGGCCGGTCATCAGGGACGCGATGGCGAAAGCAAACGCCACCGAGAAGCCCACATAACCCATGTAGAGCATGGGCGGGTGGAAGATGAGACCCGGGTCCTGCAGCAGCGGGTTGAGATCGCGCCCATCCACCGGGAAGTAGGGCAAGGTGCGGGTGAAGGGGTCGGAGGTAAACAGCACGAAGGCGGTGAAACCGACCGAGATGAGGCCGAGCACGCCGAGCACCCGCGCCACCGCGTCGAGCGGCAGGCGGCGGCTGAACATGGCGACCGCCGCCGTCCAGCCCCCCAGCGTCAGCACCCACAGCAGCAGGGAGCCCTCATGAGCCCCCCATACCGCCGAGATGCGATATTGCAGCGGCAGCAAGCTGTTGGAGTTGGTAGCCACGTACTGCACAGTGAAATCGTTGTCGATGAAGGCCCAGGTCAGGCAGAGGAACGACAGCAACAGCAGCAGGAACTGGGCATAGGCGAGCGGACGGGCCGCCGACATCATGCCAAGGCGCCCCCATTTGGCCCCGAGCAGCGGGTAGCTGCCCAGCAGCAGGGCGGTGGCAAATGCCAGGATCAGCGAGAACTGTCCTAATTCCGGGATCATTGCTTGCTCCCCTTCAACTGCGCGTCGGTATATTCCGGCTTGAAGTGCATGCCGTTGGTGGCATCGGCCACTTCCGGCGGCATGTAGTTCTCATCGTGCTTGGCCAGCACCTCGAAGGCGGCGACCGTGGTGGCATCCTTGAGGGTGCCCTGGGCGACGATGCCCTGCCCCTCGCGGAACAGATCCGGCAGGATGCCGTCAAACTCGACGGTCACCAGATGCCCGCCATTGTCCACCAGCTTGAAGGCCACCTTGAGACTCTGGGGATCCCGCTGCACCGAGCCCGGCACCACCAGACCTCCGATGCGCAGGCGCTGCCCCTCTTCCGGCTTGATCTTGTCCGGCCCCTTGCCCTCCACCAGCTCGCTCGGGGTATAGAAGAGATCGATGTTCTGGCTGAGGGCATAGAGCACCAGGCCGATCACGGCTGCAAGGCCGGCACTGATCGCCAGGATGATGGTGAGGCGTTTTTTGCGTCTCGGGTTCATAGGGTGTTCTCCATCTGCTGGGCCGCCTTGCGACGAGCCTCGCGCGCCTGCTTGCTGCGCAATTCGCCGAGCAGGCTGCGGGTTTTCATTCGGGTGGAAATGACGATGCCGACCAGGCAGAGCAGGGTCAGACCGAAGGAGAGCCAGACGTAGAAGGCGTAACCGCCCATCGCCAGAAAGTCACTGAATGAGGCAAAGTGCATGCTTACTTCTCCTGCTCGGCTATCTCTTTGACCCAGGGGCGGTGCCACTCCCGCATCAAGAGCTCGTTTCGAAAACGCATCAGGGAGAGGGCCCCGAGGAAGGCGGCAAAGGCCAGGATCATGATGAGCAGCGGCCACAGCATCTCGGGGGAGATGGAGGGCTTGTCAAACTTGGTGATGGTGGCGCCCTGATGCAAGGTGTTCCACCACTCCACCGAGTAGTGAATGATGGGCAGGTTGATCACCCCCACCAGCGCCAGGATACCGGCGGCCCGGCCGGCCAGCACCTTGTCGCTGAAGGCGTTGTAGAGGGCGATGACCCCCAGGTAGAGGAACAGCAGGATCAGCTCAGAGGTGAGCCGCGCATCCCACACCCACCAGGTGCCCCACATGGGTTTGCCCCAGGCGGCACCGGTAAACAGCGCGATGAAGGTAAACACGGCACCGACCGGCGCGATGGCGGCCACCGTCATGTCGGCCATCCGCAGCTGCCACACCAGACCGATGAAGGCCGCGACCGCCATGGTGGAGTAGGCCCCCATGGAGAGAATGGCGGCGGGAACATGGATGTAGATGATCCGGAAGGAGTCACCCTGCTGGTAATCGGCAGGGGCGAACGCCAACCCCCAAAGGGTGCCGATGATGAATGCCAGCAGGCTGGTCACGGCAAACCAGGGCAACAAGGCCCCTGCCAGCTGGTAAGCGCGCTCGGGTTTAGCGTAAGGGTGCAACCATTTCCACATAGCTCACAAAACCTTTCTGTTATTAATATCGTGGCGAGGCCTACCTTACCCACTGCCGGAAAACATCACATCCCCCGAAAGCAATAAGCAGCCATCCTCTTGATCTATCTCAATTATATTTTTTATAACGGCCCTTCCATGGCCACTTTTTCAGACGCTTTCATCAATTCACGCTGACCCGCAGCGCCGCCGAGACCGCCAACGGGGTCAGGGTGAGCGCACCGGCCAGCATGGCCCCCAGAATCGCCAGCTGCCCCGAATAGGGCAGTCCCATCCCCGCCGCATCGATGGCGGAGGTGGCAAAAATCAGTACCGGAATATAGAGCGGCAGGATCAGCAGGCTGAGCAACACTCCCCCTTTGCGCAGACCCACGGTGAGGGCCACCCCGATCGCCCCGAGCAGGCTCAGCACGGGTGTGCCCAGCGCCAGGGTGGCGACCACCGCCAGATAGGTGTTCATGTCCAGCGACAGCAGGATGGCGAGCAGCGGGGAGATGAGCAACAGCGGCAGGCCGGTCAGCAACCAGTGAGCGATCACTTTGGCCAGCGCCAGCAAGCCCAGCGGATGGGGCATCAACATCATCTGCTCCAGCGCGCCATCGCCGAAGTCGTCGCGAAACAGCCGCTCCAGGGAGAGCATGGCCGCCAGCAGGGCCGCCACCCAGATGATGCCGGGGGCAATGCGGGCCAGCAGCTTGGGCTCGGGGCCGATCCCCAGCGGAAACAGGGTGATGACGATGAGAAAGAACCAGAGCGGGTTGAGGATGTCGGAGCGCTGGCGCAGGGCCATCAGCAGCTCACGGTGGATCAGGTGCATTACGGCGCGCAACATCAGAACTACTCCTGCAGCAAGGGCGTGAGAGAGAGGGTCTTCAGCCGTCCCTGCATCAGGGTCATGTCCTGATGGGTGGTGAGGATCACCATGCCCCCCCGCTCGGCATGGGTCAGGAACAGCCGCTCCAGCACCTTCACCCCCTGCTTGTCGATGGCGGTGAACGGCTCGTCCAGGATCCAGAGCGCCGGCTGGTCACTCAGCCACAGACGAGCCAGCGCGACGCGGCGCTGCTGACCGGCGGAGAGCTGACCGGTGGGGTTGTCTTCAAAGCCGGCCAGACCAACCTGGGCCAGCACCCGCCACAGATCCACGCTGGTATCGGCCGCATGGTGCAGTTTCTGGTAGAAGGCGAGGTTTTCGAGCGGTGTCAGGGCAGCCTTGACGCCTGGCTGATGACCGAGATAGAGCAAATTGGCGTGATATTCGTCGCGGCAATGGCGAATATTCTCGCCATTCCAGCACACTTCACCGGCAAAAGGCTGAGACAGGCCGCTCAGCAGGCGCAGCAGGCTGGTCTTGCCCACGCCGTTGGGACCTTCAATTTGCACCAGATCACCGGGAGCCACCGCAAAGGAGAGATGTTCAAACAGAGTGCGATCTTCACGCACGCAGCTCAGGTTGTGAATTTGAAGCAGCATGAGGATGTAATCAGTGAAAAGAAGCGGCCTGCATATTAACACAGTATCGGGAAGCGTCTTTTCAAAGATGCCAATTATCAGCAGGATTTGTGGGGGAGATCCCGCCTTGGAGAGCCGCAAAGCGGGGCGGGAAAATCAGGAAGGCAGACGCCTTCCCGATCGATCATGAGCGGCCTTTTCGCAATGAAATCAACAATTCAGCCTCGGCCTTTGGCAATTCACACTCGTTCATGACCTCATCGAGGTCGGCACCGAGCTCCACCATCTTGGCGGCCCGGCTGTACAGGCGGCGTTCCGGATCCTGCAGGGTCAGCTCCTGCTGGCGGTCATTGACCTGCTGCATGGCCCCCTCGACGGATTGCAGACGCTGGCCCATGCCGATGGCTCCGGTATGCAGCTCCATCATCTGCTTGCGCAGACTCTCGAGCTGACCCTGCAGCAGCTCCACCCTGGCCTCGGACTCTCGCTGGCCACGTCGGCTGCCTAACACCCCGTACAGGGCCAGCCCCAACGCCAGCAAGGACACCCCCAAGGCGGCAATTTCAATCATCAACACATCATCTTCCTATCAGAGGGAACCGATATCTTCCCACTCTTCATCGGAGAGCAGCTTGTTCAGATCGACCAGGATCAGCAGTTGGCCATCGCGATTGCTGACCCCCTGAATGAACTTGGCGCTCTCTTCGGTACCCACGGCCGGGGCCGCATCGATCTCGGACGAACGCAGATAGACCACCTCGGCCACGCTGTCGACCATGATGCCGATCACCTGCTTCTCCGCCTCGATGATGACGATGCGCGAGTTTTCACTCACATCGCCAGAAGGCAGACCGAAGCGGGAACGGGTGTCGATGACGGTCACCACGTTGCCGCGCAGGTTGATGATGCCCAGCACGTATTCGGGGGCACCCGGCACAGGGGCGATCTCGGTGTAGCGCAGCACCTCCTGCACCTGCATCACGTTGATACCGTAGGTTTCATTTTCCAGCTGGAAGGTGACCCATTGCAGCACTTCGTCTTCGGCCAGATTCTGTGCAATATTGCGCTTTTCTGTCATGTTTTTATTCCTTTTATGAAAACGTCTACTGGTAAAACTAGCAATAAAACAGCCCGAGTGCAGAAGTTATCAGCGACCTTCTATGTTGACCCCGCGCTCCAGCAACAGGAGCAATTCCTTCACGTGCAGCAGGGCACACATCTTCTCCTTGACCATGCCCGCCAGCCAGGGACGTTTGCCCTCCTGATGGCGCCATTTGACCTGATCACGGTGCAATAACTCGGTTCCCTTCAGATGATGGCAGGCCAGTCCCCAGGGGGATTCACCCAACATGATCAGATACTTGTAGTCATCTATTTCCAGATGCTGGCCCGGCATGACCCACTGCGCCGTGTCCACCACGTTCATCTTCTGCTCGCGGGACGTCATGATCCCCTTGTACCAGCTGGGCTGGCCAAAGAGGGATGACACCTCCCCCAGTTGATGAATACCGCCAAGCTCGGTCAACGGCACGGCAAAAGTGACGCCGGCCACTTCAAAGAACAGGGCCTGAAATTCCTTGCCGGTATCGATGTTTTCCCAGGTGGAGGGGGCAACCTCCTCCTGTGGCGCCAGCGCCACCTCGGTCTCCGTCACCACCAGAGTCGCGGGATCCGCCGCCACCGGCTCAGGCATCTCCTCGGGCCAGACCGGCTCAACCGGCAGCAGGGCATCTTCGGCCTCGATCTGCAGCGGTTCAGTGACCACCTCTTCATGGCTCAGGGCGTCGATTTCATATTGTACCTGACCGACCTGGGCCAGCAGTTCACTCAACTGTTCCAGCCGCTGATCCGCCTCCAGATAGGGCTGCGCCACTTTCTCGGCAACCGGCTGGGGCTTGCGTTGCAGCTGGATGACGGGCGCGGAGTCAGACTCGTCGGCATCAAGCAGCAGGGCATCCTCCAGCAGCAGGGAGTGGAAGTAGTCATCCATGGCCCGGACTTGGGTGGTATCTCTCATGATGTCACCTCATGAGCACGCTGGCGCTCTTGCGCATCAAGATAGTTGAGCAGCGTCTCATAGGCGTAGGTGCCGCGGCTGCTCGGCGAATAGATGGAGGGGGGAATGTGAAGCAAACTGGCATCCCGAAACTTGGTATCTATGGGTATGACGGCATTCCAGACCGCGCTCCCGTGCTGCTCCTTGATGGACTGCAGGGTCATCAGCGAGGCGCGGGTTCGCTTATCAAACATGGTGGGAATGACGGTATAGCGGAACTTCTCCCGCTTGGAGCGCTGCATGATCTCGAAAGTCTTCATCATCCGCTCCAACCCCTTGAGCGCCAGGAACTCGGTCTGCACCGGCACCAGGATCCGGTCACAGGCCGCCAGCGCATTCACCATCATGACCCCCAGCACGGGCGGGCAGTCGATCAGCACATAGTCGTATTGATCCTGGATGCGCAGCAGTGCCCGCTTGAGCACCAGCCCCATCCCTTCCCGATTGCCCATCACCCGATCCAGTGTGGCCAGGGTAATGGAAGCGGGCAGCAGGTGGATGTTTTCAAACTTGGTACGCAGCGTCAGTTTATTGACGAGCTCCGCCGTGGGCTTGACCGCCTGGAACAGCTCATAGAGGGTGCCATCCAGCCGATCGGAGTCAAAGTCGAGATATGAGGTCAGGGAAGCATGAGGGTCGGTGTCGATCAACAGCACCCGCTGACCACGCTGAGCCAGAATACCGGCCAACGAGACCACCGTGGTGGTTTTACCGACCCCACCTTTTTGGTTGGCAACCGTCCAAACAATCACTGTATCAATCCTGCCTCGTTGTTATGCGTATGCCACCACCTGGCAGCGAGATCACCTTGACCTCTCCTGCCTCGACTGCCTGCTGAACTGCCGGGACCGGCTCCTCCGTCACTGGCTGAACGGGAGGAGCCGGGTTCGGAGGTGGTACCCAGGCGAACTTGGAGATAGCAACCACCACCTTGCGATTCTGTAAACGCCCCTGCTCGGTACTGTTGTCCGAGAAGGGAGAGAACTCCCCGTACGCCTCGTAGGCAAGTCGCTGCGGGGCTATCCCCTTGGCGATCAGGGCAGTGAGTACGGCCTCCGCCCTTGCTGCCGACAACGTCCAGTTGGAGCGAAAAATTTCATTATTTATCTGCTGGTTATCCGTGTAACCCCGCACTCTCACATAGTTATCGACCGGTTTCAGGATACTTGAAAGAGTATTGAGCACCGGATCTGCATTGGAGCTCATAAACGCGCTGCCACTGCCAAACAGCAGGCCGGAACTCAGTTCCACCGTCAGCCAGTTGTCATCCTGTGTCAACTTGACGACCCCGGCATCCACCAGAGACCCCATGTTCTCCTGCAGTTGCGAATCTATCTTCGCAAGAGTCATACCATCTTGCAGAATGGGAACACCAGAAATAGGAGCCTGCGAGGGTGAACGGGCCTTGGCACTCTCCAGCACAGAGGTTGCGGCGGACACTTCATTGTTCAGCAACGACTTTCCCTGCCCCTCCAGCAAGCCATCGCTGCGGGGCTGCATCACATTGAATGCCTGGGTCATGCCGTCGATGACGGCGCGATACTTGTCCTTGTTGACCAGTGCCACCGAGTAGAGCACCACGAACAGGGCGAAGATCAGCGTCATGTAGTCGGCGTAGGAAACCAGCCAGCGGTCGAGGTGTTCCCGACCTTGCAGATGCAAACGATAGCGCTTGCGCATGGCTACTCTCCCTTCAGATAAGCCTTCAACCGCCGTTCAACCTGGGGGCCATTCTCGCCATGGGCGATGGCCATCAGGCCTTCCAGCGTCATCTCCTGAAACAGGGCGTAATGATAGTGAAAAGCACGCAGGCGATTGGCGATCGGCAAGTAGAGCAGGTTGGCAAAGCCGACCCCGTAAATGGTGGCAACGAAGGCGACGGCAATGCCGGCACCGAGAGCGGCGGGCTCCTCCAGATGAAACATCGCCTGGATCAGCCCGATGACGGCACCTATGATGCCGATGGTCGGACTGTATCCTCCCATGGCCTCGAAGACCCTGGCAGAGTGCTCGTTGCGCTCCTGCTCGATATCGATATCCGCTTCCAGCAACATGCGAATGTCGTCTACCGAAACCCCGTCCACTATCATGGTGAGGCCATGACGGGTAAATTCGTCACTCTCCTGCTCGGCCTGATTCTCCAGCGCCAGCAACCCTTGCTGGCGTGCAAAGATAGCCCAGGATTGCAATCTCTCGGCCTGAGCGACCAGATCCCAGTCCGGCGGCACCACCATCCAGCGGGTCTGCCTGATCGCTTCCAGCAGGAACTTGCGCGGCGTCTGCAAAATGACCGCCCCCCAGGTTCCCCCCACCACGATGACAAACGCGGGTCCATCGAGCAGGGTCAACAGGTTGCCGCCATGCCACAATTGGGCAATGGCAATGGCTCCCAGTGCCAGGATCAGGCCAAACATGCCCATCGTTAACGGCCCAGCTCAACCAGGATACGTTGTGCGACCCGATCCAGCGGCAGCGATTCAGTGGCAATACCAGCTTTGGCAACCGCCTGCGGCATGCCATAAACCACGCAGGACGCTTCATCCTGGGCCCAGATAGTGGAGCCCTGCTCCTTGAGCAGACGCGCACCATCCCGACCGTCCGCCCCCATCCCGGTCAACACGATGGCAAGCACCTTGTCGGCATAGGTCTTGGCGGCAGAGGCGAAGGTAATGTCGACGCACGGCTTGTAGTTGACCTTGTCATTGCCATCGACGATGCGGATACGGGCACCGGCACCACGGCCCTCCAGCAGCATCTGTTTGCCACCGGGGGCCAGGTAAGCGTGACCGGGCTTGAGCACATCGCCGTCTTCCGCTTCCTTGACACCTATCTGGCACAGGCCATTGAGGCGTGCGGCAAAGGCCGCGGTGAAGGTTGCCGGCATGTGCTGGATAAGCAGGATCGGATGCGGGAAATCGCCGGGCAGCTTGGTCAGCACATTCTGCAGGGCGACCGGGCCGCCGGTAGAAGTACCAATGGCCACCAGCTGATAACTCTTGCCGCTACGCTTGAATGCGGCCACCGGAGCAGCACGCTGCGGCTCGGCCTGACGCTCTGCCGGACGTGGCGCATTCAGAGGTGTCCTGGCCACAGGCTCGGGCGCCTTCGGGCGTGCCGGTGCAGACATCAGGAAGCGCTTGCGTGAAATCTCCTTGACCCGCTGCTGCAGCAGACGGACGGCTTCATCCTTGTCACGGGCAATGTCTTCGAATTTCTTGGGCAGAAAGTCGAGCGCCCCTGCATCGAGCGCATCGAGCGTGGCTTTGGCCCCTTCGTGGGTCAAAGAAGAGAACATCAGGATCGGCGTGGGGCACTTGGCCATGATCTCACGCACGGCGCTGATGCCATCCATCACTGGCATCTCTATGTCCATGGTGATCACGTCAGGACGCAACTGCTGTGCCTTTTCTACCGCTTCCCGCCCATTTTGGGCCGTGTCGATGACCGTCAGCATGGGATCCTGAGTGATGATCTCGCTGACCCGACGACGGAAGAAGCTTGAATCGTCGACAACTAATACCTTGATTGCCATTGTTATTCTTCTAACTCCTTGAGCCTGGGGTATCAATGTCTACGGGCGTACGCCTTGAGCAGACTCGGCACATCCAGAATGAGCGCAATACCGCCATCGCTGGTGATGGTCGCACCGGCCATGCCGGGAGTCCCCTGCAACAGGCTGTCCAGCGGCTTGATCACCACCTCTTCCTGACCGATCAGATTGTCCACGACAAAACCGATCTGCTGGGTACCAATCTGGACAATCACCACGTGGCCCGTGTCCTGACGCGATTTTCGGTTTTTGCCTCTGACCAGCCAGTTGTGCAGATAGAACAATGGGATGGCCTTCTCGCGCACTATGATGGTGAGCTGTCCATCCACCATGTTGGCCTTTTTCAGATCCAGATGGAAAATCTCGTTCACACAGCCCAGCGGTAGCGCGAACGTCTGTTCGCCCACTTCCACCATCAGGGTCGGCAGGATCGCCAGGGTCAGCGGCACCTTGATCTCGAGACGGGTGCCCTTGCCCCAGGTCGAATCGATATGCACCGAGCCATTCAGGCTGACGATGCTGGTCTTCACCACATCCATCCCGACGCCACGGCCGGAGATATCGGAGATCTCTGACTTGGTCGAGAAGCCGGGAGCAAAGATCAGGTTGTAGGCATCGTTGTCGCTCATGCGTGCCGCAGTATCGGCATCCAGCACACCGCGGCTGATGGCGATGGACTTGAGCTTCTCGGGATCCATCCCAGCACCATCATCCTCGATGCAGAGCAGGATATGATCGCCCTGCTGGGACGCGCTCAGGGTAATGGTACCTTGCCGTGGCTTGCCCGCCTTCTCGCGGACATCCGGCATCTCGACGCCGTGGTCGCAAGAGTTGCGCACCAGGTGAACCAGCGGGTCGGCAAGGGCCTCCACCAGGTTCTTGTCGAGATCGGTCTCTTCACCCACCATCACCAGCTCAATCTCTTTCTTGAGAGTTCGGGCAAGATCCCGCACCACCCGTGGGAAGCGACCAAATACTTTCTTGATAGGCTGCATGCGGGTCTTCATCACCGCGCCTTGCAGATCCGCCGTCACCACATCCAGGTTGGCAACGGCTTTTGACATGTCTTCATCGTTGCTGGCGATGCCGAGGCTCACCAGACGGTTTCGTACCAGCACCAGCTCACCCACCATGTTCATGATGACATCCAGCGTCTTGGTATCCACCCGTACCGTAGTGTCGCTTTGCACCGCACTGTCGGCGGGCGCTGGCGCAGCCTGCTTCGATGGCGCCGGGGCAGGAGCCGGTTTTGCCGCTGCCGGCGCGGCGGCTGGCTTGGCCGCAGCAGGTGCAGGAGCAGGTTTGGCTGCCGGCACCGGAGTAACCGGTGCTGCCGGTGCTGGAGTCTGGGGCGCCGCCGGGGCAGACATGCTGCTCTGCGGACTCTGACCGCGACCGTGCAGTTCATCCAGCAGGCGTTCGAACTCATCGTCATCGATCAGCTCGTCCACCTCTTTCTGTACCGACTTCAGCGGGTTGACTTCGGGAGCACCACCGTGCTGACCCTGACCATGGAGCTGGTCAAGCAAGGCTTCAAATTCGTCATCTGTGATGTCGCCGGAACTCGGCGCGGCAGGGCTGGCCGCTGCGGTAGGTGCTCCACCGACGCCATGCAACTCGTCAAGCAGGCGTTCAAACTCATCGGCCGAGATCTCATCGATGGAACCACCGCCGCTGACCACGGAGGCCTCCGGCACGGCCGCAGGCTCCGGCTCGGCAATCACAGCCACCTCTTCAGCCACGGGAGCGGCAGCCTCCACCGGCGCACTGCTGCCTGCAGAGGCGGTCAACAGCTGCTCTTCCCCTTCGGGTTTGCAGAGCTCGTGTAGATCATGAAGGATTTCGGCGGACGCAGGGCTAGGCGGTTCGCGATTCTGCACCTGGGCGAACATCACATTGATGGCATCCAGGGCCTGCAGGATCACGTCCATCAACTCGGCGGTCACGGTCCGCTTGCCGTTGCGCAAGATGTCGAACACGTTCTCGGCACCGTGGCAGACGTCCACCAGTTCGGTCAGCGAGAGAAAACCGGCGCCGCCCTTGACGGTATGGAAGCCGCGAAATATGGCATTCAACAGATTCTTGTCATCGGGTCGCTTTTCCAAGTCGACCAGTTGTTCAGACAACTGTTCCAATATTTCGGATGCTTCGACCAAAAAGTCTTGCAGTATGTCTTCATCAACTTCGAAGGCCATGCGTCACTCCATTAAAATCCCAGGCTAGACAGCAGATCGTCCACATCATCCTGACCATTGACCACATCGGAACGAGTCTCAGGGTTCATGATGGGGCCTTCGGCTTCAATCCCGCTTACAGGAAGGCTGCGAGAAGAATGCTCGGCAGATGCCTCACCAAACATAGTCAGCATTTCTATTAATTTAGTTTCAACTTCCTGGACCAACTTGATGACCTTGCGGATCATTTGGCCGGTCAAATCCTGAAAATCTTGCGCCATCAGGATTTCTGTCAGCAGTTGCCGTAATTTATCGGCATCAGATTCAGAAGCCTTAATAAAATCATCCAGTTGGTGACACAAAGACTTGAATTGCCCAACACTCATGTCTCTGCTCATCAGGGCATTCCAGTTGGGCAAAACAAGTTGAATGTTGTCATTTAACCGATCGGCAATGGGCAGACTGGCTTCCACCGCATCCATGGTGCGATTGGCAGCCTTGTCCGTCATGTCGATGACATAGCTGAGGCGCTCCCGCGCATCGGGAATTTCATGGGTGGCCAGATCGGGGATCCTGGGATCCAGCCGAAAATCTTGTAGGGAATCATGCAGTTGTCGGGTCAACTGACCCACTTTGTCAAACAGGGCCGCCGCATTGGGTGCACACGCATCTGCGATGAGAGTATCGGCCTGTTCGAATTCACCTTGCTCAAGATGGGCAACAAGCATCCTTGCCTGATCGAGCGAAATCATTGCACTCGTTTTGGCCTTCATCCCTGCTGCTCCTTAGCCGATTCGTTCAAAGATTTTGTCGAGTTTCTCTTTGAGCGTTGCAGCAGTGAAAGGCTTGACGATATAACCATTGACGCCTGCCTGAGCGGCTTCAATGATCTGCTCGCGCTTGGCTTCGGCAGTCACCATCAGTACCGGCAGGTGTTTGAGCTTGTCATCGACGCGAATAGCCTTGAGCAAGTCGATGCCTTGCATGCCGGGCATGTTCCAGTCGGTCACGACAAATTGAAAATCGCCATTTTTCAACATTGGCAAGGCCGTGTTGCCATCGTCTGCTTCGTGGGTGTTGTTGAATCCCAGGTCACGCAGCAAGTTCTTGATAATCCGGCGCATCGTTGAAAAATCGTCAACAATGAGGATTTTCATGTTCTTGTCCAAAATTCCCTCCTAAATAGCCGCCAGAGCGGCTCACTTACATGATGCAGATCGCAGGTTTTGTTTTGCGGATTATGCCTTAGAGTTTTGTTTCAGTGTAGCCAGTACAAACACTTATACATGCCAATCTCTTAAACGCGCGCGTAATCTGTGCATCGCCTGACTGTGTATCTGGCTCACGCGAGACTCGCTGACGTTCAATACCTCGCCTATTTCACGCAAGTTCAGTTCTTCATCGTAGTAAAGGGAGAGCACCAGCGCTTCCCGTTCCGGCAGGCGGGCAATGTGTTCGGCCAGCGCCCCCTGGAAACGTTCAGCCGCCAGTTCATCAAAGCCGTTGCTGCCCGGCTCGTCATCGGGGTGACCGATGACATCCTCGCTGACACCAAGATCCTCGATGCCGATGATCTTGCCGCAGGAGACATCCTGCAGCATGGTGTGATACTCGGCGAGGCTGACCCCCATCTGGGCGGCCACTTCGGTGTCGCGAGCATCACGACCGTGGGTTTGTTCAACATTTTCGATGGCTTCGGCTATGGTGCGGCTGTTGCGGTGCACCGAGCGCGGCACCCAGTCACCGCGCCGGATCTCGTCCAGCATGGAGCCGCGGATGCGGATCCCGGCGTAGGTTTCAAAACTGGCCCCCTTGCTGCCATCAAAGTTGCGGGAGGCTTCGAGCAACCCAATCATACCTGCCTGGATCAGGTCATCCAGCAAGACACTGCTTGGCAGGCGAGCCAACAAATGCTGGGCGATCCGCTTCACCAGCGGAGCATGGCGCTCGACCAGCACGTAGGAATCCTGATGACGCAAGTACGCTTGGGCTTTATTCACGGGAACCTTCCTGTGCTATGACCGGCTTTTGCAGCAAATTTTCCAGGAAAAATTCGAGATGACCGCCGGGTTGGTTAGGAATGGGCCAGCTTGCCGCCTTGTTGGCCAGCGCTCTGAATGCCAGTGCGGCCGGAGACTTGGGGAAGGCTTCGACAATCAGCTTCTGCTTGCGCACGGCAGCCCGCAGATTGGTGTCATAAGGCACGCAGGCAACCAGCTCCAGCGAGGTATCCAGGAAGCGGTCGGTCACCCGGGTCAGCTTGGCGTAGAGCTCCTGCCCTTCACGCAAGGAGCGCACCATGTTGGCCACCACCTTGAAGCGAAACACTCCGTGCTCCTTGGAGAGGATCTTGATGAGCGCGTAGGCATCCGTGATGGAGGTCGGTTCATCGCAGACCACCACCATGATGTCCTGGGCAGCGCGGGTGAAACTCAGCACCATGTCGGAGATGCCTGCCGCGGTATCCACCAGCAGGATGTCGACCTGGGTCTTCATCTCGCTGAAGGCGCGGATAAGCTCGGCGTGTTGCACCGGCGAGAGCTCGACCATGGACTGGGTGCCCGAGGTCGCCGGCACTATCATCATGCCGTAAGGGCCTTCGACTATGATGTCGTCGATGGTGCATTCGCCCGCCAATACATGGGAGAGGTTGCGATGCACCCGCAGCCCCAGCATGACGTCTACGTTGGCGAGGCCAAGGTCGGCGTCCAGCACCATCACCCGTTTGCCTTGTGCGGCCATGGCTCCCGCCACGTTCAGGGTTACGTTGGTCTTGCCGACGCCCCCCTTGCCACCAGACACGGCGATCACTTTTACTCGATTGTTTTGACGCATTTTGCGCAGACCACTCGCCTGATCCATATACATGTTACTCATAAAACTCCGAATCTTCGGCCTCGCCAAAGCCTGTGCCCCAGAAATAGGGTTCTTCTGTTTCCCGCTCCAGCGAGCCCATGGCCGCTCCGACGAGCTGCGCCGCATTGGCAACCTGAATATCTTCCGGAACCCTTTGTCCATCAGTGATATAGCTGATGGGCAACGCATTCTGGATACACACGTTAATCACTTCGCCCAGATTCAGACTCTCATCCAATTTGGTAAGTATGCAGCCGCTCAATGGAATACGCCGGAAATGGTCCACCGCCTCCTGCATCACTCGACGCTGGGAGGTGGCCGACATCACCAGGTAGCTGCGGATGCGCACCTTGGCATTCTTGACCAGGGTATCAAGCTGCTCGGTCAGCCGGATATCCCGCTGCCCGACCCCCGCCGTGTCGATCAGCACTAGCCGGCGGTGGCGGAACTGATAGAGGGCATTGGCCAGCTCCTCGGCATCACGCACCTGGCGCACCGGGCAGCCCATGATACGACCATAGGTCTGCAGCTGTTCATGGGCCCCGATCCGGTAGTTGTCGGTGGTGATGAGTGCCACCTGCTCGGCGCCGTACTTCATGGCAAACCGCGCCGCCAGTTTGGCGATGGTGGTGGTCTTGCCCACCCCGGTCGGCCCGAGCAGGGCAACCGCCCCGCCCTGGCGCAGAATCTCGTCTTCGCTGATCTTGAGCTGGGCCGTCAGCACCTCGGCCAGCTGGGCCATGGCTTGATGAATTGGCATATCCTCGGGGATCATGCCGGCCAGCTGATCGGCGAAGGCATCGTCGAAGCCCATCTTCTTGAGCTCCTTGATGAGCAGGGCGCGCATCGGCTCGCGGCGTTCCACCTCCTGCCACATCAGACCGGAGATCTGGTGCTCCAGCAGCTTGCGGATGCTGGCCATCTCCTTGCGCATCCCTTCCATCTCCTGATCCCGCTGAGGGGATTGGGGAGCACGGCCGGGCGCGGCAGCCCTCGCCTTCGGCTTGGCCGGTTCGGGAGCATTGCCCCACTGTCCCTGTTCGGCCAGAGTGCGGGGAGCACCGCTGGCGGCGGCAGGCGCTGCGCCGTTGAGCCCCTGACCGGCCGGGTTCAGTTTTTGCTGGCGAGCCAGCAGGGCGGCCAGGGTATCGGCATAGTGTTCATTCTGCTCTTTGGCCGGGCTCGGCGCGGAGCGCGTCATCTGCCGGCCGGCAGACGAGATATTGACGCTCTCATCGTTCAACTGACGGCGAACCGGCGCGTCCTTGGGTCCCGGCACCTGGGACTGATAATCGACAGCGGCGACTATCTCCACCCCACCGGTGACCTTCTTGTTGGACATGATGACGGCATCGGGCCCGAGAGTCTCCTTGACCTCGGCCAGAGCCGTTCGCATGTCCTTGGCAAAAAACCGCTTAATCTTCACCCGTCATCTCCGCTAACTAGTTCTGTCCTACCGCACTGACGATGCGGATTTGCTTGTCATCAGGCACTTCCTGATAAGACAGAACGCGCAATCCAGGAATGGCATTCTTGACAAATTTCGCCAGGGTATTGCGCAGTATCCCTGATGTCAGAAGCACGGCCGGTTGGCCTTCCAGTTCTTGTCGTTGTGTGGCTTCCACCAGCGAGCGCTGCATCCGCTCCGCCAGTCCCGGCTCGATGCCGGCGCCATCACCACCCCCTGCCTGCAGGGATTGATGCAATATACGTTCCAATTCAGGCGCCAAGGTGATCACCGGCAGTTCTGGATCCGGTCCGGCAATCTCCTGCACGATCAGGCGCCGCAGGGCGATACGGCAGGCGGCCGTCAGCACTTCCGGATCCTGGCTGCGCGGGGCATATTCCACCAGGGTCTGCAGGATAGTGCGCATATCGCGGATTGGCACGCCTTCATTGAGCAAATTCTGCAATACCTTCACCAGGTTACCCATGGAGATGACCTCAGGAACCAGCCCTTCCACCAGCTTGTTCTGATGCTTCCCTATCATGTCGAGCAGTTGCTGCACTTCATCGTGACCCAGCAACAGGGCGGCATGGTTGGAGAGGATCTGACTCAGGTGGGTGGCCACCACGGTCGCGGTATCCACCACGGTATAGCCCAGGGTCTGCGCCTGGGAGACCTGCTCCTTGGCGACCCAGACCGCCTCCAGTCCGAAGGCCGGGTCCCGGGTGGCAATCCCTTGGATCTGGCCGAACACCTGACCCGGATTGATGGCCATTTCCTTATCATGGTAAACATTGGCCTCGCCGGTACTGACCCCCATCAAGGTGATGCGATACTGGTTCGGGGCGAGATCCAGGTTGTCACGGATATGCACCGCAGGCACCAGAAAACCCAGCTCCTGGGAGAGCTTCTTGCGCACCCCCTTGATCCGGTTGAGCAGCTCGCCGCCCTGATTGCGGTCCACCAGCGGGATGAGCTGATAGCCCACCTCCAGTCCGATGATGTCCACCGGCATCACATCGTCCCAGCTCAAGTCTTTCTGCTCGTGGGGCTGCTCCGCGTTCGCCGGCATCAGCTCGCCCTTGGCGGCCTTGGCGGCCAGCTGTTTCTCGCGGCGCAGCAGCCACCAGGCACCGGCGGCGGCGACGCCACCCAGGCTCAGAAACGCCAGATGGGGCATGCCGGGCACGCTGCCCATCATCAGCAGAATACCGGCCGAGATGATGAGGGCTCTGGGGTTGTCGAACAGTTGACCCAGCACCGCGGTACCCATGTCCTGATCGGTATTCTGACGGGTGACGATGATGGCGGCGGCGATGGAGAGCAGCAGGGACGGGATCTGGGCGACCAGACCGTCACCTATCGCCAGCAGGGTGTAGATCTGGGCCGCTTCGCCGAAGCTCAGCTGGTGTTGCACCATGCCGATGATGAAACCGCCCAGGATGTTGATGAAGAGGATCATGATCCCCGCCACCGCATCCCCTTTCACGAATTTCGAGGCACCGTCCATGGAACCGTAGAAGTCGGCTTCCTGGGTCACGTCCTGGCGACGCTTCTTGGCCTCTTCCTGATTGATGAGGCCGGCGTTCAGATCCGCGTCGATGGCCATCTGTTTGCCGGGCATGGCATCCAGGGTGAAGCGTGCGCTCACCTCGGAGATCCGGCCCGCCCCCTTGGTGACCACCACGAAGTTGATGATCATCAGGATCATGAAGACGATGATGCCGACCGTGTAGTTGCCGCCGATCACCACGTTGCCGAAGGCCTCGATCACGTGGCCGGCCGCCGCACTGCCGTTGTGGCCTTCCAACAGCACCACTCGGGTGGAGGCGACGTTGAGGGCGAGACGCAGCAGGGTTGCTATCAGCAACACGGTCGGAAAGGCGGCGAATTCTAGCGGCCGGCGGGTGTAGACCGCCACCAGCAGCACCACGATGGAGAGGGCGATGTTGAAGGAGAAGAGGATATCCAGCATCAACGGCGGGATGGGCAGCACCACCATGCCAAGGGAGGCCAGCACCAGCAGCGGCGTCCCCACGCCCTTGGTCAACAGCCACTTGTACTCTTTGATACGGCCCAATGATGCCTGGAGTTTCATCGTTTTTCTCAATCTCAAACCGCTGATGCCAGATTAAAGCAAACATCAAGCCAATAATGCAACGCATTGAAATGCAATGCTTTTATTTTGACTGTGTCAGAAGTTTGTCATTTGCGAAATTCAGGCGGGATGGGCAGATCCTTGGCCAGCGGATTGGGGCGACGACCACGGCCACGGCGGAACTTCCTGAGCTGATAGACATAGGCCAGCACCTGGGCCACGGCGGCAAACAGCCCCTCCGGGATCTCGTGGCCTATCTCGGTAGCATGGTAGATGGCGCGGGTCAGCGCCGGAGAGGGCATCACAGGGATCTCGTACTCTCGGGCTATCTCCCTGATCTTCATTGCGATTTCATCGGTACCCTTGGCTACCACCTTGGGCGCGCTACCAGGTTTGGCGGAATCGTACTTGAGCGCCACCGAGTAGTGGGTCGGGTTGGTGATCACCACGTCCGCCTTGGGCACGTCCCCCATCATGCGGCGCATCGCCATCTCCATCTGCAGGCGACGGATCCGCCCTTTCACCTCGGGTTTGCCCTCGCTGTCCTTGAACTCGTCCTTGACCTCCTGCTTGGTCATCTTGAGCTGGCGCATGTGGTTCCACTGCTGGAACGGCACGTCGATGGCGACGATGGGGATGAGGGCACAGCAGAGGATGATCAGCATCCACAGCAGCAGATCCAGCGCGTCTATGATGCCGCCCGGGTAGCCCTCGAGGGAGAGGTTGAGCAGGTGGTTGAACTGGCTGGAGAGCATCCACCAGGCGAACAGGGTGATGAACACCACCTTGGCGATGGACTTGATCAGCTCGACTAGGGACTGCACCCCGAACATCCGCTTGATGCCGTTGAGGGGGCTCAGTTTGCTCCACTTGGGCAGCATGGCCTCGGAGGAGAAGTTCATCCCCCCCATCAGCACGTTGCCGACGAAGGCCGCAATGGCCACCAGCATGAACAGCAGACCAAGAGGCTGCAGCAGTTCGCGCAGCAGGGCCGGCAGCATGGTCATCATGGCGTTGGGATCGAACGCCTGCTCCCTGTCCAGGGTAAAGCCCATGGTGAGCACTTTGACCATGGCGCCGGCCAGGCTCTCCTTGACCATCAGCAGGCCGAATACGGCCGCCAGCAGGACGCTGGCGGTGCCCAGCTCCTTGGATCGTGCAATCTGCCCTTTTTCCCGGGCTTGTTGCAGTCGTTTGCCCGTGGGTTGTTCGGTACGTTCCTGATCGGTATCAGCCATGCTGACCCCCGCACAGGTTGAGTGGGCGAGCCGAAACGCCCGCCCGCTCGCCGCAGTTCAGCAGAGCGAATGCAAGGCCGCAGGCCAGCGCGGCCTGCGGCAGATAACGGCGCCCCACTGCCATCTTACTGGCCCCCCAGACACTGGGTGCCGATGAGGGTACAGCTGGTCTCCTGCACCCGCTCCCACATGCTGTCGAAGTGACCGAGGAAGCCACCTATGGTGAGCCAGAGGATCAGCAGGCCAGACATCATGCTGACCGCAAAGCCGATGCTGAAGATGTTGAGCTGGGGGGCGGCGCGGGTCATGACGCCGAAGGCAAAGTTGATGAGCAGCAGGGCGACGATGGCGGAGAGCGCCATCACCAGCGAGGCCTGATACATGACCCCGAGAAAACCGATCAGATCGCGAATGGAGGGCAGGCTGAGGCCGCTGTCCGACACCGGCAGGGTCTCGAAGCTCAACACCACCATGCGCAGCATGATGAGGTGGCCATCCACCGCCAGAAACACCAGGGTCGCCAGCATCAGATAAAACTGACCCACCACAGGGGCCGACTGGCCGTTCATGGGATCCACCAGAGTGGCGAACCCCAGGCTGGTCTGCATGGCGATGATCTGGCCGGCCATCACGAAGCTCTCCATCAGAAACTGGGTCATCAGACCGAGGGCGATGCCGATGAGCAGCTGCTGCCCCAGCACCAGAAAACTACCGACGGAGAAGAGCTCAATCCTGGGCATGGCGGGCAAGAGAGGGGCGATCATCAGGGTGAGCGCCAGCGCCAGGCTGATGCGAATGCGGGCCGGTGTCAGCCGGCTGCCGAACACTGCCATCACCATCAGCAGCCCGCTCACCCGCGCCAACGGCCAGACGATGGAAGACAACCACTCCATGATGAGAGCGGTTGTATAGGTCATGCAGGCACCTTGCCGGCCTGCGGCAGCGGCAGGCGCACGGCCTGGCTACTCATCCCACCACCTCGGGTATTTGACTCACCATCAGCATGAAGAAGTCCATCAGACTCTGCAGGCCCCAGTGCGCCCCCGCCCCCAGCGCAAACAGGGTGACGATGAGACGGGGCAGAAAGCTCAGGGTCTGTTCGTTGATGGAGGTGGCGGCCTGGAAGATGGCCACCAGCAAGCCGACGCAGAGGCTCGGCAGGATCACGGCACACACCATGATGGTGACCAGCCAGAGCGCCTCGCGAAACACGTCGATAAAGGTTTCAGGACTCATGCCATTCGCTCCTTGCGTCGTTCGCCCTTAACCACCGGCACCCAGACCGAAGCTGTTGGCCAGGGATCCCAGAATGAGGTTCCAGCCATCCACCATGACAAACAGCATCAGCTTGAACGGCAGCGACACCAGCATGGGCGACAGCATCATCATCCCCATCGCCATCAGGATACTGGCCACCACCAGGTCTATCACCAGGAAGGGCAGAAACAGCATGAAGCCTATCTGGAAGGCGGTCTTGAGCTCGCTGGTGACGAACGCCGGGATCAGCACCCGCAGCGGCACGTCGGCGGGTTTGTCCACCTGCACGTTAGCTATCTCCATGAAGGTGTTGAGATCCTTGATCCGGGTCTGGGCCAGCATGAACTGGTGGATAGGCAGCTCGGCCCGCTCCAGCGCCTCCTTGGCCTGGATGGTCTCTGCCAGATAGGGTTGCAACGCCTCGTTGTTGATGCGATCCAGCACCGGCGACATGATGAAGAACGACATGAACAGGGCGATGCCGATCAACACCTGATTGGAGGGGCTCTGCTGCAGGCCGATGGCCTGACGCAGGATGCCGAGCACTATGATGATGCGGGTGAAGGAGGTCATCATGATGACCATGGCCGGCAGGAAGGAGAGCGCCGTCATCAGCGCCAGCACCTGCAGGGTCAGGCTGTATTCCTGGCTGCCGTCCGCCATGGTCTTGATGGTGACCGCCGACATGCCGTCCTGGGCCAGCGCCAGCGGCGAGCAGAGGATCAGGAGGGATAACAGGCCGACCAGCAGCCCACCGTGCGGCCGTGAGCCGTTAGCTTTTTTCATGCTTGCCCATCAATTTGCCAAGCTGCTGGGAAAATGCCTGGGGCCGGCTCTCGTCCAGCGGCTCTTCCAGGCGATAGAGAAAGTTGACCTGCTGCGGCGTCACCCCGAGCAGCAGTTGCTGCTCGCCCACCTTGACCACCAGCAGCTTCTCCTTGTAGCCCACCGGCAGGCTGGCGATGACCCGCATCTGGCCGCCCCCCATGGCGGTGGCAATCTTGCTTTTCTTGAGCAGGAAACCGAGCACCAGGATGAGGCCTATGACCATCAGGCTGGAGAGCAGCCAGGAGGTGAGGCTGGGCGGATTGGCGCCCGCACCGGGTTCAGCCAGTGCGGGGAGGGACAACAGCAGCAACGGGAAGACGCGGATCATTTGAGTTTCTTGATCCGTTCAATCTGGCTGATGACGTCGGTCAATCGGATACCGAACTTGTCGTTCACCACCACCACCTCGCCGTGGGCGATCAGGGTGCCGTTGACCAGTACGTCGAGCGGCTCGCCCGCCACCCGATCCAGCTCCACCACCGAGCCCTGGTTGAGCTGCAGCAGGTTGCGGATGCTGATCTGGCTGCGGCCCACCTCCATGGCGATGGTGACCGGGATATCCAGAATGGTATCCAGCTTGCGCCGCTCCTCGGCACTGATGGGGGCATCGTCCTTGAGCTCCTCGAGAGGAGCTGGCTTGGCTTCGGCAGTCACCTGCTCTTCCAGCGCGGCAGCCCAGGCATCCGCCATCAGATCCTCTTCCTCAGTTCCGCTCATCTTGAATTCCTTATGCTGTTTTCGTGACGGTCTGCCCAGGCAGGCCGTCGTTTATTGCTGTTGGTCTCCGATGCTGCGCTCGAGCTCTTCCAGCTCGGCCTCACCATCGATGCGTACGCCGCCCCGGGTCACCAGATGCATCTCTGTCTTGACCCCTTCCGGGCGTTTGAGTTTGTCGGTGATCTTGAGCGCCACATTGTCCTTGGTGCGGCCCATCTTGGCGTGGAAAGTGGGCAAGTCCTCCACGAACACCAGCAGGTTCTCCGGCATCTCCACCGGGATGATGTCGCCAGGCTGCAGCTCCATCAGCTCGCGCAGGGTGAGCTCGGTCTCCAGCAACTTGGCCCGCAGCTCCACCTTGACGTCCATGATCTCGTCGCGCAGCGCCTTGCTCCATCGTACGTCGGTGTCGCCCTTGTCACTTTGCACGCCGGCATCCAGCAGCTCGCGGATCGGCTCCAGCATGGAGTAGGGCATGGCCACGTGGAAGTCACCGCCGCCGCCATCCAGCTCGATGTGGAACGAGCTCACCACGATCACCTCGGTGGGGCTGACGATGTTGGCCATGGCCGGGTTCACCTCGGAGTCGAGGTACTCAAAGCCCACGTCCATCACCGGCGCCCAGGCATCCTTGTAGTCCTCGAACACCAACTTGAGCAGCATCTGGATGATGCGTCGCTCGGTGGGGGTGAACTCGCGCCCCTCGATCTTGGCGTGGTAGCGGCCGTCACCACCGAAGAAGTTCTCCACCAGGATGAAGACCAGCCGCGCCTCCATGGTGATGAGCGCCGTCCCCTTGAGGGGGCGGAAACGTACCATGTTGAGACTGGTCGGCACGAACAGGGTGTGGACGTATTCGCCGAATTTCAGCATCTGCACGCCGTTGATGGAGACCTCGGCGGTGCGGCGCATCATGTTGAACAGGCTGATCCGCATGTGGCGGGCGAAACGCTCGTTCACCAGCTCCAGGGTCGGCATGCGACCACGGACGATGCGGTCCTGGGAGGAAAAGTCAAACTGGGCGACACCGGGATCCCCCGCCGCGCCTATCTCCTCCTCTTCGACATCATCGACCCCGTGCAAGAGGGCATCAATTTCGTCCTGACTTAACAGATCGCTCACGCTTCACCCTTATTGCATGACAAAGCCGGTAAACAGCACTTGTTCGATAACGGGGGAAGAGACCAGGTCATTGAGCACCCGACGGCACTCTTCCAGTGAATCCTTGCGCAGCTTCTCCTTGCCCTCGAAGGTCATCAGCTGCTCGCTGGTGGCCGCACTGAAGACCCGCAGCAGGGTGCCTTCGATGAGGGGGATATTCTGCTTGGCCAGTGTTTCGTCGGCGGTACCGCGAACCATCAGCTGGATCTTGATCTGCACCAGCCGGTCGCGCTGACCGCCGGAGACGTTGAACACGAAGGGGCGCGGCATGCCCACGTAGAGCGAGGGCTGAGGCGCTGCATCCTTGGGCTTGGCATCCTTGCCCTCCCCCGCGGCTTCGGCCGCCGGCTTGTCGCCGCCGGCCAGCATGAACCAGGCGCCGGCACCACCACCGCCCAGCACAATCACGGCCAGGGCGATAATCATGATCAGCTTCTTTTTCTTGCCTGCCGCCGGATCTTTCAGCGTCAGTTCGTTATCGTCTGCCATCCCTTGTCCACCCTAGTCTCAAACTTGTTCGATATCATAAACTTACTCGGGCTGGCATCAAGCATAGAAATCAATTCCGCGGTCGTTTGTCGATTCCCTCGACAAACTCATGCCGGCGCCCGTGACCTCTGCCTCAGTTTGGCCTGTTTCGGCAAAAGATCCGCTGCCTTTTTGTCCCTGCTGGCCCTGACCGGAGAAGCCAGACTGCCCCTGTGACTGCTGTTGCGGCTGTTGCTGCACCTGGGTCTGGCCAAGCTGGATGCCCTGCCCTGCCAGCATATCACGCAGCCGGGGCATGGCCTGCTCCAGCATTTCCCGGGTCTGGCCATGCTGGACCACGAAGTGCACGTTGGCCTGGTTGGAGGAGTCTATCTGGATCTGGATCTTCATCTTGCCAAGCCCGAGCGGGTCGAGCTGGATCTCCGCCTGCTGCAGCTTGTCCGCCAGCATCAGGTTGACCTTCTGGTGCAGCTGGGCCGGCGCCTCCGGGTCGGCCAGCTTGAGGTGAGGCAGATTGGCGGGATCCCGCCGCGCGGCCAGCTCGGCGGTGGCAGGCCGGTTGTCATGACCGACCGCCTGGGGCTGGCTGTTCTGCTGGACCTGCTGACTGTGGCTGCTCTCCGGGGTGGCGGTCGTCTCACTGCTGCCCTGGCTGGTGCCGCGAGCCAGCTCTGCCGCCTTCTGTTTCAGGTCAACCTTGACCTCGCTTCGGCCTCTGGCGCTGTCGCTGCGCTCGGTGGCTTCCATCTGCTTGAGTCCGGCCGACAGGCTGGCCAGGGAGGCTTGCGGGCCCTGGGGTTCACTGCTGGCCAGCACCTGCTGCGGCGCCACCAGCACGGGTTCGCTCGGGGTGGCGGCCGGCGCCGGCGTGCTGCCGGCTGTAGGCGCGGGCTGGCTCTCCGTCTTGGCCGCCGTCGCGGGTTTGGAGTGGCCATCCCCCTCGGCAACGCCCTGCGGCGGCGCCTTTTCAGAGGTCTGGTTCGCCTCGCCATCGGCCCGGCTCATCCCCTCGGCGAACGCCCTGGCGGCGCCCGGCTGAGCGGCCACTGTGCTGTGGGTGGTCTGCAGCGGGGAAGGCTTGGCAGGTTCATCCTTGCCGGCCATGGGCGGCACCACAGGCTTGGCCCCCTTGTCGGCGCCCTCCACCTGGATTTGGGCGTTATCCTTATCCTGCCCGCTTACCGCGGCAGCGGCTGGCACCTTGCTCTGCAAGGCCGCCCGCTCGGCGGCGGAGAGCTCGCTTTTGCTCCCCTTGGTATCCTTGCCATTTTTATCGGCATGCTGGTCGGCATTGGCGCCACCGGCGCCGCTCTCCTTGCCACTGCCCTCTTTCCCGGCTTCCTGCAACTGAGCCGCCAGGGCGGTGTCATCCGTCACGACGGCATCCGGCTGCGCGGCTTTCGCATCAACCGGTGCACTTGTTTCGCCCGTCAGCAAGCTGGCAGCCTGACGGGCCAGCGCGGCGGCAGCGGTCGTCGTCCCCTGCTTGTCACCGCTGCCGGCGAGCGGCTGGGTGAGGGTGGCCGATGTCTCGGCCGACGCAGCCTGCGCGTCATCCGGCGGCAACATCTTGCCGTCCGTTTCGACCACGGGTGTGCTGGCGACCAGAGTGATGGCCGCCGGGGCGACCAGGGAGGTGTCCTGTTTGAGGGCATCCTGCAGACGCTGCAGGAAGTCGTTGGGGGTGAGGGCGGGATCGGGATCGCTCCCCTTCTGTGGCTTGTCGTCGGCGCCAGCGGCCTCTTCGGCTTCATTCGCCAAAGATTTGGCAGCCTCGCCCTTGGCGTTCTGCAGCGGCTTGTCGCTCTCCACTGCACCGGCACGCTCCGGCCCGGAGCCAGGCCGCGACGCGGCCTTGCCATCAGCGTTGGCAACATGGCCATCGGCTTTGGCATTGCCCTTGTCGGCCTGCTGCACCCGGTTCATCACCTCGGAAAAGCCGCCCTTGCCGTCGCTCTGCAGGGCTCCTTCGCTACCATCCTGACTCGCCGTCAGCACCGCACTCTTGTCGGCAGCGGCGGCTGTCGGTGCGGCGGAAGAATTGGTTAACAGTGTCTGCATCATGGTGAAGATTCCTGACGGCATTCGGCTTCGGATTTCTCCTCAGCTCCCCGCAGGGAGTGAGGCGCACACGGGATGGCAAGAAGAAAGCAAGTTACAGGCCAGAATGGTGGAAACGGCGAAGCGTGGCGTACTCATCCAGCATCTTCTGCTCCTGGCGCTGGGCTTTAAGCTGCTCGCGCCCCGCCTGCTTGGCCAGCAGCAGCTCCACCGCCTTGCGCCTCTGCTGGGCGGCCAGCCACTCTTCACGGCGCAGCTCCAGCGCCTGGCGCACCTGCAGCACCCCTTCGTACTGCTGGGTCGCCGCCTGCTCGAGCTTGTTGATGAAGGCGTGATACTGGCTGTTCTGCTGAGCACCGATCCCCTGCAGACCGCGGTCGGTCCACTGCTGGTGGTAGATCTGGCGGTACTGGTTGAGCGCATCCTGCTGCTCCAGGAAGATTTTCAGATCCTGCTGGGCCTTGGCCAGCGCCAGCGCGGCCTGCTGCTCGGCCTCCACCAGCCGCTCCGACAACATCATCAAGCCTTTACTCATGGTCACGCCTCCCCTTCATCTTCTCGTCAACGCATCAGCGGCATGGCCACCAGCTGCAGGGCCTGCAGGCCGGCATCGTAGTGAATGACCTCGCGCATTCCCTGCTGCAAGAACTGATCCAGATAGGGTTTCTGGATGATGGCGCGGTCGATGCGGGGGTCGGAGCCCTGGCTGTAGGCGCCGATGGTGATGAGATCCCGGTTCTGCTGGTAGAGGGAGTAGAACTGCTTGAGGGTGCGCGCCAGCTCCATGTGTTCCGGCGAGGTCACCATGGGCATGACCCGGCTGATGGACTTCTCGATGTCGATGGCCGGGTAGTGGCCGGAGTCGGCCAGCTCGCGCGACAGCACTATGTGGCCGTCGAGGATGGCCCGCGCCGCGTCGGCGATGGGATCCTGCAGATCGTCCCCCTCCGTCAGTACGGTGAAGAATGCCGTGATCGAGCCCTGGCCGTCGCTGCCGTTGCCGGCCCGCTCCACCAGCGCCGGCAATTTGGCGAACACCGAGGGGGGATAGCCCTTGGTGGCCGGCGGCTCGCCCACCGCCAAGGCGATTTCGCGCTGGGCCTGGGCGTAACGGGTGAGCGAGTCCATCAGCAGCAGCACGTTGAGCCCCTGATCGCGGAAGTACTCGGCGATGGCCAGCGCCGTTTCACACCCCTTGAGCCGCATCAGCGGCGAGGCATCGGCCGGCGCCGCCACCACCACGGCGCGCTCGCGCCCCTCCTCTCCCAGGATCTCCTCGATGAACTCCTTCACCTCGCGGCCCCGTTCGCCGATGAGCCCCACCACCACCACGTCGGCCACCGAGCCGCGGGTCATCATGCCGAGCAGCACGGATTTACCGACGCCGGAGCCGGCAAACAGCCCCATCCGCTGGCCCTGCCCCACGGTCAGCACGGCGTTGATGGCACGCACCCCCACGTCCATCGGTTGATGGATCGGGCGGCGAGAGAGCGGGTTGATGCGGTGCTGGGCAAACTGCACCGTCTGGGAAGAGAGGATGGGACCGAGCCCGTCCAGCGGCTGGCCGATGCCGTCGATGACCCGGCCCAGCAGGTTCATGCCGACCGGAATGCCATGCTCCTCGGTGATGGGCACCACCCGGGCGCCGGGAATGACCCCCTTGAGCTGTTCGCTCGGCATCAGAAACAGGCGATCGCCGGAGAAGCCGACCACTTCGGCCTCCAGCGAGCCATCCTGGGTGTCGATGCGACAGAGTGCCCCGATGGCGGCGCGACAGCCGATGGCCTCCAGGGTCAAGCCCACCACCCGGGTGAGCTTGCCGGCCACCGGGGGTTTGGGGGCGATATCGCGTACCCGATACCCCTGCAACCGATTGAGTAACGAGCCGCTCATCCGGCCTCCTGAAAGCTGGTGTTGAATGCGTTGAAAAATAGGCAGGGCAAGCAGGCAGGGCCGCTAGCCGCGGCCATCCTGGCCGGCGTTGTCCCGCAGAAAGTTGCGCAGCAGCTGGTCGATGCGCCCCGAGAGGGTCAGATCGATGCTGGAGAGTTCGGTGGCCAGTTGCAGATCGCCGGGGGAGAGGGTGGGATCGCTTTGCAGTCGCCAGTGGCGCTTGGCGCACTCCTCGGCGCCAAATGCCTGCTCGACCCGGGCCAGATCGTCCGGGTGCAGCATCAGGGTGACCCCAAGTTCGGCGGCGGGCAGCAGCGCCAGCCCCTGCTTGAGCGCTTCGAGCAGCAGCCTGGGCGAGGTCTCGGCTTCATGACGGATGAGGGCGCGGGCCAGTTGCATCACCAGCGCGATGAGCTGCTGCTCCACCGCGCTGTCCAGCTCCTTGAGCGGGTTGGCGAGGCGATCGATCAGCCCCTGCCAGTGGCTCATCTGCTGCTCCACCAGCTCGCGGCCGAGGGCCAGCCCCTCCTCCTTGCCCTGCTCCAGTCCGGCGGCATGGCCCTGCTGCAAGCCTTCCAGCTTGCCCTCCTCGAGCCCCTTGGCGTAACCGGCTTCACGCCCCTCGGCCATCCCCTCTTCCCAGGCGGCCTGGCGAATGGCTTCCAGCTCCTCGGCGGTGATGCTGGGGGCCGGCTCCTCGGCCGGCTCTTCGACCGGCACCTCTTCCTCCTGCCGATACCAGTCCGGGGTCAGCCCGAGGGCATTGGTCTCGACCTCGGTCTCGACCTCCATCTCCGGCCAGCCCCAGGTCTGAACCTGGCTCTCGTCCCCGTCGGGTCTGACATAGCCGCGCAGTTTGTTGTTGTTCATCTGGCTGCCGCACTCCTCGTCATCACGCTGCCGGGAGTGCTATGCACGTCGAACCAAGCGTTCATCAGAGGAACTCCTCGCCGCCACCGGCACCCAGCATGATCTCGCCGGCATCCGCCAGACGGCGGGCGATGGAGAGGATCTCCTTCTGGGCGGCCTCCACTTCGGAGACCCGGATCGGCCCCATGGCCTCCAGATCGTCTGCCAGCATCTCGGCGGCACGCTTGGACATGTTCTTGAAAATCTTCTCGCGCATCTGGTCGTCGGAGCCCTTGAGGGCCCGCTGCAGCAGATCGCCAGGCACTTCCCGCAGCATGGTCTGGATGCCGCGATCGTCCACGTCGATGAGGTTCTCGAACACGAACATCAAGTCCTGGATCTGCTGGCTCATCTCCTCGTCCGACTCGCGGATGGAGTCCATCAGCTGACCCTCGATGTTGGTGTCGAGGTAGTTCATGATGTTGGCCGCCGCCTTCAGGCCGCCCATCTTGGCTGCCTGGGCACCCGCCGCACCGGCGAACTGTTTCTCCATGATGTCGTTGAGCTCTTGCAGCGCCGCCGGTTGTACCTCTTCCAGGTTGGCGATGCGCATCACCAGATCCAGGCGCACCTGTTCCGGGAACTGGCTCAGGATCTCGGCGGACTGCTCCGGCTCCAGATAAGAGAGGACGATGGTCTGGATCTGCGGGTGTTCGTTTTGGATGATGCTGGCCACCTGGCGGGCATCCATCCACTTGAGGGAGTCGAGACCGCGGGCGCCGGACCCAAGGATGATCTGATCCACCAGGTTGCTGGCCTTGTCTTCGCCAAGGGCGGCCACCAAGGCCTTGCGCACGAAGTCTTCGCTGCCGATACCGATGTTGGTGTACTTCTGGATGTCGTCGATGAATTGACGGTGGACCGCCGCCACCCGGTCGTGACTGAAATCCGACATGGAGGCCATCGACATGCCGAGCCGCTGCACCTGCTTGGGCTCGAGATGGCGGAAGATCTGGGCGGCGTCCTCTTCGTTGAGGCTCAGCATCAATACCGCCGCCATCTCCATGCCGCTCATCTGATCCAGGATCTGGCGCTGACTGTCGGTGATGTCATTGCCGGTGACCTGTGTCTTGTTTTCGTCAGCCATCTTTGTTCGCTACCCATTCTTTAATGACCTGTGCGGCCAGATCCGGTTCGTTCGCCACCAGGGCACGTACCGCCTTGAGCAAGTCTTCGTCACGGTGCAGATCCGGCAGTTTCAGATGGCCGTCACGTACCCCGAACACCGGCTCGGCTTCGGCCTGAGCCGCCAGCAGACTGAGCTCGTCATCCCCACCCAGCACGGTGTGGTTGTCGAAATCCAGTTCCCCTTCCGGCTTGGCATCCGGATAGAGCAGGCGCTTGAGCATGGGGCGCACCACGGTGACAATCAGCACTATGATGACCAGCACGGAGGCGGCGATGCGCACCGCGCGCCAGAACCAGGGCTGCTCGTAGAGCGGCGCCTCGGCCACGTTTTCAAGCTCGGGCCGGTTGAACGGGATGGCGACCACCTCCAGAGTATCACCACGGGTCACATCAAAGCCAAGGCCGCCGCTCAGCAGACGACGCAGGGTATCGAGTTCGGCCTGGGTGCGCGGCTCGCGGCTCACCTTGCCATCGGCGGCAGTGGCCGACTTGTAGTCCACCGCTACCGAGACGGTCATGCGGCGAATGCCACCCATCTGGCGCCGGATATGGCTGACGGTGGTATCCAGTTCGAAGTTGCGGGTCGCCTCCTTGCGGGAGCGGCCGGAGCTGGAGGCGGTGGTCTCGGCGTTCGGGCCGGTCGCCTGCTGCGGAATGTTGGAGGCGGCGGGCGGCTGGTTGGAGAGGGCGCCGGGCACGCCACCGTTGCTGCCATTGGCGCTGTTCTCTTCCATGGTCATTTCGGAGCGCACCGCCGGCAGGTCCGGGTTGTAGGTCTTGCGGGTCTGCTCCTGCTGGGAGAAGTCGAGGGAGAGGTCGACCTCCGCCGTATAATTGTCGGCGCCGAGCACCGGGATCAGGATGGCGTCAATTTTTTGTTTGTATTCCAGCTCCTGCTTCTGCTGCATCGCAAACTCCTTGCGAGTCTGGGCAGAGACGGGATCCTGGGAGCCGGAGTTGAGCAGGCGGCCATTCTGGTCGGTCACGGTGACGCGGGTCGGCTCCAGACCGTGCACGGCGGAGGCCACCATGTCGACGATGGAGTCCACTTCCCCCTGACCGAGGGCATTGCCCTTGAGGCTCAGCACCACGGTGGCGCTGGGCTTGCGTTCGTTGCGGGCAAACACGTTGTCTTTCGGAATGGCCAGCAGCACCTGGGCCTTGGCCACGTTCTGGAACTGTTCGATGGCGCTGGCCAGCTGGCGCTCGCGGCTCAGCTTGAGGCGTTCGCTCTCCATCCGCTGGCTGACCCCGAAGCTGGAGTCCTTGAGCAGGATGTCTTCCCCGTCGGTGCTGGCGTCAGTGGCGTTGGCCAGACCGGCACGGGTCAGCGCCAGCCGGATGTTGGAGAAGTTTTCGGCATTGACCAGCACGCTCTTGCCATCCACCTGATAGGGGATCTTCTGCTGATCGAGGAAGTCGAGGGTCTTGACCAGCTCCTGGGTGGTATAGGTGCCAAGGGGACGCATGTCCGGCTCCTTGCCCCACAACAGGATGAAAACGGCGATGGCCAGACAGATGGCCAGCCCCAGGATCAGGGTGATCTGGCGCAGCACGTCCGTGTTGGAGAGGAAGCCGAGTGCCGAACTCTTCTGCTCATTCTCATCGAGGGCGGCGGTGCCCTCATCGTTCATCAGCAGTTCGCCGTTTTGATCAGTAGCCACGATTTATGTCCTTATTGCTGACATGTTCATGATGCTCAGTCGCCATGGGCCTGAGTTACACCGGCATGTTCATGATGGTCTTGTAGGCATCGACCATCTTGTTGCGCACCTGCACCGTCGCCTCGAAGGCGATGGAGGATTTTTGTCCGGCGATCATCACTTCGGACAGGTCAACCGAGTTGTCGCCCATGTCGAAACGGGTGCGCAGATCGTTGGCGGCCCCTTGCAGCTCGTTGACGTTGCCTAGGGCCTGCTGCAGCAGTTGACCAAAATCGGAGCTGACCTGACGGCCAGGCTGGGTGAGCGGCGTGGCGCCGGCTTCCACCTTGAGGGCCTGCATCTCTTGCATCAGGCTGCTTGCACTGATTTCCATATTTCATCCCCAGACAAATCATTGACACTGACAGGCTCCAAGCAATAAGAGTGCCAATTAGGGAGAAGTACCCTCGAAGCTGGGGTTCTTATGGTCGCCAGATGATGAGCCGGCCCCTCAGGGGCGTGGCACGGCCCCCTCCCCCAGCAGCAGCCTCAGATAGCTCAGGTGGAGATCGTAGTGCTCCCCGGCGGGCAGCTTGACCAGCACCTCGTCATGCAGGTAGCCCGCGCGGCTCGCCGCCAGCTCGGGGGGAACCAGTCCTACCGCCACCAGCCTGGCGACGATGGCCTGCGCCAGGGCCATGGTCGCCTCGTCGGCACGCCCCCAGCCGAAGTGGCCCTGGTATGCCGCCCCCTCGGCGCCGGGCTCGAGGGGGGAGACCAAATCCCCGCTGACCCAGAAGGCCGTGGGGATCCCCTCCTGCAGGCGCAGATAGATGCTCTGCTTGTCCCACTCCCGACGCAGGGCTCCATCCGCCCCGTCCTGTGCTGATGCTTGTGTCATGCCACTCTCCTTGTCTTGCTGACGAACCTGGCTGCGCCCATGAAAAAGAGGGCCGAAGGCCCTCTTTTTACTGTAATTCGCACCAATTAAACAGACGGCAATCCGCGCCGTGTGAAGAAAAACTGGCGGTTGCTCACCCTCTGCTCAATCAGCGGGTCAGATCCTTGTCCACCCAGTACTTGGAGCCCGAGATATTGGCGTCCAGCAGCAGCCCCTTCTCGCCGATCTGGTAGATGGCCATGCCGCCGTTGTACTTGGCGGTCAACTCGGCGCTCTCCTTGCCCGCCACGACCCCCACCTCGGAGGTGGCCTCCCAGCCCTGGCTGACGAAGGCATCGAACCTGGCCTTGTCCTCAAACAGGATCACCTGCTGATAGAACTTGCCACCCAGCCCGGCCGCCAGCCCGGCGCCGAACATCTTCATGTAGGTATGCTTGCCGGTGGAACGGTTGACGGCCACCCCGGCCCCCTGGTTGGTGTGCAGCATCAGGGAAAACTTGCGCGAGTCGAACACCGCATAGCCGTATGCCTTGTCAAACAACAGCTTGGCCGAGGGCTGTTCGTTGAACAGCCGCACCAAGGCGGTGTCGGCCATGGTATTGAGGGCAAGGCGCGCCTCGTCCGCCGTCTTGGGCTCCAGCATCTCGTCGAGCTTCTTGTCGGCCACCGCCAGCCACTCCTTGCCGGTGGCCACGCTCTTGTCGGTCCAGGCGCCGGCGGTATTGAACGCCTCCGAGCCCCACTGGGAGACCGAGGCCCATGTCGCCTTGGAGAAATCGGTGACGCTCTGCCACGCCTCCTTGCTGGTGTCGCTCACCGCGTTGCCAAGCTCGGTCGCGGCCGCCTTCACCTTGGCCCAGTCTGCCAGGCCAGGGGCCGAGGTCAGCGCCAGTGCCGTGGCTATCACCAGGAATCGAATCTTCATGCTGTTTCCCCCGCTGTGATGAGTCGAGGGTCACAGTAGCAGATCCGGCGCCCACCCGGTAAGTGCATCTGCACCGTCCGGGTCAGCCGGTGACGCTCGACCCCGCTCCCTGTCAACGCAGCCGCTTGCCGTGCTCGTCCACCACCTGCTCGCCATCTTCCTTGGCGAAGGCCCCTTTTTGCTGATCGGGCAATATATCGAGCACCACTTCCGAGGGGCGACACAGCCTGGTGCCGAGGGGGGTGACCACGATGGGGCGGTTGATGAGGATGGGGTGGGCCAGCATGGCGTCGATCAGCTCGTCATCGCTAAAGCGATCTTCCGCCAGCCCCAGCGCCTCGTAGGGGGGCACGTTCTTGCGCAGCAGCTCGCGCACCGGCATCCCCATGGCGGCGATCAGCGCCACCAGCTCATCGCGGGAGGGGGGCGTCTCCAGATAGTGGATGACGGTCGGCTCGACGCCGCTGTTGCGGATCAGCTCCAGGGTGTTGCGGGAGGTGCCGCACTCTGGATTGTGGTAGATGGTGATTGCACTCATTGGCATGTCTCTCATGGCTTAAGTGAATAAAAACATTGGATAAGAAGGGTTAGCGGCCATCTGTTAACGGCTTAGCCCCGCTTCGTACCAGGGTTTGCTGGCGTTGACGATGCGCACCACCAGCAGCATGACCGGCACTTCAATCAGCACCCCGACCACGGTGGCGAGTGCCGCGCCGGAGTGAAAGCCAAACAGGCTGATGGCGGCGGCCACCGCCAGCTCGAAGAAGTTGGAGGCGCCGATCAGAGCGGAAGGACAAGCGACCGAGTGCTTCTCCCCCACCTTGCGATTGAGCCAGTAAGCCAGCCCTGAGTTGAACAGTACCTGGATCAGGATCGGCACCGCCAACAGGGCGATGACCAGCGGCTGCTCAATGATGGCGTTGCCCTGAAAGGCAAACAGCAGCACCAGGGTGAGCAGCAGGGCCGCCACCGACCAGGGCTGGATGCGGGTCATGACGCCGTCAAAATGGGCCTCTCCCTTTTTCAGCAAGGCCTTGCGCAGCAGCTGGGCGATGATCACCGGGATGACGATATAGAGCACCACGGAGGTGAGCAGGGTATCCCAGGGCACTATGATGCTGGAGACCCCGAGCAGCAGCGCCACCAGCGGAGCGAAGGCAAACACCATGATGAGATCGTTCACCGCCACCTGCGACAGGGTGAAGTAAGGATCGCCATTGGTGAGGCGGCTCCAGACAAACACCATGGCGGTGCAGGGGGCCGCCGCCAGCAGGATCAGCCCCGCCACATAGCTGTCGAGCTGCTCCGCCGGCAGCCAGTCGGCGAACAGCACCCGGATGAAGAGCCAGCCGAGGAAGGCCATGGAGAAGGGCTTGACCAGCCAGTTGATGAAGAGGGTGACCCCAATCCCCTTGAGGTGCCCCTTCACCTGATGCAGGGCGCCAAAGTCTATCTTGAGCAGCATGGGGATGATCATCACCCAGATGAGCAGTCCCACCGGCAGGTTGACCCTGGCCACCTCCATGGCGCCGATGGCCTTGAAGAGATCCGGCAGGCCCTGCCCTAGCCCAATCCCCACCAGAATGCAGAGGGCCACCCAGGCGGTGAGGTAACGTTCAAAAAAGCCAATCGCCGGTTGGCTCTTGGCATCACAGGTTGCAGACATGAGGGCTCCCGATGCGGTCATCCCGCATCTCTTTCGTTAACGACAAATATCCATCCGCCCCGACCACGCGGCCGGGCTCTTGTTCAGTGATGCTGACTGTTCAGTGGTGCTGACAGAGGCGGCGCAGGGCATCCGCCCCCACCGGCTCCTCGGCAAGCAGCGGCACCACGGCGTAGCGGCTGGCATGCTGCCGCTCGACCGCCTCGACATGGGGCAACTGACGCTCGGCCCGCAGCTGCAGCAGCGGCGAGCTGACCGCGGCTTGCTGCAGACTGTGGTTGATGAGCCAAGCCCAGGGCTCGATGCCGGCACGGCGCAGATCGGCCTGCAGATTGGCCGCCTCCTGCACCGGGGTGGGCTCGGGCAGGGTGACGATCAGCACCTTGGTCTGCTTGGGGTCCTGCAACTGCATCATGGGGGTGGTGAAGTGCAGCCCCTTGTTCCCCATCTGGCGGGCGATCTCCCTGTGGTAGGCGCCGGTGGCATCGAGCAGCAGCAGGGTGTGGCCGGTGGGGGCGGTATCCATCACCACGAAGCGCTTGCCCGCCTCGCGGATGATGCGCGAGAAGGCCTGAAACACGGCGATCTCCTCGGTACAAGGGGAGCGCAAGTCCTCCTCCAGCAGCGCCCGCCCCTGCTCGTCCAGCGCCGCCCCCTTGCTGGCCAGCACCTGGGCGCGGTAACGCTCGGTCTCGGCGTGGGGGTCGATGCGGCTCACCTCGAGATGGGGCAGGCTGCCTGCCAGCGTCTCGCCGAGGTGCGCGGCGGGATCCGAGGTGGTGAGGTGCACCGGCAGGCCGCGGCTTGCCAGCTCCACCGCCACGGCGGCCGCCAGGGTAGTCTTGCCCACCCCGCCCTTGCCCATCAGCATGATGAGGCCGTGACCGTCGGCGGCCAGCTCGTCCACCAGCGAACTCAACTCGGGCTGGACTGGCAGATGGGCTGACGTTGCCAGTGGTGCCTGCTCACCAGCATCCTGTGGTTGCAGCAGCTGGCGCAAACTGTCGAGCCCCACCAGGTTGGTGGCCAGCAGCGGCACCTGATCCCGGGCCAGCCCCTTTATTCCCTGCGGCATGTCGGCAAGGGCCTGTTGCTCGCGCCGCCAGATGGCCTGCGCCAGCGTGTCACCGGCAATAGCGTCTGCGGGGAAGAGGCCGTTGATCACCAGCTGCTGGTTCGCCAGGCCGATGGCAGCCAGCTCCTCGTGGGTGCGGGCCACTTCCCGCAGGGTGGAGTGCTGGGCGCGTGCCACCAGCACCAGCCGGGTGCGAGCGCCGTCGGCCAGCGCCGCGACGGCCTCGGCATACTGGCTGCGCTGTTTCTCCAGCCCCGCCAACGGGCCCAGGCAGGAGGCATCCCCCTTGCCCTGCGCCAGAAATTCGCTCCAGGCCCCCGGCAGTTGCAGCAGGCGGATGGTGTGGCCGGTGGGGGCGGTGTCGAAGAGGATATGGTCGTACTCCGAGCGCAGCGCTGGGTCGGTGAGCAGGGCGGTGAACTCGTCAAAGGCGGCGATCTCGGTGGTGCAGGCGCCGGAGAGCTGCTCCTCTATGCTGCGCACCACGCGCTCGGGCAGCTTGCCGCGCACCGGGCCGACGATCCGCTCCCGATAAGCCTTGGCCGCCGCGGGGGGATCTATTTCCAGCGCCAACAAACCGGGCACGGCGGCGATGGCGGTGATGCGATTGCCGATGTCGGTGGCAAACACCTGCCCCACGTTGGAGGCGGGATCCGTGCTCACCAGCAGCACCCGTTTGCAGGCGTCACAGAGGGCCACCGCGCTGGCGCAGGCCAGCGAGGTCTTGCCCACCCCGCCCTTGCCGGTGAAAAAGAGAAACGGCGGCGGATTGGTCAGAAAGTGATACATAGCCTCTCCCGTTACGACATGGTTTGGAATATCAATGTCTTAGCAGCAACCACTGCCAGGACGGCAGGCCGCTTTCACTATGCCCTTGATGGTGGCCTGCGGCGCGGGCAGGCCGGCATAGCGGGCCAGCTCGCCACGGCTCGGATAGCGGCCGGTCAGCACCACCTGACCCTCCACCAGCACCAGCGGCAGCCCCTCCTCCCCGGCGTGGGTCAGAAAGGCGCTGACCGCAGGTGTTTCGGCAAACTGCAGCGGCTGCTGGGCCAGATTGAAACGCTCGATGGCAACGCCCTGCTCCCTGGCCCAGGCCAGATCGGCGGCAAAGGTGACCAGCGCCTGATCGACCTCGGTGCCACAAACGCCGCTGGCACAGCAGAGGGCGGGGTCGAAAATCTGAATGACTGACATGGCATTACTCCTTGTGGCAGCAGGGCTGCGCAGGCAGCACATGGGGTGAGCAAGTGGACTCGGCGCGCATCATGCCGCACGCCTCCGGATGGCCGGCGCAGCACTCCTCGGTGAGATAGCCGATAAGGTCCAGCATCAAGGGGATATTGGCGCGGTAGCGCAGGAAGCGCCCCTCCTGCTCCACCGACAAGAGGCCGGCATTGAGCATCGCCTTGAGATGAAACGACAGGGTGTTGGGGGCGATGTCGAGCTCGCCGGCCAGCTCGCCCGCGACCCGCCCATCCAGCCCCGCCTTGACCAGCAGCCGCCACACATCGAGCCGGATCCCGGATGCCAGCGATTCAAAGACCTTGGTGGCCGTCTCTTTGTTCATGTTTGTCTCTCGTTGGATGCGCCTTCATTTCAACTATACAAGAACCATTGAAATGATCAAGTTGCCGCCAACTCTGCTCGTGAAGCCGCAACCTCCCTCTCAACAAGATCATGCCTTTCAATTACATTTTTCTTTAATTTGCATATGCCATTTATGCGGCGTATATGTGGCATATGCAAATTAGGAGGCGTTATGCCGAGACCAAAAATAGCCCGTCGTATCTGCGGGCGCCCCGCCAACAGCTGCTTCAAGCCCAATGGTGTCCCCATGCATGAACTGGAGCAGGTGGCCCTCGCCGCCGATGAGTTTGAGGCGCTGCGCCTGGTGGATCTGGAGGGCATGCAGCAACAGGAGGCCGCCCGACTCATGGGCGTTTCTCGCCAGACCTTGGCCAATACCCTCAAGCGCGCCCGCTACAAGGTGGTGGAGTGCCTGAGTTTAGGTAAGGCCCTGTTGATGCAAACCGACGTCCCGCAACCCGGTGGAGAAACCGCGCAATGAACCAGAACGTGAATACAGCAGCCGTGCCAGGCAACCATGCCATCCTGTTGAGCCGGGGCCAGCCATCCGCCCACGTCAGCCGGGCTGAGCAACTGCAGATTGTCAGTCCAGCCGGCGAGGTGCTCGCGACCATGTCCAACCCGGCCAACGGCGAGGGTTGCCGTGGCAAACAGGCCCTGCTGGCGACGCTACAGGCCCATGCCGTCACTCAGGTGCTGGTGCGAAATATCGGTGAGCACATGCTGGGCCGACTGCTCGATGCCGGGATATCGGTATGGCAGTACCGCTCGGCGCACCTTGATCTGTCTGCTGCCCACCTTCAGCCGCTGACCGACGCCAGCCAGGGCAGTCCGTCACGCCGCAAGGCCGGGAGTCTTGTCAAGGGGATCCGGCCATCCTGCAACGGCCGCAAGGAGAAACAGATCGGTAGGGAAAGTGGTTGTCACCAGGCAGAGCAGTGCGGCTGCAATCATCAACAAGGGGACGAACCATGTCACACCTGCTGCTGAGCATGCTGGCCGCCTTCGCATTGATCCTGGCCATGAGCGCCCTGCTCTGGTGGCGCCAAACCCGGCTAGTGGCAGAGCGCCAGGGCAATAGCAACCGGCCTTGTGGCTGCGCAAGCGCTTGCTCCGAGCATCTCTATCAAATTGCAGAGCCCGCCCCCAGGCATTCCCCCCGGTAGGCAAGCCGACTCTAGCACCGAGAGCGTGAACGAGAGGTCAGGTTATGGCCGGATCCCGATACTGCTGATGGATGGCGCGAAACGCCTCCTTGCTGCGCAGCGCAGCCGCAACGCAGACGGGGTCGAACTGGCTGCCTGCATGGGTCTTGAGGTACTCGAAGGCCGTCTCGAACGGCCAGGCCTGCTTGTAGGGACGCTCGCTGGTGAGCGCGTCGAACACATCCGCCACCGTGACGATGCGAGCCTCCAGCGGGATCGCCTGCCCCGCCAGCCCCTCCGGGTAGCCCTGGCCGTCGAAGCGCTCATGATGGTAGGCAATGATGTTCTTGAGCATGTCGGTGTGATGGATGCCGTCCAGACCAAACTCCTTGATCATCAGGGCGATCATCTCCCGTCCCTTGAGCGGGTGGATCTTCATCACCGCGTACTCCTCCGGGGTCAGCTTGCCCGGTTTGAGCAGGATGGCGTCCGGCACCGCAATCTTGCCGATGTCGTGCAGCTCGGAGAAGAGATGGATGAACTCCACCTCCTCGTCATTGAGGGGGTAATGGGCTGCCACCTCGCGGGCGATGAGCCGCGAATAGCCCGACATGCGGTGCAGATGGTTGGCGGTCTCCTCGTCCCGGTAGCGGCTGAACTCCCGCGCCGTGGTCAGCGCCCCGTTCAGGGTCTGGATGGAGAAGAACTCAACGGCGATGATGGCTGCCAGGATCTGGGCGTATGCCGCCAGCTCACCGCGAATGGCCGCATCGAAATAGCCGGGCTCCCTGGCATCGCAAAACAGAAAACCGAACAGCCGGCTGTTGAACAGCAGCGGCTCGGTGTAACTAGACTCATAACCGGCCGCCAGCAGCTTGCGGCTGTGCTCGGCGGGGGACCCCTGCAGCGAGCCCAGAGTATCGAGCACCCTGGGTTGCTGGCGCTCGGCCAGATAGCGCAGGGAGGGCACCTCGCTCAGCTTCACCTCGTACTGCAACAGCGGCGAGCCCCCCTCCGTGCTGTGGGCAAAGGTCTTGAGCTTGTCCGTCTGCTGGTCATAGATGGCGACCGCAACCCGGCTCAACTTGTCAAACCGCTGCCTGAGCGTGGCGTGCACGTTCTGCACTTTTTCGCCAAATGAACTCTCCATCCCGCACGTCCTTCTGCTATTCCTGCAGGGAGTATAGTGACCCCTGTTTTTACTCTCCTGCCAAATTGACTCAAGCGTCAGCAACAAACATCAGGGCCCAGCTGACCGGACGGCAAGACCTGTTGCCACCATGGTTTTCTCCTTTGACGGCCCATTGTGGCCCGGGCAAAGAGATTGTTCGCTTCCGGCGTGCCGGCTGTATAGTTTTTGGTTAGCCATTCCGGTAAAATCCGCGCCCTAAAACTAGAGCCACCTAAGAGTGATTGAGCGATGTCCAACACAAAACAGGCCCCCAAAGTAGGATTCGTCTCCTTGGGTTGCCCCAAAAACCTGGTCGATTCCGAGCGCATCCTGACCCAGCTGCGTACCGAAGGGTACGACGTGGTGCCCAGCTATGACGATGCGGAGCTGGTGGTGGTCAACACCTGCGGCTTCATTGACAGCGCGGTGCAGGAGTCGCTGGAAGCCATCGGCGAGGCCCTGGCCGAAAACGGCAAGGTGATCGTCACCGGTTGCCTCGGCGCCAAAGAGAACCAGATCCGCGAGATCCACCCCAAGGTGCTCGAGATCACCGGCCCCCACGCCTATGAAGAGGTGCTCGGCCACGTCCACAAATACGTGGAGAAGCCGACCCACAACCCCTTCACCAGCCTGGTGCCGGCCCAGGGTGTCAAGCTGACCCCCCGTCACTACGCCTATCTGAAGATTTCCGAAGGCTGCAACCACCGCTGCACCTTCTGCATCATCCCCTCCATGCGCGGGGATCTGGTGAGCCGCCCCATCGGCGAGGTACTGGCCGAGGCCAAGCGCCTGAAAGAGGCCGGCGTGAAGGAGATCCTCGTCATCTCCCAGGACACCTCCGCCTACGGCGTCGACGTCAAGCACCGTACCGGCTTCTACGACGGCATGCCGGTCAAGACCAGCATGGTGGCCCTGTGCGAAGAGCTGGCCAAGCTCGGCATGTGGGTGCGCCTGCACTACGTCTACCCCTACCCGCACGTGGATGACGTCATCCCGCTGATGCGCGACGGCAAGGTACTGCCTTACCTCGACATCCCGCTGCAGCACGCCAGCCCGCGCATCCTGAAACTGATGAAGCGCCCCGGCACCGTCGAGCGCACCCTGGAGCGGATCCAGAAGTGGCGCGAGATCTGCCCCGAGATCACCCTGCGCTCCACCTTCATCGTCGGCTTCCCCGGCGAGACCGAAGAAGAGTTCCAGATGCTGCTGGACTTCATCGACAAGGCGGAACTGGATCGGGTCGGCTGCTTCAAGTACAGCCCGGTCGAGGGCGCCAAGGCCAACGAGCTGCCGGATCCGGTGCCGGCCGAGGTGCAGGAAGAGCGCTTCCAGCGCTTCATGGAGCTGCAACAGCAGGTCTCCATCCGCAAGCTGGCCCGCAAGGTGGGCAAAGAGATGCTGGTGCTGATCGACGAGGTGGACGAAGAGGGTGCCACCGGCCGCTCCGCCGCCGATGCCCCCGAGATCGACGGCCTGGTCTACCTGAACGGTGAAACCGGCCTCAAGCCCGGCGACATGGTCAAGGTCCGTATCGACGAAGCGGACGAGTACGACCTGTGGGCCAGTCTCATCGACTGATCCCCGATAAGCACCAATAAAAAGCCAGTCAGCTCCTGACTGGCTTTTTTGTTGGTGCCTGCGCCGCCCGCTTCGGGTGCAACAGGCATAAAAAAACCTGCTCCGAAGAGCAGGTTTTTACCTTACGGGAGGGAAGTCAGGTTGCTCAGGCAACCCGCCCCTTGCCCTGGATCACATCACCCCAGGCCGACTGCACCAGGCTGTTGGCCTGGCTGTCGAGCCGGTTGAGCAGGCCCATGTCGCCCGCTTCGGGGGCGAAGCTGCTCATGGCCTGGATCAGGTTGTCCACCGCCTGATGGGAGAGCGCGCTGTAGCTGCGCTCGCCGTCAGCCTGCTGCTCGCCAAGCCCTATCACCAGCTGGGCCCGGTTGTCGGCGAAGTAGTTGCTGAAGGTGGCACTGCCCAGCTGCTCGAACTTGCCCTGCTCGCTGGTGCCGTCGGCACGACGGTTGACCAGCAGTTGCAGATCGTAGCCGCTGCGCTTGAACCAGAGATCCCGCCAGCTGACATCATTGAAGACGATGAAGTCCTCCTTGCCGATGTCCTGCACCAGGTTCTCTATCACGGCGCCACTGAACACGAAGCTGTCGACGCCGGTACCACCGCTGAACTGGTTCTGGTAACCGCCCAGCACCAGCAGGTCATCGCCGGCACCGCCATCGAGCTGGCTGAACTTGGCGACCTGGTCGGCAATCAAGCGATCCTGGCCGTCACCGCCCCGGATGGTGGCGTGATAGCCCATCAGCTTGACCTGGTTGTTGCCATGCTCGGCCAGCAAGCGGTTGTGATTGCCGAACACCATGGCAAAGTCATCGCCCTCGCCGAGCCGGATCTGGTTGTGATGACCTATGGTCACCGTGAAGTCCTGATCCGCGCCGGCATCGATCTGGTTGTAGTTGCCGGAGGTCACCAGATAATCCTGGCCTGCGCCCCCTTCCACTATGCCCTCTTCACCGAAGATGAAGGCCTGATCGTTGCCCTCGCCCATGAAGGCGCGGTTGACACGGCCGGCCAGCACGGCGACGTCGTCACCCTGCCCGCCGAACATCATGTTCTCCCGTCCCATCATGATCCCGGTGTCCTGACCGGCGCCGCCGGTGAAGATGTTGGAGGTGCCGGTGGCGTAGAAGACATCGTCCCCACGACCACCCCAGAAGTTGTTGTTGTCGCCGAGGTAGGCCCCCAGATCCTTGCCGTCTCCCCCCCAGTTGAAGTTGTAGTTGCCAAGGGAGACATGCATGTCGCCATCTCCCTGCAGATGGCCGCTGTTGCGCAGGAAGTCGAAGGTCTGCTCCTTCATGTTGAGCAGATCCGCCGTCAGGTTCTGCTTGAGGTTCTTGGCCAGCGCCACCACCTCCGCCTGCTTGTCCCGGTTGAACAGGGTGGCAAACAGGTTGGGCAGGCTCAGGGCGTTGAAGCCGAAGGCCCGCTCCTCGGTAGCGGCCGGCAGCGCCGCCGGCTTGGCCTCGTTCCCCTGCTGCACCGTCACGGTCCCGGACTTGGCCTCTTCGGGCGCCTCGTCCTGCAGGCCGTGGCTGCGGGCAAAACTGCTGAGGGCATCTTCCCCCAGATCCAGCCCGGCCTTGAGCTGATCGAGCCATTTGGCCGGATCAGTCAGGCTCTTGAGCTGATCGCCGCCAAACTCGGCGATGACCCCCAGCATCTCCTGCAACAGGGCCGGCGCATCGATGGCCGCCCCATCACGGGCCACCAGCTGGCCACGGGCGTTGTAATCCACGCCGAAAATGTCCGCCAGCGTGGTATCGGCCCCCACTCCTGCCAGACGACCCAGCAACCGGTTCTGCAGCTGGCGCGGCAGATCGGTCGGGGTGAAGGTAAAGGTGGTCTTGGCCTGCCCGCTGGCGGTGAACTCCTGGGTCATTAGCCCGAACAGGGAGCCCAGGTTGGTGTCCAGGATCGCCTGGATGTTGTCACCGAACACGAAGTTCCAGTTGCCCGTGGTGACCTGGATATCGGCCCCCTGACCGGCAACGGCAAAGTTGAAGACCAGCTTCTCGTTGGCCTGGCGCAACTTGCCCGCCCGGTCCAGAGGGCCCTGCGCACCTTGGCCACCGCCGGAAATGCGCTTGTTGAACTCCTTGTTGAGGGTCGCTTCCAGGTCGCTCTTGAGCCCGCGACTGCTGCGCTCGTTGCCGCTGTCCAGGGTGGTGAGCGAGCCGTATTCGACGCTGCTGGTCTGATCCAGACCGGCCATGTCGGCCACGAACTTGTTGGCGCCGGCCAGGGTCCACTGATCCCACTGGCTGGCAACCCAATCCGGTTTGGCACCGTCACCGGCGATCTGCTGCAGGGCACCGGCAATGCGGGCGGCCCCGTCAAACGGATTGACCAGCGGCGGAGTGGGGATGGATTTCTCCAGCATCACGATGAGATCGTTGCTGCGCCCCAGGTTGAAGCTGACGTTGCGTTGCCCAACGAACAGCTGGGCCCCTTCCAGCGCCCGGTAGCCGGCGATGTCGATGCTGTGTTTGCTGTCGCCATCCCCGATGTGCACCATGACGTTGTTGTCGCCGAAGGCCAGCGACTTCATGCCGCCCGTGCCTACCTTGACCCCCAGGTTGGTGGTCCCCCAGTTGAGGGCGGTGAACTCGCCATCCCCCACGTTGACCTGAACGTTGCCGGAGTAGCTGACCGCACTGCTGGTCTGGCTCGATGCCGTCTCCGGCTGGCGCTGTTTCTCGGGTGCGACGAAGGTCTCGTCGTTGTCGGCGATGGCGCCCCGGGCACGGCTTTCGCCCTCGCTCTGGCCCACTTTCGCCAGGTCGATGTCCCCTTCTGCCACGCCGCCGCGCACCCGCTCGTTGTACACCACGGGTTCGCCGGCGTCGTTGAGGGTCAGCACCACCTTGTTGGCGGCCACCTTGCGGGCCCAGACATCCGCCTCACCACGGGTGTGCTTGCGACCGCCCTGATCGACCGCCACCTCGCTGCTGCGAGCCGACACCTGGGTACGGATCCCCTCGTTATCCAGCGCCTGGATGAAGCGACGGGCAAAGCCGGCCTGCAGGTCGTCGCTCACCAGGGAGCAACCCACCAGGCTGACGTGACTCGGTTTGGTGGCCACGCCGGCCTCTTGTTGCAGACGATCGCCCAGGCGGCGCAGGCGCCCGGCCAGCTCGTCGGCACTGTAGCCACTGAGGCGGCTGTTGTTCTGTCCATCCTCATTGCGGCCATGGCCGACCACCTGCCAGCGGATATTGCCGGCCAGCTGAGCCGGATCGCCATAGACCACCCGATAGTTGCCATCTGCATCCAGCTGCACCACCACGCTGTGGTCGGGGTGTTTGCCGGCCAGGCTGGCCGCGGCCTTGGCAGCCACAGGATCATCTTCGGTCTGGATGATGATCTGGCTGGTGAAGCGGGTCTCGCCCCCTTCGCTGCCCGGTGTCACCTCAGGTTGCTGCCACTGGTTGACCCGCTGGTTGCGAACCGGCTGGTCTTCGCCATCCAGCGCCGTCACCGGCGTCCACTTCCTGCCGACATCGGCGTACTCGACCCGCTGACTGACATCGTCCGCCTGCAGGTGGAAGCGATTGTCCGCATCCACCTTCAGGGCCGGCAGCCCCAGGCGATGGGTAATGCCGGGTACGAAGCCTTCGATCCCCTTGTGGGACGCCAGGTGCGCACTGCCGTAAATGGCGACGAACTTCTCGCCGACCGGCAACTTGCCCAAGACCTCGACGGCGACGTTGTTGGCCGCCCCGGCCCGGTACATCAGGCCGTGCTCGGTGCCAGCGATGGCGGGTCTGGCGGTGCTGCCATCGTCCAGCGCCACGATCCGCATTCCCCGCTCCCGGGCCCGCTCGAACAGGGAGGGCTCCAGGTGCTTGCTCTTGAGCATGGTCGCCAGCTCAGGAGACATCTCTCCCCCCGCCAGATAACGGTCGATCAGCGGCTGAGCCAGCTCACTGCGCAGGTGTTCCAGAGCGATGACAGTCACCCCCTGGGTCTTGAGCGTATCCATCTGCTCGTTGACGAACCGCAGACCGTTGACGTCGCTACCGTGGGTTTCGCCGATCAGCAGGCCATTGCGGTTATCCAGCAGGCGCGACAGCTGTCCGGCCAGCGTGCTCTCCCCGTCCAGCTGGTTGTTCAGCGTCCGCAGGGCATCGCCACCATAGCGGGCATCCCAGGCCGCCACATCGGTCTGCTTGCTGCTGTGATAGATGTTCTCGACCTGTGCGATACGGCGGGACTCCAGCTCGCCGAGGTAACGACGGTCACCGAACTTGTCCAGCATGATGAGCTCGGCGGAGAGCTCAGATCCGGGGGCTGCCTGCTTGGCGACCTCCTTGATGAAGTAGACCGCCATCTGGGCGGACTGCTCCCCCGTCATGTCCTGCAGCTCCTGGTAGGAGTAACCCAGATGCAGCACCTTGCTGGTGTCGTCCAGCACGGCACGGCTCAGCAGTCCCTCCCCCTGGGCTTCGCTCAGCCACTTCTTCAGATTGTCATGCTGTTCGCCGAGGACGACGTGGAATCTGGCCTCAAACGGCAGATCCGCCGGCACGACCCCCTGGTACCCAGCCTTGGCCGCCAGATAGGGGTCTTGCGCCGCCCAGCGCAGCACCATCTGGGTGAGACCCGGATGCTGGCCCTGCGCCTCTTCGGCGGCCTTGCCGATGACAATGGCAGCCAGGTCCGGGCGGGTCTTGGCCAGCGCCGTCACCTCGGCCTGCAACGAGGCCAGCTCGCCGCGATAGAGATTGCCGTGAAGCTGACTCTGCAGCTTGCTCAGCGCCGGGTTTCTACCGGAGCCTTCGTGCTTGACCAGGTAGTCGTCGATCAGATTGTTCAACCGCAATGCGGCTTCTACCTTGGCCTGTCCGCTGGCACCGTGCAGCGTGGCGAGCTGATCCAGGATCTGCTGATAAGACTCGCCAATGGGCTTGGCAAAGACCTGGGCAGCTTTTTTCAGCTCATCCGGGCTGTAGACGTCGGCAAACAGCCTGGCTGTGCGCTCCGTCACTCCCGTTTTGCCCGGCAGCTCCGCCATCGGACTCTCGTCAAATACCGGCAACTGCAGGATCTCCTGCAGGGTGACCTTGTTGGCCAGATCCTTGGACGGCTTGAAGCGGGCGAGCTCGGCGCCGTTCATCTCGCTGACCCTGAAGAACTGCGGCTTGCCATCCGGCCCCGGCTTGAGGTGGTAGCCGTTGGCCATATCCAGCCCCTCTTTGCCGAAGAAGCGGGTCATGTAACGACTGAACTTCTCGGCGGAGGAGAATTCGACGATGCCGGCATTGGGATCGTAGAAGCCATAGATCCGGCCAGACTCTCCCTGCTTGGCCCAGGCAGCCATGGCGTGGCCCGGCGCATCCAGCTCCAGCAACACAGGGGCATCGCTGCCCTTGGCAGTCAGCTTGGTGAGCACGGTATCGAGCGAGATGGCGTTCTTGCCCTCCCACTTCTCCTTGACGATGTCGTACTTGATGCTGCGCAGGCTGTCGTAGTTGTAGGCGGCCGGCGTGTTGGTGTGGATCTCCGCCAGGCTGCCCACCAGCTTGCGGGCGTTGTCCAGCTCGGTAGCCGAGTAGCGGTCCGGGTTGTTGATCACCGCCGCCGCGGAGTAGAGCTTCTCCATCATGCGCCGCGCCAGATCGGGTTGCCCCTCGCTCTCCAGCTGCTTGGCGACCAGCACCAGCTTGGAGAGGGGATCGCAGCGCCCGCCGAAGCCGTCATCCGCCAGATTGAGCAGCAACAGCTGGGGAGCCAGATGTTCTCTGGCATATGGATCCGCGCCACCTTGCGAGGCCACGTCGCGGAACAGACGGTTGGACTGCTCAATCCTGGGTTTGATGGTGCTCTTGAGCGCACGGTTTTCGATCTCCCAGGCCAGCGCCCCCTGCTGCTGTGGCGTCAGGGTCGGCTGGACGAACAGGTCCACCAGCCGGGTCATGCTCATGTCGGACTGGAAGCCCTCGACCACCTTGCCGGCCAGCCCTTGCTGATATCCGACCAGGAAGGCCTTGGTGGTACGGATGTCTCTGGTCGCCCCGTTGCTGCCCACCTGCGGGGTGAGCGCCTCCTGGTAGCGCTTGAGATCGCGTCTGATGGCCTCGATGCCCTTGAGCGGTGCCTCAATGTCTGCAGCCGGCGGCGTGCGGTTGAACAAGTCACCCACGATCTGCTCGGCGTACTGGCCCATCAGGCGGTTGCTGGCCAGATGGCCATAGAAGGTCTGCTCACCGCTGACCTGATAACCGGCCACGGCCAGCTTGGCCCGCAGTTTTTCCCCTTCGCTGCCAAGCCCTTCGTTGTCGGTCAGCAGCATGATGGGCGTGCTCTTGGGCAGGCCGTCGAGGTTTTTCTCCACCGAGAAGCGACCGTTGATCGCCTTGGCGATCGCCCCCACCAGACCGCCCGGGTTTGGCAGCTCGTAGGCCTTGATCGCCTTGCTCATGCTGGGCATGGGGCGATCGAGCAGCAGCCCGCCCACCGGCTTGCCCTGCTCGGCGGCATAACGGGCCAGATCGGCGGCGATGGGGCCGCCCATGGAGTAGCCGTGGATCAGGATCTTGTCAGGGGCCACCCCTCGCTCTTCCACCAGATAGCGGAACATGGTGCGGGCATCCTGGTAGACCCCCTGCTCGCTGGGACCGCCATCGCTGGCCCCATAGCCGCGCAGGTTGACCGCCAGCATGTCGATGCCCTGCTTCTGGTAGTGGCTGCGAACCGCATCGGCCTGCTCCTCCGCGGAGGAGCCCGAACCGTGCAGGAACAGCACCACCTCGGGCTTGCCATCCTGCGACGTCCCTGGCTGCTCGGCCCCCTTGTGCAGGTAACCGGACAGACGGCCGGCGTCCCCTTGCAGGGTCACCTGCTCGGCCTCGCCCTGGCTCACCGCATGGTCGAGCAGTTGGCGGGTGATGTCGCCCACCTGGCGCCGCTCATCGCGGGTGCCGTAGAGGTTGTCGTTGAGGAAGCGGGTCAGCGGGTTGAGCGGCTGCTTGTCCAACGGGGCCGTATCGGCATCCACCTCGCCCGGGCTCTGATCCCCCGGCTTGTGGCCACCCAGGGCCTGCAGTCCGTTTGCATCCTCCGCTTGATGCTCGGCGGTGAGCTGGCTCCATGCCTCGGCATGGTTGGCCATCACCCACTCGGCCTTGTGGTTGGCAGAGGCCACCTTCTTGGCATTCTTGACCGGCGGCAGCCCCTGGCTCTCCCGATAGGCCTGATACCAGCTGTCGAAGTCCGCGCTCTGCTCGACCAGGTTGTTGACCGCCGCCACTATGGTGCGGCGACTGACCGGGTCGAACTGGTCGAGGGTCTTCACCTCTACCCTGGCGGTCGACTCCGACTTCGGCACAAACTGGCTCAGCTCGTTCGGCACCTGACGGAACTCGAACAGGATGGCCGGTTCCGGGTGCTTGCCATCCCCCGTGGTCGCATTGTTGATGCCATGCCCGGCCACCTCGCCACCAAACTTGAAGTAGTCATAGATGTTCTGTGCCAGCGCCGGTGAATAGGCCGACTTGAGGGTCGCCAGGATCTGCTCGGACACCAGCTTGCGGTCATGGGCACTGAGCAGGGCCAACATGGCCACCGGCTTGGTTCTTGGCAAGATTTCCCAGGCATTCTTCACCTTGGGATCGGTCAACCCCTGCGCGTTGGGCGTGATCCCCTCGGCCAGCGGATCCCAGTCATTGATGTGAATGCCGTATTCCCGGGCCAGATCGGCCGTCTTGCCGTAAATGGAGGTGAGGTAGGCAAACACATTCTGTGCGGTGGCCGCATCCTCCCACTGCACGTTGGCCGTGTTGGACAGCAACAGCTCCTTCAGCTCGGGGTGATACCAGGGAGCGGACTCCAGCAGCCGGATCTCCTGGGACGAGCCGGTACCAAACGCCTTGGCACTGACCGCCACGGTCGCCTGCTGGCCGCTCGGCGTCATGCCGATGGTCTGTCCCTGACCGTCACGGGCGGCGCCATTGCCAGCGGCGATCACGTGGTTGGCATTGGAGATGACCAGGGTGAAGCGACCATCCTCGCTCACCAGATCAGAGAGCCTGGTGTGGTTGGTCTGGCTGATGTGCTGGGTGAACTCTCTGGCAAGCCAGAGCATGGCCTCCTTGCGAGCTTCCACCGCCTGCTGGTCCTGCATCTCGCTTGGGTAGGTCACCAGCTCGATGGTATGGGTCTGCCACTGGCTGATCCCTTTGACATCGCTTATTCCGGCGGGATTGGTGTATCCCCCCTGGTTCATGTCCTTGGTCAGCATGAACAGCGGATTGCCTGCCGCATCGTGCACGTAGCCAAACTTCTGTGCCGAGTTCTTCGGCAACGCCACCACCAGCCCCGTCAGCTCGTTCTCGATGCCGATGGAGGAGCCGTTGAAGTGACTGCTGAACTCAGGCACGGCCTTGCTACCCGTGCGGGGGCCATGCAGGCCGGTGAGATCCACGGCCGCCGTGGCCAGTACCTCATGCTGCTGCACCGGCTTGGTCGCCGTGGCTGTCGCCTGCGCCTCCTTCTGCACCTGACTCGGTGTTGGGGTCGGGAGCACAGGTGGTGTCGCCGGTTGACGGATCCCGGCATTGATCTGCAGGCGGTTGACCGCCGCCAGCGCCCCGTCGAGGGCGGACTGCTCCTGCTCGCTCAGCCCGGTGGCAGTGTCGATGGCCGAGGGTTGGACCTCATCAGGAGCCGACACGGTGCCGACGGCGGGCACATCCAGCTCGCCGGCCTGCGGCAGGGGCTGTGCGGTGGCCGAGGGCTGGCCGGGCTGGGCACCCTGGCGGTTCGGCTTGTCGCCGCTCTGCTTGAGGCTCGCCGCATTCTGTTTGGCCTGGTTGGCCTGCAAACCGGCCTGGCTGGCCGCCTGCTCGCCGGCGAGCTGCGCCTGGCTGGCACTCGCTTCGCCCTGCTGCTGGCGCGATGCAGCCTCTCCCTGGCGAGCCAGCGCGTCGAGACGGCGCTGTTCGGCCTGGGCGGCCCGCTGCTGGCCAGCCGCCTCGGCGTCACCTTGCAGTTGTTCGCTGCGCTGCTGACCCGTCTTGGACTTGGCCAGCGCGCTATCGACCTGCTGGTGCTGCGCCTCATGGCGGAGCCTGGCATCTTCGATCGCCGTGCCGGCCGTGCTGCCGGCATCGTCCAGATCTTCCTGAACCGTGCTCAGCAGGTGGTCGGCAAAGCCGGTGCGCCAGTGCTGGCCGGACGGCTCGCTCGCCGCGTCAGGGGCTCTGACCTGGTCAAACTGGCGGGCCAGCGTATCGAGTTGCACCGTCATGTCGCGGGCTTCCGCCTCGATGGCGGCACGCTGCTGCTGGCCATTCTCCGCCAGCTTCTGCTGGTCGGTAGCCTCCAGCTGGGACTGGCTCCCGGCGATGGCGGCCAGCTGCTGCGCCTTCTCCTGCTCGAGCCGCTGTTTGTCGGCATCGGCACTCGCCTGATCGCCTCTCGCCCGGGCGGCGTTGTCGTCTTGTGCCAGCTGGGCGCTGACCTGGCCTATCTCGGCCTTGCCGGCGGCGATGGCCACCACGTTGTCGAGCAGGTAGCCAAGGCCGTTGCTCTCACCGGTGCCGCGGAACGCCAGGGTATTGGCACCCTCTCTGGCCGTCAGCGTCAACGCCTTGCTCTGCCAGCTGCTGGCGTCCCCTTCGCTGGCAAACACCCGCTCGCCATTCCACAGCACCTCGATGCCGTGTTGCAGGGAAATATTGGCCCGACGGGCAAAATCAAATGTCAGGTTGACGGTCTCGCCCGCCTTGAGGCCGGCAAGATCCTGGGAAATCTGGGTATTGCGGTCAGTCGACAGTTCGCTGACACGGGCACCGTGCCCGTCGGTCGCCAGCCCGTAAGTGGCGGCGGAAAAATCGGCCTCGATGCCGGCGCCGGCATCTTGCCAGCCGTGCGCCCCCTGTTCGAAATCGCCGTTGACGATGAGGTTCTCGCCCCCTCGGGCCAGCCCCTGCTCATCGAGCTGCAGCGCCTTGTCCATTGCTTGCTCGTCGCGCTCGCCGGCCTGGCTCACCTTGCCGGTCAGACTGCCGGCCAGGGAGGATTTCACCTCGCCAATCTCGTCCAGACCAAAGCCGCTCAGTCCCTGTACCTCGCCCAGGCTGGCCGCTTGCGGGGTCTTGATCGGGCCATGTTCATCGCCCTGCACCAGATAGTTGATGGCCTGGTTGCCCGCGCTGCCGAGCAGGGTCTGCTTGATGTTGTCAAACAGGGTGCCGAGCTTGTTGCTGCTGGTATTGCTGCTGGCGACGGCCAGGCTGTAGAAGTCGCCGTTGCCGATCTTGATCGCCACGTTGTGGCGGGCATAGGCGGCCGTGATGTCCAGCCCGTCGCCGATCTGGACATTGGCATTGCCCTTGCCCTTCATGACAGCAACGTTGAGGCCGTTCCCTACCTTGGTGTTGAGGTTGTAGTCACCCCAGGCCAGGTTGACGGTGGTGCCGTCACCTACCTTGACGTTGTTGTTGAACTTGCCGTAGGCGGCCGTCACGCTCAGACCGTCCCCGACCGTGGTGGTCTGGTTGACCTCCCCCTTGGCGAGGGTGACCTGGATGCCGTCCCCCACCCGGGTGACGATGTTGGCCTTGCCAAGCAGCGCCTGATAGCCTTCGCCATCCCCGACCTGGGTCACTATGTTCGCATCGCCCTTGGCCAGCACGACCTGACGACCATCCCCCACCTTGGTGATGACGTTGGCCTTGCCCCAGGCGCCGGTGTAGCCATCGCCGTTGCCGACCTGGGTGACCAGGTTGGCCTCCCCTTGCAGCACGGCCACTTCACGGCCATCCCCCACCTTGGTCAGCACGTTGGCGCGGCCCTTGGCGAAGCTGTAGCGATCGCCGTTGCCGACCTGAGTCAGCAGGTTGACGTCGCCCCAGGCGCCCTGCACCACCAGCCCGTCACCCACCTTGGTGATGAGGTTGGCGCGCCCCTTGGCCAGGCCTATGGTGCTGCCGGCCCCGACGTGGGTCATCACGTTGCCCACTTCGGAGATGAGCAGGCCCACCGTGGTGCCGTCACCTATCTTGGTCAGCAGGTTGCCCTTGCCCCACAGCACGCCGGCGGTGGTGCCATTGCCCACATGGGTCAGCACGTTGGCATCGGCCTTGGCGATGGCGCCGAGGAAGTCATCCCCCACCTTGGTGATGATGTTGGCCTTGCCCAGCGCCAGCACGCCGGTCAGACCGCTGCCGACATGGGTCACTATGTTGGCCTTGCCGAACAGGGCTGCCAGCGTGGTGCCGTTGCCCACCTTGGTCATCACGTTCAGCTCGCCGGCAAACAGCCCCAGGCTGGTGCCGTTGCCAATGTGGCTGTAGACGTTGGCCTTGCCGATCATCAGCGCGGCCGTCAGGCCATCCCCCACCTTGGTGAACAGGTTGGCCTGCCCCAGCATGGCGGCGAAGGTCTCGCCAGCACCGACGTGGGTGAAAACGTTGGCATTGCCCACCATGGCGGCCAGCGTCATGCCGTTGCCCACCTTGGTCGCCAGGTTGCCCTGGGCCAGCATCAGCGCCACGGTCAGGCCGTCACCGATATGGGTGAAGACGTTGGCCTTGGCCACCATCAGCGCCAGTGCATTGCCATCGCCCACCTTGGTGAAGACGTTGGCCACCCCGCCCATCAGGGCCCAGGCATCGCCTTGGCCTATCTGGGTAAACAGGTTGCCGGCGCCGATCATGGCGGCAATGGCCGTGCCGTCGCCCACCTTGGTAAACAGGTTGCCGGCGGCCCCCATCACACCCAGAGTGTCGCCGTTGCCGACATGGGTCAGCACGTTGGCGCCCCCCAGCATCACGGTGGAGAGATCGCCATCGCCGACCCGGGTCAGCACGTTGGCAGCCCCCAGCAGCAGCGCCTGGGTATCCCCCTGACCAATCTGGGTCAGCACGTTGGCGCCGCCCCCCAGAATGGCCTGTACCTTGCCGTTGCCCTTCTTGGTCAGCACGTTGGCGCCCCCCAGCAGCACGGCGCGGGTATCGGCAGCCTCGTCCCCCTGGGTGACGTGAGTCAACACGTTGGCCCCGCCCAGCAGTCCGGCCGTCAGCTGACCCGCGCCGAACTTGGTCAGCACGTTGGCACCGCCCACCGACAGGGCATCGAGCCGGCCGTTGCCGACCTGGGTCAGCAGGTTGAAACCGCCCCCCGCCAGCCACAGCCCCTGGCCATCGCCCAGCTGGGTATGGGTGTTGTAACCGCCCAGCATGACCACCTGGCTGTCGCCACGGCCCTGCTGCACCGAGATGTTGCCATAGGCCAGCAGACGGGCCAGGTACTCGCCATCCCCGCTGCGCACCAGCACGTTGGCCGCACCGGCGGCATAGACATCCATCCGGCCCTGGGCCCCCTGGTGGACCAGCACGTTGGCAAGGCCCGCCCCACGGAACACCAGGTCGCCACGCTGACCGCGCTTGATCAGCACGTTGGCCGCACCGGCACCGTTGAAGTGGATGTTGCCCTCGGTCACGTCGGATTCGATGACGTTGCCGCCACCGGCGCCGTCAAAGAAGATGTCACCCTTGCTCTTGCCGCCACTTTGCTGGCGGGGCAGCAGCAGCTGGCTGGAGAACTCGCGGGTGGCCGGCAGTCGATCCGACACGGCCGTGACGGTGTCGAGCTGGTAGTGTACCTCGCTCAGGGAGTAGCCCCCCGTCCCCATGGCGGTGAAGCCGGTATGCTCCGAGATGACCTGATCGGCCAGCCCCGCCAGGTGGTTTCCCTCCTTGTACCAGGCCTTGGCGAGGTACTTGAGCGCCCCGGTCTCACGGTCGTTGGCCAGCTCCACCACCACTATCTTGGTGTAGGGGCCAAGCTGCTTGGCAAACACATAGGTGTTGGCCTGCACCCGGGATTTCAGCGCGCTCACGTCAACCTTGGTGCCATCCTCAAAAATGGCGTAACCGCTCATCTTGGCGCTGGAGAGCGTCACGTCGGCCGCCGCCACGTTCACGCCGCCACCGTAGTTGATCCAGCTGTTTTCGGTCAGATCCGCCTCTACCGCCTCCAGCTTGATGCGCTGGCGCCGCTCGAACACCAGATCGCTCAGCCGATAGGCGCCGTCGGTTTGCGTCGAGATGAAGCCGTTGTGCTCGTCGATCTGACGACCGGCCAGCCCGTCAAGCTGGTTCCCCTCCTTGTACCAGGAGGTGGCGTGATAGCGCAGGGCACCACTCGCGCCATCGTTGGAGAGCTCTACCCGGTTGATCTTGGTGTACATGCCATCGAAGAAGGCAAACAGGTAGGTATTGGGTTGCAGGCTGGACTTGATGGCCGTGACGGCCTGGGACTGGTTGATCCAGCTGCCGCCCATGGTGGCGGTAGTCAGCGCGATCTCGTCGGCACGGGCGCCGGCGAAGGGGGAGCTATCGCTGTCCGAGCCCTTGCGGGAGAGATGGTTGTAACCCCCCGCCCCCTTGAAGTGGATGTTGCCCTCGGCCACGTCCGACAGCAGCCGGTTGTAACCGCCGGCCCCGTTGAAGTGGATGTCGCCGCGGGTCTGCAGGTACTCGTCCTGCTCGTTGCGCAGCCGGGAGAGCTCGTTCCAGCCGCCGGCCCCGTTGAAGCTGATATCCCCCTCGCGCCCCTTGCGGAACACCTTGTTGTAGGCACCGGCCCCGTTCAGGGTGATGTTGCCGGATTCCACCAGGGAGCTGATGATGTTGGCCGCACCGGCCCCCGAGAAGTGGATGTTGCCCTGCGAGCCCTGATACTGGCTGTGCCAGGTGCGGTCCAGCTTGTTGGCCGCCCCGGCGCCGCTGTAGCTCAGATCGCCGCGGTCGGTCTGGTGCCAGAGCTTGTTGTAGCCGCCGGCCCCCTCGAAGCTGACGTTGCCGCTGATCCCCTTGCGGGTCAGGAAGTTGGCCAGCGCCGCCCCCTGATAGCGGATGTCGCCGTCGCGCCCCTGGTGATCGATGTTGGTCGCCCCGCTGGCACCGGCAAAGTGAACGTTGCCGGACTGGGACTTGCTGATGTCGGCGTAACCCGCCGCCCCCTTGACGGTCAGGTTGCCGGAGTCGTCAACCACCTTGAGATAGGCGGCACCGCCATAGACGCTGTCGTTGCCCGTACCGGTATAGACGGTCGCACCGATGGATCCGACCCGGATGGTGTCGTCACCACCATAGGCACGGATGACGCCACCGAAGCCATAGGCATCGATATCATTGTTTCCGTCATCTGCCGTGTAATTACCGGTAAAGAAGTACTCAATACTTCTCCATACACTCTTTCCCATGTATTAACTCATTATGATTAAATGGAAAACCACTGCACCCTGCGAACACATTGACCATGCTCGGCATGAACATGACCACGCACGGTGCAGACCCGCTGCCCTTTCCATGGCAAGAATATCCGGCGACGCAGATCGCTCACCACGGCGCGGGCATGTCCGTATGGCGCTATCATCTCCGGAATAAAAATATGGTCGCCGGATTGCCAATCCTCACGGATCAGCTCGCGCTCGGCGGCCAGCAAGGTGTTACGAATGGATAAAGAGACAAACGCCCAGTTACAAAATGCAACCGGGCGTCCGTGTGAGTCTTCATAATAGCAGAACTGGTTCAACTCAAATGCTGGCAATATACGTTGCTGCCACTCGGCGACGGAATAACGCCGGTGCAGGGAGGAGTGCTGACTGAGCAGCATGACTCCTCCCAACATATGTTGTTTTTGTTGCCAGTTCGGTTCCGTTGGTTGCAATACCAAGTGCATTGACTCCCCAAACCGGAAATTTATTTCTTCTTGCGCGGTGCAGCCTGTGCTGTGGCGGCAGGAGCGCTTTCCTGCGCGTCGGCAGGGGCGGCCGGGATCAGGCCTGCGGCAATCAGCTTGTCGAACTCGGCGGCCATGCGCGGATCTTCAAGCATGTTTTTTATCATTGAAACCATATACATAAAGCCAGCAGCCGGCATGTGGACCGTCTGTTTCAGCGCCAGCTCATTGTCACTTTCCGCCATGACGCCCTGCGCCATCTTGAGCGGATCCTGCCCGACGAAATAGAGGGAAAAAATACCCTTGTTGTAGTTGACGCTGGATACTGTCTGTACAAACTGCTCTGTCATATAAATTCCATTATCAATAAATATAAGGTAAAACAAAAAACAAAAATCCCGCCAAAGATAAATCAACATGGCGCTAACATCTCATTTTTCGCTATATTTACCATATTTGAAAATATTAGCCGATTCAATTAAACAATGATTCAAAAATAGAGTAATTACGTCAAAATAAATATCAATGAACTCATTAAGGTTAATAGAGGCACACCTCTTGGGAACACGTCAGGATATATGGGCTCAATAATTTATTATGGAGTTTGTCAGTGTATATAAAATTTGACAGGGAATTATCGGCTCGTTAGTATGCGCGCCCTGCCTGCAACAGGTCACCTTGCCCCATATAAACAGGAGGGGTTTAAACGCGGCAACGGGGTATATTATGACTGCGCATGACGAGTCTGTTTTGGCATGCTTGAAGATTATTACCGGATTATTGGGCTGTCCCCCTAAAGATATAGATATCACGCCAGACGAACCCTTTGATATTATTATCGATAGGCTGCAGCAGCAGACCGACAGCCGGATCCGCCAACGTCACATTGCTCCCCGCAAACTCGCCAAACAGACGCTCCCCCTGGTGCTGCTCAGTGACAGCGGCGCCCCCTTCGTGCTGGCCCAGCGCCAGGGGGAGCAGGCCTTGATCCTGGATCCCGCCGTCGGCAACCCGCAGATCATCGACCAGCAGGAATTGCTGGCTCGCTGGAACGGGCGTGTCTATGAAGTGCGCAGGCAACAGAGCCGCTTTGACATCCGCTGGTTCATTCCCGCCTTCCTGCAGCAGAAGCGGCTGCTGGGGGAGATACTGCTCTTTTCACTGGTCTTGCAGCTCCTGGCGCTGATCTCCCCGCTCTTTTTTCAGGTCGTCATGGACAAGGTGCTGGTGCATCAGGCCTGGTCGACGCTGGACGTGCTGGTGTTCGGGCTGCTGATCACCGCCCTGGTGGAGGTCTGTCTGCGCGGGTTGCGGGAGTATCAGTACGCCCACACCGCCAACCGGATCGACATACAGCTCGGCCTGCGCATGGTGCAGCACCTGTTTGCCCTGCCCCTGCTCTATTTCAAGAGCCGCCAGGTAGGCGCCATCGTGACCCGGGTGCAGGAGCTCAACACCATCCGCGAGTTCCTGACTGGCACCATGTTCACCCTGACGGTGGACGTGCTGTTCATGTTCGTCTTCCTGGCGGTCATGGCCAGCCTCTCCGGCATGCTGACCCTGGTGATCCTGCTCTCTATCCCCGCCTATGTGTTGATCGCCTGGTGGATCACCCCGCGCATGCAGCATGCGGTCGAACAGCAGTTCGGCCACGCCGCCGCCAACACCGCCTTCTTGAACGAGACGGTCGCCGGCGCCGAGACCCTCAAGAGCCTGGCGCTGGAGCCGCGCTTCGTGCGGCGCTGGGATGAGCAGACCAGCCAGATGGTGACCGCCGGTTACCGGGTGCAGCAGCTCAACAACGCCTCCCAGCACGGCGTCATGTGGCTGCAAAAACTGGTGAGCGCCGGCGTGCTCTGGCTCGGCGCGAGCGAGGTGATCAGCCTGCAGCTCACCATAGGCCAGCTCATCGCCTTCAACATGATGGCCGGCCACGTGGCCCAGCCCCTGTCACGGCTGGTGGAGCTGTGGGGCCAGTTCATCCAGACCCGGATCGCGGTAGACAAATTGGGTGACATGCTCAACCTGCCCCCCGAGCATCAGCGTGACGGCGCGGGTCAGGTGAGTGCCGGCGCCATTCAACTGGAGCGGGTGCGCTTTCGCTATCAGCCGGACGCCCCCCTCATCATCGATGATCTCTCCCTGACCATAGCGCCCGGTGAAACGCTGGGGGTGGTCGGCGGCTCAGGCTCGGGCAAGAGCACCCTGGCCAGGTTGCTGCTGCGCCTCTATCAACCCGAGCAGGGCGAGATCTTCATCGACGGCCAGCCCATCCGCCAGCTCCCCCTCCACCACCTGCGCCAGCAGATGGGGGTGGTGCTGCAGGAGAACCACCTGTTCAACAAGTCGGTACGGGACAACATCGCCCAGTCGGTGCCCCATGCCAGCCTGGACCAGATCATCCGGGCCGCCACCCTGGCCGGCGCCCACGACTTCATTCTGCGGCTGCCCCTTGGCTATGACACAGTGCTGGCGGAGGGGGGCAGCTCGCTCTCCGGCGGCCAGCGCCAGCGCCTCGCCATCGCCCGCACCCTGCTGGCCGACCCCAGGATCCTCATCTTCGACGAGGCCACCAGCGCCCTCGACGATGAGTCGCAGGCCCTGATCCAGCGCAACATGCGCCAGATCGCCTGCGGCCGCACCGTCATCACCATTGCCCACCGTCTCTCCACCGTGCGCCAGTGCGACCGCATCATCGTCCTGCAACGCGGCAAGATAGTGGAGCAGGGCGACCATGCCAGCCTGCTGGCGCGAGGAGAGCACTACGCCCGGCTGTGGCGACTGCAGCAGGACTTGCACGAGGAGACCCCATGAATCTGCGTACCTGGCTGGCCCGCTTTCGCCAACCCCGTCCACCCCGGCAGGCGGATACCCACTACGGCTTTCTGCCGGCCCACCTGGCGCTGGCCGAGACGCCCCCCTCTCCCTTTGCCCGCATCACGGCGCTGACCCTCAGTGCCGGCGTGCTGCTGACCCTGCTGTGGGCCTGCTGGGGCGAGCTCGACATCCAGGCCACCGCCAGCGGCCGCCTGCTGGTGCTTGGCCGCAGCCAGCTGATCCAGTCCTACGAGCAGGCCAGGGTGGTGACCATCCACGTGGAAGACGGTCAGGTGGTGGCCGCTGATGCGCCGCTGCTGACCCTCAATACCCTGGGGGTCAGCCAGGATCTGAGCCGCTTGCGACAGCAGCAGGCCTTCCAGTACCAGACGCTGATCCGCTACCAGGCGCTTTACCGGGAGCAGACACCCGACCAGCATCCCGACTATGCCAGGCTCACCCCGGAGCAGCAGCAGGCACTGGTAGAGAACTACCAGAGCGAGCTGCACGAATTTCACAGCACCCTCAGCAATCTGCAGGCCGAACTCGGGGTCAACCAGGCCAACCAGGCCGCCAGGCGAGGCGACATGGCCTCCCTCACTACCCTGCTGGCCAACATCCGGCCCCGCCTGCAGGCCCGTCAGACCCTGAGCCAGTCCCAGGCCATCTCCCGGGTGGAGTATCTGGAGCAGGAAAAAGAGCTGCTGGAGACCCAGCGCCAGCTCGCCCAGCAGCGGGCAGAGCTGGAGGTGCTGCAATCCCAGCAGCAGAGCCTGCAGGAGCGGCTGGCCGGCTTCAAGGCACAGAAACAACGGGAGTGGATCGAGAAGCGCCAGCAGGCCAGGCTGCAGCTGACCGCCATCGAGCAGGAACTCGCCAAACTGCGCGAGCGGGAGCACCTGGAGGTGATCCGCGCCCCCGTGGCCGGCACGGTGCAGCAGCTGGCCATTCACACCCAGGGCGCCGTGGTGCAGCCAGCCCAGCAGTTGCTGGTCATCGTACCCAACGAAGGGGTGCAGCTCGCCGAGGTGAAGATCCTCAACAAGGACATCGGCTTCGTGCACGAGGGGCAGGCGGTGAGCATCAAGGTGGACGCCTTCCCCTACACCCGCTACGGCACCATTGATGGCGAGCTGGTGAGCGTGTCGCGCGACGCCACCGCCGATGAGCAGCTGGGGCTGGTCTTTGCCGCCAGGGTCAAGCTGAGCCAGGGCGAGATGCTGATCGACAACCAGCCCGTCAGGCTCACTCCGGGCATGTCGGTGGTGGCGGAGATCAAGACCGACCGGCGCCGGGTCATCGACTACCTGCTGAGCCCCATTCGCGAGTATCAGGCCGAGGCGCTGCGGGAGCGATGAAGATGGACCAAACCCACGCCGCCGACCGCGCTCCCGTCGCCAATGGCGCCCTCGCCGCCCTCACCCACGCGGCCCATCAACTGATGCTGACCGCCGATGCCGATCAGCTGGCCCACGCCCTGGGTTGCGATCTGGCACCGCCCGACCTGACGGTGCGGGAAGCCGCCGCCCACCTTGGCCTGCGCAGTGCCCTGTCACAGGGGCCGGGCTGCCCGCTCGCGGCGCTGCCGCTGCCGGCCTTGCTCAAGCGGGATGGCCGCTGGTACACCATCACTGCCATCACGCCAGCGGGCTGGCAGCTGTTTGATCCCGCCAGCGGCACCAGCAGCCTGCAGCCGCTGCCGAGTCCGGCCCTGGCGGCGCAGTGGCACTTTCTGTTGCTGGCCCAGCAGGATCTCACCCCGGCCGAGGTCAAGTTCGGGCTTGGCTGGTTCAGCCCGGCGGTGCTGCGCCAGCAGAAACAGCTGCGGGACGTCTTCTGCTTCGCCATTCTGCTGCAGCTCATCGCCCTCGCCAGCCCGCTGCTGTTCGAGAACATCATCGACAAGGTGCTGGTGGGACGCAGCCTCGGCAGCCTGCATGTGCTGGCTCTGGCCATGGTGGCGCTGGCCTGCGCCGAGCCGCTCTACGGCTTTCTGCGCGGCCAGGTGTTCGGCCACCTGGCCAACCAGGTCAATGCCGAGCTCTCCGGCAAGCTCTATCGCCATCTGGTCGGCCTGCCCATCGGCTACTTCAAGACCCGCCAGACCGGCCAGATCATCACCCGGGTCAAGGAGATGGCCCAGATCCGTCAGTTCCTCACCGGCTCGACCCTGATGCTGGTGCTGGATCTGCTGTTCATCCTGCTGTTCGTCGGGGTCATGTTTCACTATGCCCCGCGCCTGACCGCCTGCGTGCTGGGCTCGCTGCTGATCTACTTCCTGCTCTGGTTGCTGATAGGCCCCCTGGTGCGCAAGAAGGTCGAGGCGGAGTATCAGGCGGACGCCGATGCCACCAGCTTCCTGACCGAGGCGGTCACCGGCATCGAAACCATCAAGACCACGGCCACCGAACGCCGCTTCTACCAGGAGTGGCAACGCCTGCTGGCACGTCAGCTCAGGCGCGGTTTTCAGGCCAGGAAGGTGGGGCTGGCGGCCGGCCAGGGTATCGACCTGGTACAAAAGCTCACTGCCGCCCTGCTGCTCTGGCTTGGCGTCGGCGAGGTACTGAACGGCCGCATGAGCCCGGGAGAACTGGTCGCCTTCAACATGCTGGCTGGTCACGTCACCCAGCCGGTGCTGCGCCTTGCCCAGGTGTGGCAGGATTTTCAGCACACCCTGATCGCCCTGCGCCGGGTCGGCGACATCCTCGACGAGGCACCGGAGCATGGCAACCACGGGCTCGCCTCCGTGCCAGCCCTTCAAGGCGCCATCGAGTTTCGCCACATCCGCTTTCGTTACCAGCCGGATGCCCCCGAGGTGCTGGCCAACCTCTCCTTCGCCATCGAGCCGGGGCAGTTTATCGGCATCACGGGCCCGTCCGGCTGCGGCAAGAGCACCCTCACCCGCTTGCTGCAACGGCTCTATGTGCCCCAACATGGTCAGGTGCTGGTGGACAACATGGATCTCGCCATCGCCGATCCCGTCTCCCTGCGTCGCAACATGAGCGTGGTGCTGCAGGAGAGCGTGCTTTTCTCCGGCACCATCGCCGACAACATCCGCATCTGCCGCCCCGATGCCACTCAGCCCGAGCTGGAGCAGGCGGCGCAGCTGGCCGGCGCCCTCACCTTCATTCGCGAGCTGCCGCAGGGCTTCGAGCAACAGGTGGGAGAGAAGGGAGCCCGCCTGTCGGGCGGGCAGCGCCAGCGCATCGCCCTGGCCCGCGCCCTGCTGGTCAACCCCAGGATCCTGCTGCTCGACGAGGCCACCTCGGCCCTCGACTATGAGTCGGAAGCGGCCATCATGGCCAACATGCCGGCCATCCGCCGCGGCCGCACCCTCATCAGCATCGCCCATCGCCTCAATACCCTGCGCGAGGCGGACCGCATCCTGGTGATGGAGGCGGGGCAGATAGTGGAGTCGGGCAGCCACCATGAACTGCTGGCTCGCGAGGGGCTCTATGCCAGGCTGTGGCGCCAGCAGACCTCTGATGACGAGCTCGCGGCCATGGCCCGCACCGGCTAATGACTGGGTTGTGAATAATGGCGGGCTGATTCAGTCCCGATACAGGCGGGGCTGTTAGGATCCAGATTGACTCTCCCCGTCATAAGCCCTCTAATTGACAGCCTGGATCCCCATGATCGCGCACCTTATGAAAATTTTGTTGGTCGAAGACGACAAGCTGCTCAATCACCACCTCACCACCCTGCTGACCGAAGCCCAGAATCAGGTGCACAGCACCGAGAGCGCCCAGGTGGCGCTCCATTACGCCGCCGACTACCCCATCGACGTGGCCATCATCGATCTGGGCCTGCCGGACATGGACGGTCTGCAGCTCATCCGCCAGTTGCGCGAGCAGCAGATCCCCTTCCCCATCATCGTATTGACCGCCCGTGGCAACTGGCAGGACAAGGTGGAGGGGCTGGAAGCGGGGGCGGACGACTACCTGGTCAAGCCGTTCCAGAAGGACGAACTGCTGGCCCGCCTCAATGCCCTGGTGCGCCGCAGCGCCGGTTTCATCTCTCCCAGGGTCAAGGCTGGCGACTACGAGCTGGATCTCTCCCGCAAGGAGCTGACCATCGCCGGTACGCCGGTGGTGCTCACCAGCTTTGAGTACCTCATCCTCGAATACCTGATGCGCAACGCCCGCCAGGTGGTCTCCAAGCAGCAGCTGCTGGATCAGCTCTACGGCGACGGCGAGGGGGACCCCAACACCATAGAGGTGATGGTGAGCCGGCTGCGCAAGAAGCTGGATCCGGAGGGGCTCATCCAACCCATCTCCACCATCCGCCGCCAGGGCTACATCTTCAATCTGTCGTGCAGCTGATGGGCTTTCGTCTGCCGCGCCCCATGCGCTTCATCCGCCGCTCGCTGCACATCAAGCTGATGCTGAGCGCCATGCTGGTCATCGCGCTCATCATGTCCTTCTCGGTCTACATCCTCTATCTGGGCCACACCGATGAGCAGGCCCAGAAGGCCAGCACCCGCATGCAGGAGAATCTCTCCAAGCTGTTCTCCTCCAAGATGCCGGACGCCCAGGCCAGCACGGATCTGGGCCGGCTCACTCCGGATGCCATCGACCCCAACCTTGATACCCTGATCTGCCGGGCCGACGGCCAGCTGAGCTGGTCCAGCCTGCACATGCCGGAGGTGATCCAGGTCAAGGACTCCATCTGTGACGATCTGATGAAGTACCTGGGCGGGCTGGATCAGGACTACTTCTTCAAGCGCCTCACCATCAAGAATGGCGAGAGCTACTTCATCTACAGCCTGCGCTTCTTGCGCAACCACGGTGACGGCCCCACCACCTATTACGTGGTGATGGTCGATTCCGCCAAGCGCTACCTGCTGCAGACCCGCGACTACCTCTACCAGTGCATCCGCCAGGCCCTGCTCGCCTACGCCCTGCTCGGCGCTCTGCTGCTGCTCACCAGCTTCTGGAGCCTGGGCTCCCTGCGCACTATGGCGCGCCAGATCGACGAGATCCGGGCCGGCAAGCGGGAGGCGCTCTCCAACGACTATGAGCGGGAGCTGACGCCGCTGACCGAGTCGGTCAACCAGCTGCTGGAGAACGAGCGCCAGCAGACCCAGCGCTACCAGCATGCCCTCAACGACCTGGCCCACAGTCTGAAAACCCGGCTGGCGCTGATCCAGATGACGGCGCAGGAGGTCAAGCTCGGGCGCGACATTCACGACAACATCAATGAGCAGATCCTGACCATGGATCAGATCATCCAGTACCAGCTGCGCCGCGCCGTCACCGGCCGCAAGCGCCTCGCCAGCAAGGGGACCGAGCCGGTGCCCCTCATCGAGAAGCTGCTGGCCAGCCTCGCCAAGGTCTATCGCCACAAGAAGCTGCAAACCCGCTTCAAGTTCGACGACGACGTCTTCTTCGCCGGTGAGCAGGGGGACCTGATGGAGCTGATGGGCAACCTGCTCGACAACGCCTTCAAGTTCGCCATCAGCGAGATCAAAGTGACGGTGAGCCGCCGGCTCGACCGACTGCGGATCGAGATCGAGGACGACGGCCCCGGCATCGACCCGGGCAAGTCGCAGCAGATCTTCCAGCGCGGGGTGCGCGCCGACAGCTCCCCCGGCCAGGGGATCGGGCTGGCGGTGGTCACCGAAATCGTGCACAGCTACGGCGGCCAGATCATGGTGGACGAGTCCCCGCTCGGCGGCGCCCGCTTCACCCTCGACCTGCCCTGAGGCCATCTCTGCCCACCCAGTGCGCCTGCCAACCGGCAGGCGCACTGCATTGTGGCCCCGCCACCTCACACAGACCCGGCTGCCGCCATCGCCAGCAAAACAGGCCGGCAGTAAACGGCGGGCATAAAAAAACCGGCCGCAAGGGCCGGTGAAACAGTTCAGGCTTGTCAGGTGACAAACGCACCCAGCGGATGAAGAGAAGTCCCAATTCCTTATGGCGCCCTCTCTTCTTGAGTACGTAGGGACACTCTACGCCACGGTCACTGAATCAAGGCTGAACCATGTCCATTGCGTCACCCGCCCTGCCGTTGCTTACAACTTGATGCCCAGCGACTGGCGCAGATAGGCGCCGGCACCGAGCAGGCCCGGCCCTTCATGGGTGATGAGGAAGACCGGGATATCCTTGAGGTAGGATTTGAAACGTCCCTTGTCTTCGAAGGCCACCCGAAAACCCGAGCCAATGAAGAACTCCTGGAAGCGCGGCACTATGCCACCGGCGATGTAGACGCCGCCGAAGGTGCCCATGTTGAGCGCCAGGTTGCCGGCAAAACGGCCCATCAGCACGCAGAACAGGCTCAAGGTGCGACGGCAGTCCAGGCACTCGCCCGCCAGCGCGCGCTCGGTGATGTCCTTGGGTTCGAACGCCTGCGGCTCGCGGCCATCTGACTTCACCAGACCGCGGTAGATGTTGACGAGGCCGGGGCCGGAGAGCAGCCGCTCGGCCGAGACGTGGCCCAGCTCGGCGCGCATCACCTGCAGCACCGCATCCTCCTCTTCGCTGTTGGCGGCAAAATCCACGTGACCGCCCTCGCCCGGCAGGCTCAGCCACTGCTCACCCGCCTGCACCAGGTGGGCGACGCCAAGGCCGGTACCGGCCCCGTAGATGGCGATGGGCTTGCCGGCCACAGGGGCCGCGCCACCCAGCTGGATGCGATCGCTCTCCCCCAGCACCGGCACCGCCATGGAGACGGCGGTAAAATCGTTGATCACCTGCAGCCGGGTCAGCCCCAGATTGGCCTGCATCTCGCTGATAGAGAACTCCCAGCTGTGGTTGGTCATGGCGACCCAGTCGCCGTTGATGGGGCAGGCGATGGCGATGCAGGCTTCGCTCACCTGCACCTTGTGCTCATCCAGATAGAGGCGAACCACGGCTTCGAGAGTGGGATGGGCCAGCCCGGAATAGGTCTTGGCCTGGGAAATGGTGCCGGTTGCCAGCTCGCACAGGGCCAACCGGGCATTGGTGCCGCCTACGTCGCCGACCAGCGCATGGGTATGCTGCATAAAACAACTCCTTCGTTACTGGGGTCGGGGCGGCCGTTACCGTCCCGCACTTATTATTTGGTGCCAATTCTACCCGAGCCCCTCCCCTTGCGGCGCGTTTGATGGGTGCAACTGTGCGCCCGCTCACAGTGTTGTTGCTTTGCAACATTTGTAAGCGCTTTCACGGAATGACTGGAAGTTTGTAACCAAAACAACGAAATAATTAGACATGAGTCATACTTTGCAGGGCCGAGATTAGTTTCGATAAGAGCTTGTCTTGTATAGTCATCAAGTTGATTGGAAACCTGCTTAGCCATGAATTTAGTGCAAAGACACTGAAGCTAAATTACAAAAACGCCTGGTGGTGATGATGAATACCCTTGATAAAATTACTAATAATTTGGAAAGTTTCAGTAAATCAGAGCGTAAAGTCGCCGAGGTCATCCTGGCCTCCCCACAGACGGCCATCCACTCCAGTATCGCCACCCTCGCCAAGATGGCTGACGTCAGTGAACCGACCGTCAACCGTTTCTGTCGCCGGCTCGATACCAAGGGCTTTCCCGATTTCAAACTGCATCTGGCCCAGAGCCTGGCCAACGGCACGCCCTATGTGAACCGCCACGTGGAGGCGGAAGACGGGCCCGATACCTATACCGCCAAGATCTTCGAATCCACCATGGCCTGCCTCGATGCCGCCAAGAACAGCCTGGACATCTCGGCCATCAATCGCTGCGTCGACATCCTGACCCAGTCCAAGAAGATCAGCTTCTTCGGCCTTGGGGCCTCCTCCGCCGTCGCCCGCGATGCCCAGAACAAGTTCTTCCGCTTCAACATCCCGGTGGTGAGCTTCGACGACATCGTCATGATGCGCATGAGCTGCATCAACAGCAGCGAAGGGGACGTGGTGGTGCTCATCTCCCACACCGGCCGCACCAAGGCGCTGGTGGAGATTGCCGCGCTGGCCCGTGAAAACGACGCCACCGTCATCGGCATGACCGCCAAGGACTCCCCGCTGGCGCGCGAGTGCAACCTGGTGCTCTCCATGGACGTGCCGGAAGACACCGACGTCTACATGCCGATGGCTTCGCGCATCGCCCAGCTCGCCCTGGTGGACGTGCTGGCGACCGGTTTCACCCTGCGCCGCGGCATGAAATTTCGCGAAAACCTGAAGAAAGTCAAAGAAGGTTTGCGCGAATCCCGCTTTGATACACCCCACTCTTCGTGAACAACGGGGGCCCCGGCCCCCGGCTGTCTCTGCCACCTTCCTTGGTGTAGTATTGTAATTTAGTAACAAAAGCCACCCAGATGGCTTGCAAGCGGGTGCAATGGGTCATGCGCTTGACGGGGCAGTATCTCAAGTCATATCAACTTCAAAACTGGAGTCTTTCATGCCAAGACGTACAAAGATTGTAACCACACTCGGTCCGGCCACCGATCGCGAAGGGATCCTCGAGGGGATCATCCGTGCCGGTGCCGACATGGTGCGGATGAACTTCTCCCACGGCACTGCTGAAGACCACATCCTGCGCGCCAACCAGGTGCGTGACATCGCCGCCAAGCTGGGCCGTCACGTCGCCATCATGGGCGACCTGCAGGGCCCCAAGATCCGCGTTTCCACCTTCAAGGACGGCAAGATCTATCTGGCCATCGGCGACAAATTCATCCTCGACGCCGCCCTCGGCAAGGGTGAAGGCTGCCAGGAGCAGGTCGGCATCGACTACAAGAGCCTGCCCAATGACGTGGTGCCCGGCGACATCCTGCTGCTGGACGACGGCCGCGTGCAACTGAAAGTGGAGCAGGTCGAAGGCACCCGCATCCACACCACGGTCACCGTGGCCGGTCCGCTCTCCAACAACAAGGGCATCAACAAGAAGGGTGGCGGCCTCTCCGCCCCGGCCCTGACCGAGAAGGACAAGGAAGACATCAAGACCGCCGCCCGCATGAACGTGGACTACCTGGCCGTCTCCTTCCCTCGTTGCGGCGATGACCTGCGCTACGCCCGCGAGCTGGCCCGCGAAGCCGGCTCCAACGCCAAGATCGTGGCCAAGGTCGAGCGCGCCGAGACCGTCGCCACCGACGAGGCGATGGAAGACATCATCCTCGGCTCCGATGCCGTCATGGTGGCCCGTGGTGACCTTGGCGTCGAAATCGGCGATCCCGAGCTGGTCGGCGTGCAGAAGAAGCTCATTCGCCACTCCCGTCGCCTGAACCGGGTGGTCATCACCGCGACCCAGATGATGGAGTCAATGATCAACGCGCCGCTGCCGACCCGTGCCGAAGTGATGGACGTGGCCAACGCCGTGCTGGACGGGACCGATGCGGTGATGCTCTCCGCCGAGACCGCCGCCGGCCAGTTCCCCATCGAGACCGTTACCTCCATGGCCAGCGTCTGCGTGGGCGCCGAGAAGCATCCGAGCCTGAACGTCTCCAACCACCGCATGAGCTACACCTTCACCTCGGTGGAAGAGGCGGTTGCCATGTCCACCATGTATGCGGCCAACCACCTGGAAGGGGTCAAGGCAATCGTGGCGCTGACCGAGTCGGGCACCACCCCGCTGCTGATGTCCCGCATCAGCTCCGGCCTGCCGATCTTCGCCCTGTCACCGCACAACAAGACCCTGGCCTGGACCAACCTCTACCGCGGCGTGACCCCGGTGCTGTTTGACGGCGACGAGACCAAGCCGGTCTACGAAGTGTGCCGCGACGCGCTGGACGTGCTCAAGGCCAAGGGGTTGCTGCAAAGCGGCGACATGGTGTTGCTCACCCACGGCGACAAGATGGAAACCGTCGGCAGTACCAACACCTGCAAGGTGATGATGGTCGAGTAATCGCCCCTCCTGCCTGCAACAAAAACGGCTCCCGCGGGAGCCGTTTTTCATGGTGACCAAGCGGTATCAGCCGCGAAACAGCTCCACCTTGTCGCCGTCCTGCAGGCTGCCGGCGCCGCGCACCACCACCCTGTCCCCCTGCTTGAGCGCCCCGCTCACCGCCACCTGCCGGCTGTCGCCGAACAGCACGGTCACCGGCACCCGGTTCACCTTGAGCTCCTCGCCGTGCTGCTCCACCTGATAGACCACGCTCCCCTCGGTGTTGAGCACCAGGGCATCGCGCGGCAGCAGCATGGTCTGCTGCTCCGCCAGCGGCAACGCCACCCGCACCGGCGAGCCGATGATGAAGCGCCCCCCCTCCGGCTTGAGGCGCAGTTCGATGAGGCGCGACTTGGGATCGGCGCTGGCCGCCCGCTGGTAGTAGACCCCGTGGCCGCTGAGCTGATCCCCTTCCACCCGCAGCCGGGTCTGGGGCGCCAGCTGGCCGGCCCAGACGATGGGGGCCTGCAGGCGGATGTCGGGCTGATCGGGGTTGACCAGCTCCAGCGCCTGCTCGCCGGCATCCACATGCTCCCCCGGCTGGATGAAGTGGTTGTTCACCACCCCGTCGAACGGCGCGAAGATGTGGCTTCTGCGCAGCTGCTCCTCAATCTGGCGCACCTGCACCCGCGCTAACCGCTCGGCCAGTTCAGCCTGCTCCACGTCGTAGCGCGCCTTGTCATACTGGCTCTGGGAGGCGCTCTTCTGGCGATGCAGGGTCGCCAACCGGCCAAACTCGGCGCGGGCGAAGCGCACGTTGCTCTCCCACTTGGCCTGCTCGGCCTGGGCCTGCTCCAACGAGAGCCGCAGCGCCGCGCTGTCGAGGCGCAGCAGCTCATCCCCCTTGCTGACCCGGCTGCCGAACTCGGCGATCCACTCCACCCGGCCGCTCACCTCGGCGCTGAGCGCCGCCTGCTGGCGGCTCGCCACCGTGCCGCTGACCCAGATGCTGGCCGCAGCCTCCCCCCGGGTCACGTTCGCCAGGGTCACCATCTTGCCCTGTGCCAGCGCGGGGAACACGCCCCCCGCCAGCAGCGCCGCGCCCACAACCATCCTTGTAAAACCGTGTGTCATCGATGAGCTCCTTGCTCAGGCCCGCTGCCGAATGGCCTGCGGCACGTCGACCCGCTCACCCAGCCGCAGGAAGGCGGGCAGCAGGACCAGGGTAAACAGGGTGCTGCAACTCATGCCGCCAACGATGACGGTGGCCAGTCCCCGGTAGATTTCGCTGCCCTCGCTCGGGCTTAGCATCAGCGGCAGCATGCCGAAGATGCTGGTGAGGCTGGTCATGGCGATGGGACGCATCCGACTTTGCAGGGCATCGGCCACCGCCAGCTGGCGGCTCATCCCCTCCCGCTCCGCCGTGCGGGTCTGGTGCACCAGCAGGATGGCGTTGTTGACCACCAGCCCCAGCAAAATGACGAAGCCGATAATGGTCAGCAGATCCATCGGCAACGGCACCAGCAGGCCGCTCAGGTGCAGCGCCAGCACGCCGCCGACGGTGGCGAGCGGCAGGGTCAGCAGCACCAGCACGGCATCCTTGAGGGAGGCAAAGACCCCCCACAACAGGATCAGCAGGATCATCACCGCAAACAGGAAGATGGCCCCCAGGTTGCTGAGCGCCTGCTGCAGGCTGTCGGCATTGCCGGAGACCCGCAGCTCGCCACCGGCGGGCAGCAGTGGCCGGATGGCGGCAAAGCTTTTGCTCTGCAGGGTATCGAGCACCTGCTCCATGCTCATCCCCGCCGGGGGTGAGATCTGCAGGCTGATGCTGCGCCGCCCGTCAGCCCGAAAGATGCTGGCCGGCCCCATGTCGTGCTCCACCCGCAGCAGCTCGCCGAGCGGCACGATGCGCCCGGACGGGGTCGCCAGCGGCACCGCCTTGAGTTCGTCCGGGTTGGCGGAGGTCTGCCCCATCAGCATGATGTCGAGCCGCTCCTCCCCGTCGAAATACTCACCGACCCGCAGCCCGTCGCCGAAGGTCTGGATGATGGCGGGCATGGGGGTGCGATCCCAGCCCACCTCGGCGAGGCGCCTGTCCTGCGGCACCAGCCGCAGCTCGGGGGCGGTGAAATCGAGATCCGGCTGCGGCCTGACCTGGGCCCCCGGCAGATCCTGCTTGACGATGGCCATGGCGGCCCGCGCCGCCCGATAGAGCTCAACCAGATCACCTCCCTGCAGCAACAGGGAGATGCCGTTCTCGCTGTCAAAGCCGCCGAACAGCGACCCCTGACCGCCAAACACCTGGGTGTCGGGGATGCCCACCAGCAACTGCTTCATCAGCAGCTGCTCCAGCACCTTGATCTGATCCTCCTCTTTCGGCCGCACCCCGATCTGGGCGCCGCCCGGGTAGCGCAGGATGTAGTAGTTCTTGAGGGCCGGTTCCCGCTCCCCCTTCATATAGGGATCCAGCCTGGCGATGAGCGTGTCGATCACCTCCTCGCGCTGGGCCTTGAGGTTGAAGCCCGGGGTGAAGTTCATCCAGACATCCACCGCGTCACGCTTCACGTCCGGCAGGTAGTCCATCTTCGGCAGCAGGGCCCAGGTGGCCAGCGCCGGCAGGCTCATCATCAGGGTGATGACGATCCAGCGCCGGCGGGGCGTCGCAGTCCAGCGGATCACGTGGCGGGTGGTACCCTGCCACAGCGCCTCATAGGGGTCAGTCAGCCGCTCGCGCCCCATCCAGCGCGCCGCCACCGCCGGCAGCACGGTCACCGCCACCAGCATGGAGACGGTGACGGCGCAGGCGATGGTCAGCGCAAGGTCTGCAAACAGCTGCCCCTCCACGTCGTTGAGCAGCAGCACCGGCAGGAAGATGGCGACCGTGGTCAGGGTGGAGGCCACCAGCGCGGTCCACACCCGACTGGTGCCGTCCAGCGCCGCCTCCGCCTTGCTCAGATCCCCCCGCTCGTGGCGCCGGTAGATGCTCTCCAGCACCACGATGGCGGCATCGAGCACCATACCGACCGCAAAGGCGATGCCCGCCAGCGAGATGACGTTGAGGGTGCGTCCCAGCACCTTGAGCAGACAGAAGGTGAGCATGATGCTGATGGGGATGGCGATCGCGATCATCAGGGTCGCCTTGAGCCGGCGCAGAAAGACCCAGAGGATGGCGCAGGAGAGCAGCACGCCGAGCCCCAGGTTGGCGGTCACCATGCTCACCGCCCGGTTGATATAGAGAGAGGCGTCGAACGACTGCTCCATGTGCAGGCCGACCGGCTCCAGCACCTCGCGGTTGAGCTCGCCCACCTTGAGCTTGATCGCCTCCAGCGCCGCCAGGGCGTTGGCCCCGCTCTCCTTGAAGATCTGGGCGGCGATGGCGGTGTTGCCATTTTGAATGCGCAGCACCGGATTCTCCTCCCGGGCCAGCTGGATCTCCGCCACGTCCCGCAGATAGATGGGCAGGCCGTCGCGCCAGTCCACCACCTTGTCTCCCAGGGTCGCCACGTCGTAGCGGCCGGCAAAGCGCAGCTTGTACTCCCAGCGGCCGATGTCGAGGGTGCCGGCGGAGACGTCCCAGCCGGTGCTGGCCCGGCTGGCCAGCACCGGGATCTCCACCCCCAGCTCGGCGGCGCGGTAGGGGTCGAAGCGGATCTGAATCTGGCGCTCGTTGATCCCCTGGATGTCGACCGTCGACACCCCGGGGATCCGCTCCAGCTCGGGTTTTATCCGCGCCTCGATCAGCGCCTGGTGATCGTCGATCGGCCCCTTGGCGCCGGGCAGCTGCTGGATGAAGAAAAAGGTGAGGGTGTCGTTGCTGCTGTAGTTGTTGACGTAGGGACCGCCAATCTTGTCCGGCAGGCCGGAGACCCGGTTCAGGCGGGAGATGACGTCAAGCTGGGCCCGCTGCATGTCGGTGCCGAGGGCAAACTCCAGATCGATCTCGGTGAAGCCGGGGAAGCTGTTGCTGGTGAGGTTCTTGAGCCCCTGCACCCCCTGCATCTCCTGCTCGATGGGGTCGGTTATCTCCGACTCCATCTCCTGGGGTGAGGCCGAGCGCCAGTCCACCGAGATGTTGAGGTGCGGGCGATCGATGTCGGGAAACAGCTGGATCGGCAGCCCCCGGATGCTGAGCAGGCCCAGCAGAAAAATCAGCACGATCGAGACCGCCACCCAGATGGGGCGTTCGATCGCCGTTTTGGCGAGATTCATTCACTCTTCCTGAGTTTGTTGTTGTCGGCCATTCCGCTGGCCTTGCTTCCTGCCCCAAGGGTGGGGGCCATTGCATTAAACTGGAATTAATCGAGGTTGTAAATGCAAGGTTAACAAACAAAAAAACCGGCCATGACGGCCGGTTTCAGGTTCAGGAGTGAGAGCTCTCTCAGGCGGCGTGCACCACCGGATTTTGCTGGGATAATCCCTCCAGCTCGCCCGGGGCGAAGTTGTCCACCTGGATCGCCTCGTAGCGCAGGGCATCGGCGGCCAGCAGCTTGTCCGCCTCGTCCTTGCTCAGGATGGATTGAGACAGAGCAGCGGCAACCAGCTCCGGCAGCGCCAGTTTGCGAGGCAGCTTGCCCTCTTTCTGGGCCTGCACCAGCTTCTTCTCGTAAGGCTGCACTGCGACCATGGCCTGGAAGGCTCGCTCCATCAGGCCGACCGGGTCCGCCTCGTCCTTGCCCACATAGCAGAGCGCGGTCAGACGGTCGCGGAACTCGCCCGGCTTCATCATGGCCAGGCAGATGGCATGGCAGCGATCGTCGGCCGGCATCTTGTAACCCACGCCGAACGGGAACACCACACGCCCCAGCACGGCGCCCACCACCTTGTTCGGGAAGTTCTGGAAGAAGCCCTCGAACGCCTTGCCAATCAGGTAGAGGTTGCGCTCCACCGCGTACTGCACGAACGGCAGATCGGAGACCATGCGGCCCTGATCCTCGTAGTGCTTGAGGGTGGCGGAGGCCAGGTAGAGGTGGCTCAGCACGTCACCCAGACGGGCGGAGATCATCTCCTTGCGCTTGAGATCGCCACCCAGCATCAGCATGGAGACGTCGGCGCACAGCGCCAGCCCCTTACTCATGCGAGAGAGCTGCTTGTAGTAGCGGGCGGTTTCACCGGCCACCGGGGCACTGTTGAACTGACCCAGGGTCAGCCCCTGGAACAGGGAACCGAAGAAGTTGCCGGCGCCAAAGGCGATGTGCTTCATCAGCAGGGCGTCAAACTTCTCGAGGCCGCGCTCCACGTCGGTATCGGCCGCCGCTTCCAGCTCGGCAAACACGTACGGGTGGCAGCGGGTGGCCCCCTGCCCGAAGATCATCAGGTTGCGGGTCAGGATGTTGGCCCCTTCCACCGTGATGGCCACCGGAATGCCCATGTAGGCGTAGCCGGTGTAGTTTTTCGGGCCCAGCTGGATGGCACGGCCGGCGTGGATGTCCATGGAGTCATCCATGATCTGGCGCGCCATCTCGGTCATGTGGTACTTGGAAATCGCAGTGACGATGGCCGGAGCCTGACCCAAGTCCAGGGAACCTGCGGTCATGCGACGGGCCCCTTCCAGCTGATAGGTGAGGCCGCCGATGCGAGCCAGCGCTTCCTGCACCCCTTCAAACTTGCCGATGGACATGCCGAACTGTTTACGCACATAGGAGTAGGCCCCCACGGTGCGGCTCGCCATATGACCGCAAGCGGTGCCAAGGGCAGGCAGCGAGATGCCGCGCCCGGCGGAGAGGCACTCCACCAGCATGCGCCAGCCGCGACCAGCATAATCCGGGCCACCGATGATCCAGTCGAGCGGGATGAACACATCCTTGCCGAAGGTCGGGCCGTTCAGGAACGCCAGCCCCATGGGGTAGTGGCGATCGCCGACGCGCACGCCGGGGTGGCTGGTGGGGATGAGCGCGCAGGTGATGCCCAGCTCTTCCTTGTCACCCAGCAGTTTCTCCGGGTCATAGAGCTTGAACGCCAGCCCCAGCACGGTGGCGCGCGGCGCCAGGGTGATGTAGCGCTTGTTCCAGTTGAGGCGAATACCCAGCACCTCTTCACCCTTGTGCATCCCCTTGCAGACGATCCCCTTGTCAGGAATGGCGCCGGCATCGGAGCCCGCTTCCGGCCCGGTCAGGGCGAAGCAGGGCACTTCCTTGCCGTTGGCCAGCCCTGGCAGCCAGAAGTCCTTCTGGGCCTGGGTGCCGTAGTGCATCAGCAGCTCGCCCGGGCCGAGGGAGTTCGGCACCATGACGGTGACTGCCACGCTCAGGCTCTTGGTCGCGATGCGGGTGACGATGGTGGAGTTGGCAATCGCGGAGAATTCACGGCCGCCGTAGGATTTCGGGATGATCAGAGAGAAGAAGCCTTCCTTCTTCAGATAGTCCCACACCGGTTCCGGCAGGTCTTTGGTTTCGTTGACGATCTTGAAGTCGTCGACCATGGCGAGCAGGGTTTCGACCTGGTTGTCGATGAAGGCCTGCTCCTCGGCGGTCAGCTCGGCCTTGCCGTAGCCGTGCAGTTTTTTCCAGTCGGGGTTGCCGCGAAACAGCTCCCCATCCCACCAGACGGAGCCGGCTTCCATGGCCTCCCGCTCGGTGGCCGACAAGGGCGGCAGTATCTTCTTGAAGATGCCGAACACCGGGCGGGTGACCACCTTTTTACGAATGGAGGGCACGCCGAGCACGACGGCTATCGCCAGCACCAGCAGGATAAGCAATGTGATCATACTCAAGTTCCTTCTATTTCACTGTTTCCGTTGATTTATTGTTGGTTGTTACACGGCCAGGGAGAGCCTGGTCGACTCCACGGGCGCCCCGACACCGGACGCCAGATAAGGAATGACGTTGCGTACCAGCCCCTCCACATCGAGCTGCTGGCCGAAATCGGCCTGGGCGATGTCGCGCAGCGCATCGGCCGAGGCCATGGTGAACACGACGGTGCCCAGGGTGAAGTGCAGCCGCCAGAACAGATCCGCCGGCGACAACTCAGGGTTGGCCTTGGAGATGGCCTGGGTGATCCGCTGCAAAATGGGGCCGTAGTGGGCGGTGATGAAGCGGCGCAGGTGGCCCTGACTGTCGATGTAGCCACGACCCAGCAGCTGCATGAAGATGGCCGGACCGTTGGTGCGCACCGCTACCAGCTTCATCAGCGGGTCGACGAAGCTCTCGAACACCTGCAGCAGGGTCAGCTGCTCCTGCGTCATCAGGGTATGGAGGCGTGCATCCAGCTCGGGCATGAACAGGCTCAGATAGCGATCGAGCACCGCCTGGATCAGCTCCTTCTTGGATCCGAAGTGGTAGTTCACCGAGGCCAGGTTGACATCCGCCTCGCTGGTGATCAGACGCAAAGAGGTATCGGCGAACCCCCGTTCGGCAAACAACACCTCGGCGGCATCGAGAATGCGGTTTTTGGTATCGATTTTACTCACAGGACACCTCACTTAAACGAATGTTTAAAAAGTACGTTTCACAACCTTTTGTGTCAAGAGAATGTGAACAGGTGTTAGTGAAATGTTTTTCATGAAAATGGGGAACAAGGCGGGAACTTCACGGACGAATCGGACTCTATATCTATGCCACTGCAATTAAACATTAAGTCTCGCCCAACCTGCTCCATGCTAGTTGGGCATTTTTTTACCCAGCAGCCACCCAGCACGCTGGCAAACGGGCAAAAAAAACCGTCGCAGGGCGCGACGGCGGGGAAATGAGGTTGCACCATCCTGATCCAACCCATCGATGCGAGTTCAGGCTTTCATCGATGCATCCATCATGGCCGCCAAGCGTGTTCAAACTTTGTCAACCTGCCCTCAATTTGTGACAAAGTATGACAAGCCACCACATGGTCTCGACCCGCCGCCTTTGCTATGCTGGCCCCTCACGCCAGAGGGGAAGATAAGATGAAGTACACGGTCGATACCCACACCCACACCGTCGCCAGCACCCACGCCTACAGCACCATTCATGACTACCTGCCCATCGCGAAGGCAAAGGGGATCAAGCTGTTCGCCACCACGGATCATGGCCCCGACATGGCCGATGCCCCCCACTTCTGGCACTTCGTCAACCTGCACGTGTTGCCACGGGTGGTCGACGGGGTCGGCATCCTGCGCGGCATCGAAGCCAACATCAAGAACATCGACGGCGAGATAGACTTCCCCGAGCGCTACGAGTCGCGGCTCGACATGATCATGGCGGGCTTTCACGAACCGGTGTTCCCCCCCTGCGACCAGGCCACCCACACCCAGGCCATGATCAACGCCATCAAGAGCGGCCGGGTCGACATGATAAGCCACCCCGGCAATCCCGCCTTCCCCATTGATATCCAGGCGGTGGTCAAGGCGGCGGCAGAGTATCGGGTAGCGCTGGAGCTCAACAACTCCTCCTTCAGCCACTCCCGCCCGGGCAGTGAAGGCAACTGCCGCGCCATCGTCGAGGCGGCGCGGGACATGGGGGCCTACCTCACCTTCGGCTCAGATTCCCACGTGGCCTTCAGCCTCGGGGATTTCGAGCACTGCCACCGGCTGGTGACCGAGGCCGGCTTCCCCGAAGAGCGGATCCTGGCACGCTCCCCCCGCGCCCTGCTCGATTTTCTCGAAAGCCGCGGCCGGGCCCATATTCCGGAGTTCGCCGACCTCTGACATTGACCGTAACTCCATGAGCTCACTCATAAAACCGAGTGCAGCTCATTGACTTGCCCCCGGGTTTTCAGGAATCTAGTGGCACGCCGGTATAGCTCAGTTGGTAGAGCAGCGCATTCGTAATGCGAAGGTCGCAGGTTCGACTCCTGTTACCGGCACCAGAGCTGAAAAACAACAACGCCGCATAGCTTATGCGGCGTTGTTGTTTATAGGATGTCCAGGCTCTGCTGCATGGGGCTGGCCGGCTTGAACCGGCTAGCCTGCAAACCTCTCGGCTCATAGCAGCAACAGATTGTCCTGCCGATTGGAGGCTGTCACCAGCACCGGGATGGACTTGGAGGTCGGGGTAAACGAGCCCGCCCCTATGCTGTCGATGGGCACCAGCGGGTTGGTTTCCGGATAGTAGGCCGCGATGTTGCCACGCGGGATCTCGTAGATCACCACTACAAAACCGGTCACGCAGCGCTCGCGCCCGTCGTTGCAGATGGCCGCCATGTCGACCCTGTCCCCTTCGGCAAAGCCAAGCTGGCGAGCATCCGCCTCGTTCATGAACACCACGTTGCGCTGGCCCTTGATGCCGCGATAGCGATCATCCATGCCATAGATAGTGGTGTTGTACTGATCGTGAGAGCGCAGGCTCTGCAGCAGCAACACCGGCTGATCGCTCATCTGCTCGGCATGACGGGTACACTCCGGCAACACAGAGTGTGGCAGGGTGCAGGCACGAAACTCGGCCTGGCCGCTGGCGGTGTTCCACACCAGCTTGGCGGCGGAGTTATCGAGATGAAAACCGCACGGTTGCTGGATGCGGGCATTGAAATCGGCAAAACCGGCGATGGTCTGCTCGATGAGATCGCGAATACGCGCATAGTCATCGCGCAGGGCCAGCCAGTCGACTCGCTCGCTGCCCACGGTGGCATGAGCCATCCGCGCCACTATGTCGGTCTCGGAGAGGCAGAGCGGCGACACCGGCTCGGCCGCACCGGTCGAGGCGTGCACCATGCTGAAGGTGTCCTCCACCGTGATCTTCTGGTTGCCGCTGTGCTGGATATCGAGCTCGGTGCGGCCAAGGCAGGGCAGGATCAGCGCCGCCTTGCCCACCTGCAGATGACTGCGGTTGAGCTTGGTGCTGATCTGCACGTTGAGTTCGGCCTTTTTGATCGCTCCGTAGGTGAAGTCGGTGTCGGGCGCCGCTGCTGCCAGGTTGCCACCCAGGCAGATGAGCACCTTGCTCTTGCCCTCGTCCAGCGCCTTGAGCGCCTCGTAAACGTTGTGACCAGGGGCCCGTGGCAAGCTCACCTGCAGGTGACGCTCGAGCCGGTCGATGAAGGCGGCAGTGGGCTTTTCGTTGATCCCCATGGTGCGATTGCCCTGCACGTTGCTGTGGCCCCGTACCGGACAGAGCCCCGCTCCCGGCTTGCCAATCTGGCCGCGCATCAGGTGCAGGTTGACGATTTCGCGGATGGTGTCGACCGAATGCAGGTGTTGGGTCACCCCCATGGCCCAGCAACTGATGATGCGCTGGCTGGCGGCAAACACCCGGGCGGCCTGCACGATCTCGGCGCGACTCAGGCCGGACTGCTGCTCGATCGCCGCCCAGTCGGTGGCCCGTACCTGTGCCTCGTACTCGGCAAAGTGGCGGGTGTGGCGAGCGATGAAGTCGCGATCCACCGCCTCTGGCACCTCTTCCAGGATGTACTTGGCCATACCTCGCATGGCGGCCATGTCGCCACCCAGTTTCGGCGTCAGGTACTGGTGGCTGATGGTGGTGGCCGCCGGGGTCAGCAGCTCCAGCGGGCTCTGCGGGCTGGCAAAACGCTCCAGCGCCACCTCTTTCAAGTTGTTGAAGCTGACGATCTTGCAGCCGCCACGCGCCGCCTGGCGCAGGGCATTCATCATGCGCGGGTGGTTGGTACCCGGATTCTGGCCATAGACGAACACCGCATCGGCCTGGTCAAAGTCATCCAGCACCACAGTGCCTTTGCCGATGCCGACCGACTGGATCAGCGCCACCCCGCTCGCCTCGTGGCACATGTTGGAGCAGTCGGGGAAGTTGTTGGTGCCAAACAGGCGGCCAAACAGCTGATAAAGATAAGAGGCCTCGTTGCTGGCTCGACCCGAGGTGTAGAACTCTACCTCGTCCGGGCTATTCAGCCCCTTGAGGGTGTCGGCAATCAGGGCAAAAGCGTCGTCCCAGCTTGTTGGCTCGTAGTGATCGGTCGCCGGGTTGTAGCGCATCGGCTCGGTCAGTCGTCCCTGATACTCCAGCCAGTAGTCGCTCTGGGTGGCCAGCTGGCGCACCGAGTGGGCCGCGAAAAACTCGGCCCCCACCGTCTTGCCGGTGGATTCCCAGGCCACCGCCTTGGCGCCGTTCTCGCAGAACTGGAAGGTGCCGTGGTCGTTGTCACCCCAGGCGCAGCCCGGGCAGTCGAAGCCGTCGGTCTGGTTGACCCGCAGCAGGTTCTTGATGTTCTGACGGGTCTTCTGGCTGCGCAGCACCTGTTTCATGGTGGATTGCAGGGACGAAAAACCGCCGGCTTTGGCGGGCTTTTCAATATGACTCATGGCACTCTCCGATGGGATCCGCCGGGCGATAGCTGGAGTAGCTGACCGGGGCATCAAACTTGGGAATATGAACGACGTTGAGGTTGTATTTGAGGGCCAGCCTGACCGCCAGCTGGCTGGGCGATGCCAGACAGATGAGGTGACGGGCACCGAAACGGGCGGCTTTTTGCACCAGCTCGCTGCCGCAGCGGCTGGTCACCACCATGGTGTCGCACGCACTGTGCCGGCGCAGCAGCAGGCCGATCAGCTTGTCGAGGGCATTGTGGCGCCCGATATCTTCCCGGCAGTGCAGGATCCGGCCCTCGGCATCCAGCGCCAGCGCCGCATGCAGGGCGCCGTGTTGCTGTCCCTTGAGCTGCCACTGGGTAATCTGCGCACGCAGCCCCGCCAGCAAGGCCCCATCCAGCGGCGGCGTCAGCGACAACACCGGCAATGCGGGCAACGCCTGCTCCACCGCCGCCACGCCGCAGATGCCGCAACCGGTCGCCCCGGTCAGCCGGCGCTTGTGCTCGGTCAGAGCGGCCAGGGAGCGATTGGCGATGGAGATGTCCAGCACCATCCCCTGCTCCGCCAGCCCAATCTGGATGTCGTGGACCTCGTGGTTGTGCCGGATGATCCCCTCGCCAAACAGAAAGCCGACGGCAAAGTCGTCGAGATCGTCCGGGGTCGCCATCATCACCGCATGGTTGATGCCATTGATGTTGATGGCGACGGCCACCTCTTCCACCAGATGATCCAGTGCGGGCGAGGCAGGCAAATTGACGGGTATCTCGACGGGCGTGTAGGCAGGCATGCAGGTTGGCCTAAAAATGCAAACTGCATTCAAGTTTAGAGAGGCGGCAGACGCAAAACCAATGAAATAAATCTATATGGCAATAGAGTTGTTCTATTGACGACGTTTTTTCAATTGATTAATTTTTAGATTCATCCTCGCCTCCCGAATGATCATGAACATCAAACAGCTGCACTATTTCCACGAACTGGCCAAACATCAGCATTTTGCCAGGGCGGCCAAGGCCTGCCACATCACCCAGCCGACCCTCTCGGCCAGCATCACGGCGCTGGAGAAGAACCTCGGCACCGATCTGGTGGTGCGTACCAGCCAGTTCGTCGCCCTCACCGAAGCGGGCGAGCTGGTGCGCCAGTATGCCGAGCGGATGCTGCTGGAGCAGGAGGCGCTCAAGCAGGAGCTGGCGCTGTTTCATGGCGAGCTCTCCGGCACCCTGCGCATCGGCATCGTGCCCCAGTCCAATGTCGACATCATGCCGCTCATCGCCCGCAGCAAGCAGCGCTACCCCGACATAGTCATCCGTCTCTCGGTGCTCAGCAACGAAGCCCTGCTGTCACAGCTGGAGCTGCACCAGTGCGATATCGGGCTGGGGTTTGACGAACCGCTCACCGGCGCCGCCAGACAGACTTTTCACCTCTATCCCCAGGGGCACAACCAGATGGCGGTGCTGATGAACCGCGACGAGGCGGATCAGCACCTCCCCGGCGATGAGCTGACCTTGACCGCACTGCAGCAACGGCCGCTGGTACTGCCCAGCCGCACCATGCAGTTTCGCAAGTATCTGGACCGCGCCGCCGAGCGGGCCGGCATCCGGCTTGACGTGGTGCTGGAAACCGACTCCCTGTTTCACCTGGTGAGCGCCGTGCGCCACCGGCTGGGCTGGGCCATCGTCAGTGCCGGCCTCGCCCGATCCGCCAGCAAGCTCTCGGATCTGGTCTGCCTGCCGCTGGCGCCGCAACGCGACATCGGCCACACCGCCTTCATCACCCGCCAGCACAGCATCACCCCCGCCATGCGCGCCTTCCTCGAGCTGGTGCAAGAGGCAGCCCCCCCCCATTGAAAAATAAGGGGACGCTAACAAGCACACTTCATTTTTATATTTCTGCCATAACCAAAGGTGGCAGAAATATATACCTTTCTGCTAAAAAACAGCCGCCCACTGGTTAACAAGAAGAGATAACCGCTCAGGAAAATGATTGCTGTAATGAGGTAAATAAATGACAGCTTAATCCCTATCCCGACTCCTTAAAATAGTTGTTTTTCATTGAGAATGACTTTAACAAGGAGATAAACAAGTCGTGACTCATTGACAAGCAAAGTTCTCAAACAAATCCAATCAAAATATTTAAAACGACGTTTTCATCTTTATTTCAAGGTTATTTGTGAAGCACCACACAATAACGACTTTCCCTCCCACTCCCCATTTCCTCATATTGATGGCGATCAAGAATGATCATACCGTCTGGTCGGTATGATTGGGTCATGAACATAGAAACCCAACATAGAAAAAAAGACCCTGTGCGTCTTTATCGACAACTGCTGGAGTCGGCCGCCACCATCGCCGGCCGGGATGGTATCGCCGCCCTGTCCTTGAACGCCGTTGCCTTTGAGGCCGGAGTGAGCAAGGGAGGCTTGCTGCACCACTTCCCCAACAAGCAGGCGCTGATCTTTGCCCTGTTTGCGCGTCTGCTGGCCATCATGGAAGAGGCCATCTCGGCGCTGATGGCGGCAGACAAGACCGCCTACGGCCGCTTTACCCGTGCTTACCTGCACTATCTCTCTGCTCCTGAACTGACGGACACCCAGGAGAGCCGCCAGCTGATGGTGCTATCGCTGGCCATGCCGGATGAGCCGGTGCTGCGACAATGCTGGCGTGACTGGATGCTGGTGCATCTGGCACAAGGAGATGAGCTGGATAATGGCCATACCGGCACCCTGGTGCGTTATGCCGCAGACGGCATCTGGCTATCGGAATTGACCGAAGGGCGCACCATGAGCAACGAGCACCGTCAGGCGCTGGTCAAGACCCTGCATAATATGACGCTCCCCACGTGAAGCTGATGGATTGAGGCCGAGATGCGCTACCACATCAATGCCCGCTTCATTTATGACGCGACCGATGGCTCTCTGACTCAACGGGAAAGCGTTGAGCCGGACAGCCAATTATCCATCACCGCCAATGCGCTGTTTTATTTTTTCTTGCGAAATACCGGGATCGTCAGCCGCGAAGAGGTGCTTAAAAAAGTCTGGGACGATAACGGATTAACCTCATCGAACAGCAACCTCAACCAATACCTGAGCATATTGCGCAAGGCTTTTCGCCACTACGATATCGACAATATCATCATCACGGTGTCACGCGGTTATTTGCAGCTCAATCCCGAGGTCATCATCGAGCCTATTGAGCACGCACCTGCACCGTCCATTGAAATAGTACCTTCGCCCTCCACGGTGGCCGCCGCCGAGCCGGCATTCGACCCTGCCGAATGGCCACGTCCCTCACGCGGCATCTGCTGGTATATCGCGGGGGGCTGCATGCTCGCGTTTGCCCTCATGCTGCTGGCATTTGGTCTCTTGAATGGCCGTGAGCCGCGCCCCGTCACCCTGACCGGGATCCCCAACAGCCAGTGCGAATTGCTGGCCAGCGACGAGATGCTGCGCTCGGTCAGCGCCACGACCTACGGTGAGCATTTCGAGCAGGTGCGCCAGCGTTTGAACATCAGCTGCAAACCGGGCGAGCGTTTTTTGTTTTTCTACGGGGACAGACTGGAAACCAACGGCCTGGGCCGAGTATTTCTGGCCCACTGCGCCATGCATGAAGATAACCCGTTCAGCTATTGCGACAACTATTTCTACTACTCCTGGAAGCCGTGATGAAACTTGCGCCGCGTCCCTTTTTTCTCTTCTCCTGCACCCTGTTTCTCGCCGCGGCACTCTATGCCTGCTACCAGCTGCCCAGCGAAAATGATGGCGTCATGAGCTGCGCCACCAAAGGCATCATGCGCTTTGAGGACATGAACAAAGAGAACGTCAACGGCAACATCCACTTCAATTTCGGCCGCCAGGGGAAAGGCTCCATGGTGGTTGAAGGCTATACCGATTCGGCCGCAGGCTGGCTCTACCTCCAGCGCTACGTCACGTTTACCTACAGCAGCAACCGGGTCTCCGCCACCGAGCGTCAGTACCGCATCAACAAATGGGAAGCAAGCGCCTCCTCCATCGATCAGTCGCCGGACGTGATCTTCGACTACTTCATGCGCGAGATGTCCGACAGTCACGATGGGCTGTTTCTGAGTGCCCAGCGGCTCAATCAGCAGGCCATACTGCTGAGCTCCATCAACTCGCCGCTCTGGATCTGCACCCTCAAATCCGGCAGCAAACTGAACTAGTTCCGGCAATACGGCGGCAGTCCCGACCCAAGCGCCGACGACGCGCACATATCGCCCTGCCCCACAAGCTGACCCGCGCAAGCCCCTATGACGCCACCCCAATGCGACCTGTCCGCCTGTTTGCCCTGAAGGCAATGCCGTGGTGACTGCCGGCCACCCCTTCCCCCGACTACACATCCGTGCCGACAAGACGCCCCTTGCGCATCACCAAGCAGGACCGGTTCCCGCTACTTTTCCAGCCCGCCCCATCCCCCCTCGCGCCGGCATCCACATGACTCACACCACGCTCTCAATGCAACCTCATCCCGTCTGACCCGCCGTCACCGCCCTTATCTCTTCTTCCCGTCACACCCCGCTCACTTTTTACATTTAGCCTCGCCGGCAAAACATGAGCTCCGCCACAGTTAGCAGCTGGCCAAATTACCTCTCGGCCCCCATTACCCAACAACTCATTAACATCGGCCAACGATCTTTTCCCGAGCCTGAATTCGGCCTTATGCAAGGCGAAAACAGCCTCGTAGTCGCAGCATAAATAGATAAATAGGGCTTATAAAAATAATAAATTCAGAATAACAAACTAAATATCCCAGTTTTACAGATTCAAATTCCACAAATGCCGCCAATACCTATAGTGGCGATTGAACGCCGCAACCGTGGCTCATCGCCGTGACACGGACGGGGTTCCTTAACCACACCACACAATCTGTTCTGAGGAGATCACCATGGGTGATGCATTGGGGCTTATCGAAACCAAAGGTCTGGTGGCCTGCATTGAAGCCGCGGATGCCATGTGCAAATCCGCCAACGTGGAGCTGATCAGCTATGAAAACATCGGCTCCGGCCTGGTCACCGTCATGGTGAAGGGGGATGTCGGCGCGGTGAAAGCGGCGGTGGATTCCGGCGTGGAGTCGGCACAGCGCATCGGTGAAGTGGTGACCTCGCTGGTCATCGCCCGTCCGCACAACGACATCAACAAAATCGTCATTAAACACAAGGCTTGAGGCCGGGAGATCGCAAATGGGTGATGCATTGGGTTTGATTGAAACCAAAGGCCTGGTGGCCTGCATTGAAGCGGCGGATGCCATGTGCAAAGCCGCCAACGTCGAGCTGATCGGCTATGAGAACGTCGGCTCTGGCCTGGTCACCGCCATGGTGAAAGGCGACGTGGGAGCCGTGAAAGCCGCGGTGGACTCCGGCGTGGAATCCGCACAGCGCATCGGTGAAGTGGTGACCTCGCTGGTCATCGCCCGCCCGCACAACGACATCAGCAAGATTGTCGCCCACTACAAAATTGCCGAATAACGGGAGAGAACATGATGAAAGAAGCGCTTGGTCTGATCGAGACCAAAGGCCTGGTGGCCTGCATCGAAGCGGCAGATGCCATGTGCAAGGCCGCCAACGTCGAGCTGATCGGCTATGAGAACGTCGGCTCTGGCCTGGTCACCGCCATGGTGAAAGGCGACGTCGGCGCGGTCAATGCGGCGGTGGATTCCGGTGTGGAAGCGGCGAAACGCATTGGCGAAGTGGTCACCTCTCGCGTCATCGCACGCCCGCACAACGACATCGAAAAAATCGCGGCGCAGCACAAGGCATGACCTGAGAGGGCACGCCCCGCCCGCACTTTTTTAGTCTGATGAAGGATAGATTCATGATTGAACTCGATACCGATTTGCTCTCCCGCCAGAACGCGAGAGAACTGGTGCGCAACGCCAAGCAGGCGCAGGTGATTATGGCCACCTTTTCGCAGCAGAAAATCGACGCCATCGTGAAGAACGTGGCCGAAGAAGCCGCGCGCCATGCCGAAACGCTGGCGAAAATGGCCTCAGAAGAGACCGGTTTTGGCAACTGGCAAGACAAGGTGCTGAAAAACCGGTTCGCTTCGCTGCACGTTTACGATGCCATCAAAGAGATGAAGACCGTCGGGATCATTCATGACGATCAGGCGAAAAAAGTGATGGACGTGGGCGTGCCGCTGGGCGTGATCTGCGCGCTGGTACCCTCCACCAACCCGACCTCCACCATCTTCTACAAAACCCTGATCGCCCTCAAGGCGGGCAATGCCATCATCTTCTCGCCGCACCCGGGCGCACGCCAGTGCAGCTGGAAAGCCATCGAAATCGTCAAGCGCGCCGCCGAAGCCGCCGGAGCCCCGGCGGGCATAGTGGACGGCGTCACCCAGCTGACCCTGGAGGCGACCTCCGAGCTGATGCACAGCAAGGACGTGTCGCTGATCCTGGCAACCGGTGGCGAAGGCATGGTGCGCGCGGCCTATGCCTCCGGCACCCCGACCATCAGCGGCGGCCCGGGCAACGGCCCGGCCTTTATCGAGCGCAGCGCCGACATTCACCAGGCGGTGAAGGACATCATCACCAGCAAGACCTTCGACAACGGCGTGATCTGCGCCTCCGAACAGTCGATCATCGTCGAACGCTGCATCTACGACGAGGTTCATCGCGAGCTGGCGGCCCAGGGCGCCTACTTCATGAACGAAGAGGAAGCCGCCAAGATGGCCGCCCTGCTGCTGCGCCCGAACGGCACCATCAACCCGAAAGTGGTGGGCAAGACGGCGCTCCATCTCAGCCAGCTGGCCGGTTTCAGCGTCCCCCCCAGCACCCGCGTGCTGGTGGCCGAGCAGACCACCGTCTCCCACAGCAACCCCTACTCCCGTGAAAAGCTCTGCCCGGTGCTCGGCCTCTACGTGGAAGAGGAGTGGCGCGCCGCCTGTCATCGGGTGGTTGAGCTGCTGACCAACGAAGGGCTGGGCCACACCCTGGTGATCCATACCCGCAACCAGGACGTGATCCGCCAGTTCAGCCTCGAAAAACCGGTCAACCGGATCCTGATCAACACCCCGGCCGCCCTCGGCGGCATCGGTGCCACCACCAACCTCACGCCGGCACTAACCCTCGGCTGCGGCGCCGTCGGCGGCGGCTCCAGCTCCGACAACGTCGGCCCGATGAACCTGCTCAATATCCGCAAGGTGGGTTACGGCGTGCGCACCATCGAAGAGCTGCGCGCCCCCATCCAGCCGGTTGCAGTGCAGCCCGCCAGCGCCGCCCCGGCCGCGCCCCAGCCCTGCAGCATCCTCGACGATGCCCGCTTCAGCGCCCCGGCGCCGGCCTGCCACAGCGCCGACGACCGCTTTGCCGGCGCCAGCGCCGAAGTCGGCGGTGAGATCAGCGAGCAGAACGTGGAGCGGGTCATCCGTCAGGTGCTTGAGCGCCTTGGCAAGTAACCCATTTAGATAAGGCGATAAAAACCATGATTCTCGCAAAGGTAACCGGACATGTCGTCGCCACCCAGAAGTGCGATGAGCTGCGCGGCAGCAACCTGCTGCTGATCACCCAGCTGGACGATCAGCAGCAACCGATGAAAGACCGCTCCTGGGTCGCCGTCGACAGCGTCGGCGCAGGCATGCACGACGTCGTACTGGCCGAGGAGTACCTCGCGCTCAACAGAGACCGCTACAAGGCCATGTCGGTGGTCGCCATTGTCGAGAAGGTGTTTCGGGACGCTTGAGGAGTGAATGACCCAATGAGTGAATTTTTGCTGAAACCCCGGATCCGCTTCGGTCAGGACGCCCTGTCCGCCCTGGCCGAAGTGCCCGCCCACCAGGCGCTGCTGGTCACCGATCAGATGATGGTGAAGGTTGGCCTGGCCGACCGGGTGACGCAGATCCTGCGCCAGCGCGGCACCCCGTTCCAGTGCTGGGACGATGTAGTGGCCGATCCGGACATCACCACGGTCGTGCGCGGCATGAAGCTCATGGACAGCTGCTATCCGGATCTGGTGATCGCGCTGGGCGGCGGTTCGGTGATTGATGCAGCCAAAGCGGTCATGTTCGCCCTGGCGCAAACCCGCCCGAATCTGGGGCGCGAGCGCCCCTGCTTCGTGGCTATCCCGACCACCAGCGGCACCGGTTCGGAAGTGACCAGCTTCTCGGTGGTCAAGGCCCGCAGCGAGAAGCTAGTGCTGGTCGACCCGTCATTGCTGCCGGATATCGCCATTCTCGATCCGTCGCTGGTGGCATCGGTACCGCCCGCCATCACCGCCGACACCGGGATGGACGTGCTGTGCCATGCGCTGGAGGCCTATGTCTCCCGGTCGGCCAGCGACTTTTCCGACGCATTGGCGGAGAAGGTGGTACAGCAGGTCTTTCGCTACCTGCCCGCCTGCTGGCGCGACGGCCACGATCTGCTGGCGCGGGAGAAGATGCACAACGCCTCCTGCATGGCGGGCATGGCCTTCACCAACGCCTCGCTCGGCATCACCCACAGCCTGGCCCATGCCCTCGGCGGCGTGTTCCGCGTCCCGCACGGCCGTGCCAACGCGCTCCTGATGGCGCAGGTCGTGGCATGGAACGCCGACCACGACGGGCTGTGTGATACCCAGGCCGCCCACAAGTATGCCCGCCTGGCCCACCTGCTGGACCTGCCCGCCCAGACACCGCGCGAGGGGGTCAACAGCCTGCTGGTGGCCATCCAGGCGCTCAAAGACGAGATGAAGATGCCGGCCGGCATTGGCGATACCGGCCTCCTCGCAGCCGATTTCGACTTGCGGCTGGCGGAGATGGTCAGCCAGGCGCTGCGCGACAACTGCACCCCGACCAACCCGCGCGCACCGGATGCCCGGGCATTGACCGAACTCTATCGCAAGGCATGGTGCGGCACTCTCGCCGCCGGCCACTAAGAACAAGAACTGGAGAACCTACCTCATGGCACACTACAGCTTAACGCCGCGCGTCAACGTGCTGGCTGAACGTTTACTGGCGCACACCAGCACCCTGTGCAGCGAACACGCCACGATTTTGAGCGGGCTGGATGGCGACATCGCGGGCATTCCCGCCGCCGTCAAACCGGCACGCCGCTTTTACGAGCTGATGCGCCAGCTGCCGCTGACCATCAGTGCCGACGAGCTGATTGTCGGCAACCAGACCCGCACCCCGCACGGCGCCATTTTCCACGACGAAAGTGCCGGGCAGCGCCCGTCCACCTTCCAGTTCCTGAATCTGAACAGCGCCATCGACTCCCCCGACTACAAGCTGGTGGTGGAGAAGGGCGTGCTGGCCATCAAGCAGCAGCTGGAAGAGAAAACCCGCGCGCTGGGCAGCGCCGTCAGCCGCAGCGGCATGGACGAGGTCAACGGCTGCCGCGCCGCCATCCACGCCTGCGATGCCCTGATGGCACTGGCGCAAAACCTGGCCAACAGCGCCGAAACCCTGGCCGCCGCCGAAACCAACCCGTTCCGCCAGGCCGAGCTGCGCGACAGCGCCGCCATTTTGCATCATGTACCGGCCCATCCTGCGCGCAACTTCAAAGAGGCCTGCCAGTCGTTCTACCTGTTCCAGCTGGCGCTTCAACTCGACAACGGCAGCTATGCTGTCAACCCGGAAGGGGCCGACAAGGCGCTGCTGCCCTACTTCCAGCGCGACATCGCCAACGGCGCGCTGACCGAGCAACAGGCGTACGAGATCGTCGAGTGCCTGTGGTTCAAGCTGGCAGAGCTGAGCGAAGTGCGCGCCACCTGCGCCATCGACGGCTACCCCATGTTTGATGCCCTGCTGCACGGCGCCAGCCTGGAGCAGGCGAGCATCAACCCGCTCTCCGAGATGTTCCTCTGCGCCCAGCAAAACCTGAGCGCCCTCAAGCTGCCGGTTCGCCTCTTTCGCACAGTGCAGCACGTCTCTGCCGCCCCGTTCGCCGCCTGTACCGATACGCCGGTGATGGAGGGACTGACACCGCGCCTGCAGCGCCTGCGCAACCACTATCTGACCGTGCGCCCCAGCGTCTCCATCTACCGGGCACTGGCCTTTACCGAGGTCGTCAAGGCCAACCCTGGCATGCCGACCATCTTGCTGCGAGCCAAGGCGTTCCGTCACGCCTGTGAAACCGCCCCCATCCTGATCCAGAACGACGAGCTGATCGTCGGCCACCCGTGCGGCAAGCCGCGCGCCGGCGCCTTCTCGCCGGACATTGCCTGGCGCTGGGTACGCGACGAGCTCGATACCATGAGCACCCGCCCGCAAGATCCCTTTGAAATCAGCGAAGCGGACAAGAAAACCATCCGCGAAGAGATAGTGCCGTTCTGGGAAGGCCGCTCGCTGGACGAGATTTGCGAAGCGCAGTACCGGGAAGCCGGCATCTGGGCCTTCAGCGGCGAGACCTTCGTCAGCGACCTCTCCTACCACCAGATCAACGGGGGTGGCGACACCTGCCCGGGCTACGACGTGCTGCTGTTCACCAAGGGGATGAACGGCATCAAGGCCGACGCCCAGGCCCATCTCGACCAGCTGAGCATGGAGAACCCGGACGACATCGATCGCATCTACTACTACAAGGCAGCGATCGAAACCTGCGAAGGGGTGGTCAACTACGCCCGCCGCATCGCAGCCCATGCCCGCGAACTGGCGGCGAAAGAGCAGGATGCCCAGCGCCGCGCCGAACTGCTGACCATCGCCGAGGTGAACGAGAACGTGCCGGCCAACCCGCCCAAGACCCTGCAAGAAGCGCTGCAGAGCATCTGGACGGTGGAGTCGCTGTTCGAGATCGAAGAGAACCAGACCGGTCTGTCACTCGGTCGGGTCGACCAGTACTGCTACCCCATGTTCGAAGCGGATATCCGCGAGGGTCGTCTGACCCACGAAAGCGCACTCGAGCTGATGCAGGCCTTCATCATCAAGTGTGCCGAGCTGATGTGGATGTCGAGCGAGCTGGGGGCGAAATACTTCGCCGGCTATCAGCCCTTCATCAACCTGACCGTGGGTGGCCAGAAGCGCAGCGGCGGCGATGCCTGCAACGATCTGACCTACCTCATCATGGATGCCGTGCGGTTCGTGAAGGTCTACCAGCCGTCGCTGGCCTGCCGCATTCACAACCAGTCACCGCAGAAATACATGGAGAAGATCGTCGACGTCGTGAAGGCGGGGATGGGTTTCCCGGCCTGCCACTTCGATGACTCCCACATCAAGATGATGCTGCGCAAGGGCTTCGACTTTGAAGACGCCCGCGACTACTGCCTGATGGGCTGTGTCGAGCCGCAAAAATCGGGACGCATCTATCAGTGGACCTCCACCGGTTACACCCAGTGGCCGATCGCCATCGAGTTCGTGCTCAACCGTGGCCGCATGGTGCTGTTCGACAGCCATCAGGGGCTCGATACCGGCGACCTGCGCGAGCTGCGCACCTTCGAGCAGTTCGATGCGGCGGTCAAACGGCAGATTGCCCACATCGTTCGCATGTCAGCAGTCGGCACCGTGATCAGCCAGCGCGTACACCGCGATGTGGCGCCGAAACCGCTGATGTCACTCATGGTGGAAGGGTGCATGGAGAGCGGAAAAGATGTCTCCGCTGGCGGTGCAATGATCAACTATGGGCCCGGACTCATCTTTTCTGGCCTTGCAACTTATGTCGACTCCATGGCGGCAATCCGCAAGCTGGTGTTCGAGGAGCAGAGATACACACTCGAACAAATTCGCGATGCGCTGCTGGCCAACTTCGAAGGGTTTGAAGCGCTGCGCCGCGACTGTCTCAATGCACCCAAGTACGGCAACGACGACAACTACGTCGACCAGTACGCACTGGATATCACCGAGTGGACGGAGAAGGAGTGTCGCAAGTACAAGATGCTCTACTCCAGAATGAGTCACGGCACTCTCTCCATCTCCAACAACACCCCCATCGGCGAGCTTACCAACGCCACGCCGAACGGGCGCCTGGCCTGGATGCCGCTCTCCGACGGCATCAGCCCGACCCAGGGGGCAGACAAGCAGGGGCCGACGGCCATCATCAAGTCCGTCAGCAAGATGAACGTGGAAACCATGAACATCGGCATGGTGCATAACTTCAAGTTTCTCAAGGGGCTGCTGGATACCCAGGAGGGACGCCATGGCCTCATCACCCTCTTGCGCACCGCCTCCATCCTCGGCAATGGCCAGATGCAGTTCAGCTATGTCGACAACGAAGTGCTGAAAAAGGCGCAGCAGGAGCCGGAGAAGTACCGCGACCTCATCGTGCGCGTCGCCGGCTACAGCGCCTATTTCGTCGAGCTGTGCAAAGAGGTGCAGGACGAGATCATCAGCCGCACCGTGATTGAGAAGTTCTGATCGATGCGTTGATAACCCGTCTTTCTTAATCACCAAAATAACCGGAAGTACTCCGTGATGGCAGGTCGCAAATAATGCGACTGCGGCCTGCCACATCCGGAGAGGAGGCAAGCGTGATCGCAAATAATGAATTAACCGGCCGCATATTCAATATCCAGAAATATTCGATATATGACGGCGATGGCATTCGCACGCTGGTTTTTTTCAAGGGCTGCAACCTTTGCTGCCCCTGGTGCGCCAACCCTGAAGGGCTCAGCAGCCAATTTCAGGTGATGTTTTCCCACGACAAATGCATCAACTGCGGTGACTGCGTAAATGTCTGTCCGGCCGGAGTCCATTACCGGGCCGAAGAGAACGGCAGCATGAAACACTTCGTCGATCGCAATAAAGATTGCATCGGCTGCCGCAAATGCGAGGAGGTCTGCACCCAGCATGCGCTGGACATCATGGGCAAGGATGTCACCGTCAGCGAGCTGATGGAGATCATCATGCAGGACTATGACTTTTACATCTCCTCCGGCGGTGGCGTCACCATCGGCGGAGGCGAGATGAGCCTGCAGACCGACTTTGCCGTCGCGCTGTTCAGCGAATGCAAGAAGATGATGATCAATACCGCCATCGAGACCCAGGGCACCACCTCGCTTGCCAATTACCAGCAGCTGGCGCCCGTCACCGATACCTTTTTGTTCGATATCAAGCAAATCAACAGCGAACAGCATAAAGCGATGCTGGGTATCGGCAATGAAGGTATTCGCCGCAATCTGGAATGGCTGGTTGATTACGGCGCCAAGGTGATTGTGCGCATGCCGCTCATCCGTGGATATAACGATTCATGGGATGCCATTACCGGCGCCATCGAATATGTGCAGAACTTGGCAAAGCGGGGAAATATCCTGCGGATCGACATGCTGCCGTACCACCAGCTGGGCCGCAAGAAATATGAGCGGCTGGATATGCCCTACCCGATTGCGCAGGACCCCTCTTACACGCCGGACGAATTGGATCGGCTGGAGGCCTTCTTTGCACAATTTGATTTCGATATTCGCTTGGTCCGCCATTAACAGGAGTCGACGATGAAAAGTTTGGGCGTAATTGAAACGCGAGGATGGGTCGCCGCCATTCAGGCGGTGGACGCCGCCTGCAAAGCGGCAGGCGTCAGCTGCATCGGCTATCGCAAGGTGGGCTCTGGGCTGGTGAGTGTCTGCTTCGAAGGGGAGATCAGCGCCATCCATACCGCCATCGAGCGTGGCGTCGCGGTGGCCGCCACCATCGACCAGCAGGTCCATTCCCTAGTGATTGCCCGTCCGGAGCCAAGCGCGGTAGCGGCGCTCAGCAACCTCAAGGGCTACCCGCCGCGCGCATCGGCCAGCACCAAGAAAGAGATGACTACCGCAACAAGCGCTGTGCCGGCCCTGTCACCGGAAAGCAGTGCCGATACCGAACCGGCCACTCTACCTGCCAGCCAGCCAGCCGCGGATCAGGCGGAAGACCGACAGGGCGCGGCAAGAAAAGGGAAAAAAGCATGATCGATCCCCAGCTGCATCAAAAGATCGCCGCCCGTCTGAGCCTGGTCAGCCCGGCGATCCCGGTCGGCATCTCGAATCGCCACGTTCACCTAGCACAACAGGATGTAGAGGCCCTGTTCGGCAAGGGCTACACCCTGACGCCGCTCAAACCGCTGCGCCAGCCGGGCCAGTTTGCCGCCGAAGAGTGCGTCACCGTGGTCGGCCCCAAGGGCTCGCTGACCCGGGTACGGGTACTCGGCCCGACCCGGCCGGTTTCACAGCTGGAGATCTCCCGCGCCGACTGCTTCACCCTCGGCATCAAGGCGCCGGTCCGTGAGTCAGGCCAGCTGGAAAATACCGGCAGCGCCCTGCTTATCGGCCCCGCCGGCCACGTGGAGTTGCGCTCCCAGGTGATCTGCGCCTGGCGCCATATCCACCTCTCGCCACACGACGCTCGCCAGCTGAACGTGACCCACGGCCAGAAGGTGAGTGTGCGCAGCGACGGCGAGCGCCAGTTGACCTTCGATGAGGTGGTGGTGCGGGTACGCGACGATTTCGCGCTGGAATTTCACATCGATACCGAAGAGGCCAACGCCGCCGGCTTGAAAAACGGCGCGCAGGTCAGGCTGCTCGGCTAACGGAGATCCCCATGACCGACGAACAGATTGAACGCCTGGTCGAACAGATGCTCAGGCGCCTGCAGCCGCCACTGCTGGTGATGGTGACCGCGGCCCAGGGCTATCGGCAGGCCATTCGAAATCGTCTGGCCGGCTGTGGACTACCCCTGCAGCTTGCGCTGGCAGCAGAGATCGAGGATGGCGCACTGTGGCAACCGCTGGGAGAAACAGTGCCGGCCAGCATCTGGCAACAGGCCCTGCCGCCCACCCCCTATCGCGCGCTGGTGCTGCCCTTTCTCGACTACCCGCTGGCGATGGATCTGCTGAGCGGCTCGCTGCAAAGCCCCGTCGCCCGGCGGCTGCACGATGCCCTGCTGAGCGGCTTGCCGGTGCTGGCGCTGCGCTATCACTGCGATCCCGCCAGCGAGCTGAACCAGCTGCTGGGGGCACAACCGAGCGCGCCATACGCCGGGCACATGCAGGCGGCGCTCAGCCGTCTGGGCGAGAGCGGTGTGGTGCTGTGCACCATGAATGAGCTGCTGGAGAAGCTGGCACCGGCGAACGACGCGGCCCCGGTGCCGGCGGGCACGGCGCGCCGTTATCTCACGGTCAGCGATGTTGAGAAGGAGCCGGCGCTGGCACAGACGGCCGAGGCCCAGCTGACCGATGCCGCCATCGATTTTTTGAAAAGCAGAAGAAAAGAAAAACAACCTTACCTTAAATAACAAACCCGGAGTTTAACTTATGTCTTCAAAAACAAAATGTTGGCTATGGATGCTGCTGGTGATCGTGTCCGAAACCTCGGCCACCTCCACCCTCAAGATGTTTGGCAGCAGTGAAGGAACCACCAAGATGCTGCTGCTCGGTCTGCTCGTGCTGCTCTATTGCACCTGCTACTACTCTCTCTCCCGCGCGGTAAAAGACATTCCCGTTGGGCTTGCCTACGCCACCTGGTCCGGAACCGGCATTCTGGTGGTCTCCACCCTGGGAATGGCGTTTTACGGCCAGCACCCGGACACCGCCGCCATGATCGGCATGGCCGTCATCGCCAGCGGCATCGTCATCATGAACCTGTTCTCCAAGATGGGCAGCGAAGAGGGCAGCGATGCCTCCGCCGAGCCCCTCACTCCCCCCATGAACAACAACATCGCCAACTGACGCAAAAGGAATGACCCATGTTTAATTTCGGATTCTTATGGCTGGCGCTCTCTATCGGCTCTGAAATCACCGGCACCTCGATGATCAAGAAGACCAACGGTTTCAGCAGACTGGGGCCATCCATACTGGTCGTCTGCGCCTACAGCCTGTGCTACTTCGCCCTCACCCGTGCCATGAGCACCATTCCGGTCGGGGTGGCCTATTCGCTCTGGTGCGGCTTCGGCATCGTCGGGGTCACCATCTGCTCGATGCTGCTCTACAAGCAAAAGCCGGATCTGCCCGCCATTCTGGCGATGGCGCTGATCATCTCGGGCGGGGTGATCATGAATGTCTTCTCCAGCATGTAACGCCGTGACAAGACCCTGGCAGTGGCGCTCTGCCCCTGCCACCAGCGCGCCGGCATGCCAGCCCTGACACGCCCTGCCTGGTAACAAGCCGGCAAGCGTTGCAAAAGAGAAAGGCCCAACCTGTCAGACAGGTTGGGCCTTGAAGATGGCGGAGAGACAGGGATTCGAACCCTGGGTGGCATTGCTGCCACAATTGATTTCGAGTCAATCCCGTTCGGCCACTCCGGCATCTCTCCACGGGGCTTCATTGTTACCGGAGCCGCCTCTGGAAATCAACTTGAATCTCTTTAAAGATCAAACGACTGCACACAAAACCAGCAAGTGAGTGCATGTCTGGCAAGCAGGCGTCCGAGCTTGTCGTTCCCGGTATTGGTACTCAATCCTGGGCGATCAGCCCCCAGCATTGCGTCCCGTGCATTCGATGGCGCTGAACCGCCATCCCCTCTCCCGTCAGCGTTCCTCTGCTCATTGCAGATGGCTTGGCTTTGCATTAAAAACAGGCAAGACAGGGTCAACATGACGGATTGTCGTGCAGGGACCCGGCTGTAGCCCTTGCCGGCCAGGCTGGCAATCGGCGCGCTTTTGACTGACAATTTCCCCCTTTTTCCTCCGGGAGGTCGCGGCGCGGCCCCTTATCCAATCAGACAGGAAGTACATGTTCATCGCACGAACCCTCTCATTGCTGGCACTGACCGCCAGCCTGCTGACGGCTCCGGCCCTGGCTACCACCTATCCGCTGCCCCCGGCAGGCAGCCGCCTGATCGGCGAGCTCGAGGACTACATAGTCCAGCCAGATGAACATCTCGAGCTCATCGGCAAGCACACCCAGATTGGTTTTTTGGCGCTGCTGGAAGCCAATCCGGGAGTCGACCCCTATTTGCCCAAGCCGGGCACCCGGCTGACCCTGCCGACCCAGATGTTGCTGCCTGACGTGCCCCGCGAAGGCATAGTGATCAATCTGCCGGAGCTGCGCCTCTACTATTTCCCCAAGGGCAAAAACGAGGTGATGGTGCTGCCCATCGGCATCGGTGACATAGGTCGGGAGACCCCCGAAATGACCACTACCATCATTGCCAAGAACCCCAATCCGACCTGGGTGCCTGGCCCCATGGTGCGCAAATCCTGGCTGGAACAAAAAGGGATCACCCTGCCGGCGGTCGTGCCGCCCGGCCCCGACAACCCCCTCGGCAAGTTCGCCATGCGCCTTGGCTATGGCAAGCGGGACTATCTCATCCACGGCACCAACAAGGATTTCGGCGTCGGCCTGCGGGTCAGTGCCGGCTGCATTCGACTGCGCCCTGACGACATCGAGGCCCTGTTCAAGATTGTCCCCGTCGGCACTCAGGTGCGGGTGATCAACCAGCCGGTCAAGACCGCCATCGAGCCCGATGGCCGCCACTGGCTGGAGGTTCACTCTCCCCTCTCCCGCACCGAGCTGGAGCTGGAGCAGGGCGCCCCGCTGATCCTCTCCGCCGAGGCGCAGGCCTTCATCGCCAGGCCGGAAGTCGACGGTGACAAGGCCGCCAGCGCGCTCAACAGCAAGAACGGCATCCCCCGTCCCGTCAGCGGCTGATAGCCAACCATGTTCACGAGGATCTTCATGAGCTACCGCGTTTTTTGCCTGTTTGCCCTGCTGCTGAGCCCGGCGGCTCTGGCCGACATCCTCTGGATGGACAACGGTGACCGGCTGACCGGCACCATAGAGGAGATAGGTGACGAGGAGGTGCGCATCGCGCTCCCTTACAGCGAGCCCGTCACCGTCAAACGCGAGGCGGTCAAGCGCTGGCGCATCGAGAAGCAGGACAAGCCGAAACCGACCGTCAAGAGCGGCATTACCCTGCTGGCCCTGACGCCGGATGATAAGAAGGCTTGGCTGTGGAGCGGCAGCGGCGATCTGAACGTCAAGCTCAAGCACAACGACAAGAAGACCAATAACGTCAACCTGAAGGCATCCACCGAGGTGGCCAACCTCGACTGGCGTTATACGTTGGACGGGGAGTACATCTACGAGACCGCCAACAACGTCACCAACAGCCATGAGTACCGGCTCCAACCCATGTTGGACTTTTTCTTCGACCAAAACTGGTTTCTGCGCTCAGCCGTCGACTTCGAATATCGCATGCTGGAAGCCGACTACATGAGCCTTGCCTACTCCTCTGGCCCTGGCTACCGGTTCTGGAACGACAAGCGGCGGCGACTGGAGCTGATCGGCCAGGCCGGGCTGGAGCGCTCATACACCAGGCCGGATGACCTCAACACCCTCTTCATCATCAGCCTGTTCAACGACAGGATCATCAACTATCCCCTGCTGGGCCTTGGCTGGGACTATCGTCAACCCGTCGACCTCTGGTCGGAGAAGCTGGAGTTGTTCAGCAAGGGCGGCTACAAGCGCTATCTGGACCAGCCCTCACCCTACATCACCCGGGAGCAGACCGTGCAAGGCAACTTGGGAGTACGCTACTACTTCAACGATCACCTGCGCCTCTCCTGGTCGAGCGAGCTCGACTGGCAAGACTATCGTATCCACTTGCCGGGCTTCGAGCTCAAAAGCAGCAAGGAGTGGCGCCACCTGCTCACTCTGGGAGCCAGTTTCTGAGCCAGGCCGATCACAGATGACCCAGCAGCCACAAAAAAATCAGGCCCACCTAGGTGGGCCTGATTTTTTGCAAGGCTGGGGGTGAGCCGCGGCCTAGAAGTAGAGTCGGGTGACAGACTCGATGACGCAGCCGGGGCGGCGTACACCCTCGATCTCCACCTTGATCTCCTTGAGCAGCTCCAACCCGCCCTTGATGGGGGTAACCCGAGCCAGCTTGGTGCGCGCGCGGATGTTGCTGTCCACCTTGATGGGGTACGGGAAACGAACCTGATCCAGACCGAAGTTCACCACCATGCGGGCGGTCGGAAACTCCGGATTGGCCTCGTCCACCGAGCCGGTCAGCTGCGGCAGCAGGGCCAGGGTCAGGAAGCCGTGAGCGATGGTGGTCTTGAACGGCGACTCGGCGGCGGCACGCTCGGGGTTGGTGTGGATCCACTGATGATCCCCGGTCACGGCGGCAAACTGATCGATCATCTGCTGGCTGACATGCAGCCATTCGCCCACGTGGGTCTCTTCACCGATGCGCGCCTGCAAGGTGGCAAACAGGGTCGCCGCCTCACCGTCGAGTTCGATGATCGACTCTTGCGGTGGCACGGGCTGGCCGTTGACGGCCTGGGCCGCGCCCTGCTGCTGCAGCATGGACTGGCTGTCGCTCTGCAAATCCAGCACTCGCCCCAGCAGAGGGTGGAGGTGTGCCTTTTGCTGAAACTCACGCCAGTAGTCGCGGATAGCCGGGGAGAGCCAATCCTTGAGCTCAAAGGGGTGCTGCGCCAGAATTTCGCGCTTGCGCTTCAGAAAATCGACAACTTTCATGTACCGATCCCTATTCGATTCAAAGCCTGTAAAGAGGTCTAACCAGTCCTATTTTATTAAAGTTACAGCTGAAAGTGCAAAAAAATCTCGGCGTACAGCTGTACCAAGGCAAAAATCACTACAGGATAGCTACATAACAGCATGATGAACCAACGAAGAAAACGATTGCCTGTTTTTTATCCGATCATGTTGGCATTGAGATGAAAAAGGCCCGTCATGGGCCTGTGTGGAGATCAGCGCGCTGCAGACCACCACTCGCGGCACCCTGCCTCATCGAAGAAGGTCCAGGCCAGCACCCGGCTCACCTTGTTGCCCTGCGCCATCTCGAGCACCCGCACCTGACGAGCACCGACCCGGGTCAGCGCCTTCTTCGCCGCCGGCAGATTCTCCTTTTTCGATACCAGCGAGCTGAACCAGAGGCACTGTTCGGCAAAGGCCAGGCTCTGGTTGATCATCGCGGCCAGGAAGGCAGCCTCTCCCCCTTCGCACCAGAGCTCGGCCTTCTGGCCGCCGAAGTTGAGCACCGGCTTGTCCTTGACCTCCTTGCCCAGATTGCGCAGCTTGCGCTCCGTTCCCTTGCTCGCCTCCGCCAGCGATGCGTGAAAGGGAGGGTTGCAGAGGGTCAGCGCAAAACGCTCGCGCGGCGCCACTATGCCCTGAAAGATGTCGCCGGCCCTGCCCTGCAGGCGGCACTCGATCTGGCTGCCCAGCCCGTTGCTGTTGGCCAGCAGAGAGGCAGCCTTGACCGACACCGGATCGATGTCGGAGCCGACGAAGCGCCAGCCATATTCGCGGGCGCCCAGCAGGGGGTAGATGCAGTTCGCCCCCACCCCGATATCCAGCACCCGCACGCCCTTGCCGGTCGGCACCTTGCCCGCGCTCTCGGCCAGCAGGTCGGCCACTCTGTGCAGATAGTCCACCCGCCCGGGAATGGGCGGACAGAGATAGCCGGCCGGCAGATCCCAGTGCTGGATGCCGTAATGCAGCGCCAGCAGGGCCTTGTTCAGCGCCTTGACGGCGGCGGGGTCGGCAAAGTCGATGGTGCTGGCGCCGTAGGGATTGACGAAGACGAAGGGCTGCAGCTCGGGAGTGCGCAGGCAGAGCGCGGCAAAGTCGTAGGGAGCCTGATGGCGATTGCGCGGGTGCAATCCGGATTTATGGTCTGAACGGGTCTTCATGCTGGGCCTGCCGGGGAAAAAACGGGCCCACACTATAGTGATTCGGCACCCGAAAGTCTAAATCGCGGCCATAAAAAACCGGGCTGCGGGAGCCCGGTTCAAGTGAGGTTGGAAAAACAGTCCGTACTGCGAGCCGTTTGTCCAGCCTGACTCAGATGTCAATCCGGCGTGCCTGCCAGAACTTGCTGCGCCAGTAAGAGCTGTCGAGCTTGGAACGGGTTACCCCAGCCCGGGTGGAGGCGTGGATGAACTCGCCATTGCCCACATAGATGCCGACGTGATTGAGGCGGCGATTGATTTTGAAGAAGACCAAATCCCCTTCGACCAAATCCTGCTTGGAAACTCGGGTGCCTTCATGAACCTGGGAGCGGGTATCACGGGGAAGTTCGATGCCGACGGCGTTGCGGAACACTTCACGGGCAAAAGCGGAACAATCGATGCCACGCTGGCTGCTGCCTCCCATGCGGTAAGGAACGCCGCGCCACTCTTTGTATACAGTCAGGATTTCGTTTACATCTGGGGTTTGTGAAGCTTCCGGTTCAATTACGGGTTCCATCATGGAAACTTCGATCTTGCTCGCGACCTCGGGCTGGGGTGCCGAGGCACAACCCACCATTCCGAGCGCGACCAGCAGTAGCATCAGGTGGCGCAATCCTTTATCCCCGCAAAATAGTAAAACTTGTTAAAATACGGCCCGAACGGGCAATTTATAAGGCAACAGCACCCGACTATATCCAAGAATTCTATCGAGGCAAGCGAAAATCCCTATCGACCTCACATTTCTGCAAGGAAATGCATTATTTTTCCTGATTAATGTGATCGTGGCCAAACAATATACAATCTCGAAAGAGGCCGTCCTGACCGGATTAAACTGACTTTTATCGCTGTTTCGCCGCTCTTTTAAAGTGAAAAATTATGATCTCCGTGGATCTCTATTTGTTAAAACCGGCAAAGGTCGACGCCGAGCAGCTGACTCTGCTGCAAACCCTGCTCTCCCCCGCCGAACGGCAGGCATGGCAGGCGATTGGCCAGCCGCTGCGCCGCCAGGAGTACCTGCTCAGCCGCGGGCTGCTGCGACGGCTGCTGGCCGAGCGGCTGCAGTGCAACCCCGATGCACTGCAATTTGCCAGCAACCCGCACGGCAAACCTGTGCTGGGCGACGGACGCTGGCAGTTCAACCTCAGTCACAGCGGGGGTTGGCTGGTGATCGCCCTCTGCGCCGCCGGCCCGCTCGGGGTCGACATCGAGATGGGTCAGCGCCGCCGCCAGACTCTGCCGCTGGCGCGCCGCTTTTATGCACGCAGTGAGTATGAGTGGCTGCTCGCCCTGCCCGAAGCGGAGCAAGAGTCGGCCTTCTATCGGCTCTGGTCGCGCAAGGAGGCGGTGCTGAAAGCCCATGGAGCCGGCATCGCCGCTGGCCTCGACAAGGTACGCTTCGTGCCAGAGGAAGCGTGGCGGCTCGACAACCAGCTCGATGAGCAGGATTACCGGATGCAGGATTGGGCCGTCGGCCAGGGTTGGCTCAGCCTGGCCGCGCCGACCCTGACCGTCAATGGCTGGCTGCTCGATGGCAACTTGAATTCCAGCCCATTCAACCCCATGTTAACTCACACCATTTTCCAAGAGTCAGCCTCATGATCGTCGACATCAATCCCCAGAATTTCCAAGCCGCCCTGATCGATGCTTCCATGAAAAAGCCGATCGTCATCTATTTCCACGCCCCCCAGATGCCGGAGTGTCAGGCCATGACCCCGCAGGTGGAGGCGCTGGTCGGCCCGGCCAATCCCCAGGTGACCCTGGCCAAGGTCGACATGAACGATCCGCAGCTGCAACCGCTGGCCGGTCAGCTCGGTCTGCGCGCCCTGCCGGCGCTGGTGCTGTTCCATCAGGGCCGCCCTGACGAGCAAGCCATTCTGGAAGGCCCGCAGGACGAGGCCACCCTGCGCGGCTATTTCGCCGCCTTCGCCCCCAAGGAGGAGGAGCTGCTGCTCGAACAGGGGCAACAGGCACTGGCGGACGGCCAGACGAGCATGGCCTATGGCCACTTCGGCAAGGCCCATCAGCTGGCGCCGGATCGCCACGACATCAGTCTGTGGTTGACCCAGGCGGCACTCGATCTCAATCTGCTTGATGAGGCTCAGGAGCTGCTCGGCAAGATCCCGATGATCGCCCAGGATGACCACTACCAGACGCTTGTCTCCCGTCTGGCGCTGGCCCAACAGGCCGCGGACAGCCCGGAGCTGCGGGCGCTGGAAGCCCGTCACCAACAGGAGCCTGACAACTTTGCCCTGGCCCAGGAGCTGGCGGTGCAATACAGCCAGGCCGGCCGCCAGGAAGAGGCGCTGGCGCTGCTGTTCACCATCCTCAAGCGGGATCTCGCCTTCGGCGATGCCAAGAAGACCTATCTCGACATCCTGACCACCATGGGATCCAACCCGGCAGCGCAGGGTTACCGTCGCAAGCTCTACAGCCTGCTCTACTGACTTGAAACGAAGATGAGCAACGGGGTGATGCCGAGCGATCGGCATTGCCTTGTCAGGCGGGGATCAGCGAGGAAAATGCGGGAATTTGATGAATTTCAGGCAAAAAAAAATGGCGCATAACTGCGCCATTTTTTTCGCATGGATTACTTCTTGTAGGAAGTAGCCATGTTGTCGATGCGCTGGTTAGCACGCATAGCTTCTTGCTTGGCTTCTGCAACATCAGCAGCGATCTTGGACTGATCAGCACGAACAGCGCTAACATCTTGAGCCAGTTGGTCAACTTTGTTAGACAGATTCTGAACGGAAGTTTCCAGTTCGCTGGTGTTTGCACAACCGCCCAGCAGAGCGGACAGACCAACAACACCTACCAACAACATTTTTTTCATTTTAAAAGCTCCCTTTAACTCGCCAGACGTTTAGCAAGCGGCGTGATTATGGCACAAAAAAATCATAGTTTGGATAGGCCCCATCACAGATAAATGCATTAAAACCCTCATTTTTTTTTAAACGTACACTTTTTGTGCAAAGTTCAGTCAAAAATAAGGGTCACTGGATGAGGTTCGCACAAAGCGTAACCAAATTTTGTGCTTATTACAATTTCGTATGAGGCTCAGGCTGAACGTTCTGACAGCAACTGACGATATTGCACCAGATCCTCGATGGTCAGCACCGGCATGTCATGGCGGCGGCCAAATGCCACCAGATCCGGCAAGCGGGCCATGGAGCCATCTTCCTTGGTCAATTCGCACAACACACCGAAGGGTTTGAGCCCGGCGAGCTGCATCAGATCGACCGTGGCTTCGGTGTGGCCGCGGCGGGTCAACACCCCGCCAGTGCGGGCCCGCAGCGGGAAGACGTGGCCCGGGCGGTGCAGGTCGGAGGGTCTGGCACCGTCGGCGATGGCGGCCCGGATGGTGGTGATGCGATCGGCCGCCGAGACGCCGGTGGTCACCCCCTGCGCCGCCTCGATGGTCACGGTGAAGGCGGTCTGATAGTGGCTGGAGTTGGCCTCCACCATCATCGGCAGTTCGAGCTGGCGTACCCGCTCGTCGGTCAGGCAGAGGCAGACGATGCCGGAGCACTCGCGGATCATCATGGCCATCTGTTCATTGGTCATGGATTCGGCGGCGAAGATGAGATCCCCTTCGTTCTCCCGATCTTCATCGTCGGCCACCAGCACGCCGCGACCGGCACGCAGGGCTGCCAGCGCCGCTTCGACACGGGCAATGGGATCACCAAATTCACTGAGAAGAGACTGATTCATGGTAAGACTCCTAAACAAGACAAGGACCAGAATCAGGGCATGGAAAGGCAGACAGAGATAGGCATGCAGCGGCCGGCCCGCGGGGGGCTTGCCTGCAATAGTCTGTCTTATCCTCTTTCATCCGGACTGTGACCGTCGGCTCCGGCATCTCACCGGATCTGCTGACCCCGTCCCGGTGCAATACCGGGTCGGGCGCTCGCGGGCTCCCCGAGTCAGATCGGGATACCGCCGGTGGGGAATTTCACCCCGCCCTGAGAATAAGCGCAGACAGCCTAAAGAAAAACGGCGCCGGATACCAGCATAAAACCCATCAAGGATGAATAGCATGCCTGCTCCGGGTCACGGATCGCCCGGATGCACGGCGCGCTGTCCTTTCTGATTTTGTTTGTGGCATAGTGCCAGAAAAAACGCGCGGCCTGCGCAGACTCAGGCGCCAACAACACCAACGGAATCATGACAGAGATGGAAAAGAAAATACTGCTGACGGACTGCCCGGACGCCAAGGGCCTCATCGCCAAGATCACCAACATCTGCTACAAGCACCAGCTCAACATCAACAAGAACGACGAGTTCGTGGATCACGAAAACGGCCGCTTCTTCATGCGCACCGAGCTGGAGGGGCGTTTCAACGACGAGACTCTGCTGGCCGACCTCGATGATGCCCTGCCCGCCGGTGCCCAGCGCCGGCTGGTCAAGGCCGGCAAGAAGCGCATCGTCATCCTGGTGACCAAAGAGACCCACTGCCTCGGCGACATCCTGATGAAGAACTACGCCGGTGCGCTGGACATGGACATCGTCGCGGTGATCGGCAACTACGACACCCTCGCCGAGTTGACCGGCAAGTTCGACATTCCGTTCCACACCGTCAGTCACGAGGATCTGAGCCGCACCGAGCATGAAGAGCAGGTACGCGCCATCATCGACGGCTACCAGCCCGACTACGTGGTGCTGGCCAAGTACATGCGGGTGCTGACCCCGAGTTTCGTCGAGGCCTATCCACGCAAGATCATCAACATCCACCACTCCTTCCTGCCCGCCTTCATCGGTGCCCGCCCCTATCGCCAGGCCTTCGATCGCGGGGTCAAGCTGATCGGTGCCACCGCCCACTTCGTCACCGACGATCTGGATGAGGGCCCCATCGTCGAGCAGGACGTGATCCACGTCGATCACACCTTCAGTGCCGACGACATGGCCAAGGCCGGCCGCGACGTGGAGAAGTCCGTGCTGAGCCGGGCGCTGGAGCTGGTGCTGAACGAGCGGGTGTTCGTCTACGGCAACAAGACGGTGGTGTTCAAGTAACTCCAGCCACTGAAAACGACAAAGGCTCCCGCGGGAGCCTTTGTTCCATGTGCACTGACGCGACGTCAATCAGAGCGGCAGATCGTTGATGGTCATGGCGCCCTTGTCGAGCTTGATCTCGGCCGTCAGCTGCTCCTTGTCCGCCTTGAGATACCCCATGGCGGCGAACTGGTCCAGCATGGGTGCCAGCTGCGGCACCGCCTTGCCCAGCTTGCCGCTCAGGTTGGCGTGCAGCAGGCCGGAGAGGGCGTGCATCCCCTCTTCGCTGTTGAACAGCTGCTCGAGCGAGGTGCCCGCCAGCTTGATGTCGCCCTTCATGGCCACCGGCTCGCCGTTGAGGTGAGAGCTCAAGTCCACCAGCTCCAGCGTGGCACCACGCTTGAGCATCTTGTCCAGCGCCTGCTGGATCGCTTCCTCTTCCACGCCCTGGCCGCTGGAGGCCTGCAGCGCCTGATAGCCTTCCAGATCCAGCCCCTTCAGATTGAGGGCCAGCTTGCTCTGGGTCAGCGCCAGGTTGTCGGCCTCGTTCTCCAGATTGAGGGTATCCACCTTCATCTGGTAGCTGCTGGAGAGGGTCTGGGCATCATCCCCAGCCAGCTGGGTCTCGGAGGTCAGCCCCTGCAGGGAGAACTTGACGTTGTCCGGCAGCTGCACCGACAGCGCGGAGAGGGTCATGTCGCTGCGGGGAGAGAGCCAGATCCCGCGGATCTCGGCCATGTCGGCGCTGCCCTTGAGCTCGGCCAGCACCATGTCCATCTTGTTCTGCTCTTCGTGCAGGGTCATGCCCTGCCAGTGGAAGGTGAGGTGGCCATTGCCTTCCAGATCACCGTGATAGTCACCCTTCATCGGCAGGAAGCTGAACTCGTCGAGCCCCTGCTTGACCTTGAACTCGTTGGCCCAGAAGCGGCTGCTGTTGCTGGAAGTCCACAGGCTGCTGACCGACTCGATACCAAACTGCCACTGCTCCATCTTGAAGGCGCTGAACACGGGCGCCAGCGAACCTTGCCTGGTGTCGAGCAGCATGTTGCTCTTGATGTAGAGCGGCAGGATGCGGCTGTCGGCGATGAACTGCACCTCGACCGGCTCGCTCCCCTCCAGCTGACCATCCAGACTGGCCAGGGTCTGCGGGGTGATCACCATCTTCAGTACGCCGTCGCGGGTGAACAGGTTGCTCGAACCCGGCTGCCAGCTCAACTCGATGCCGCTCTCCTGCTTCACCTTGGCGATCTGCTCGGCCATGATGCGGTCGAACGCGTTGCCCGTGTACCAGCAGGCACCCAGCCCACCCACCACCAAGGCCGCCGTGACGGCCAGCGCTACTCGCTTCTTCATCTTTATTCCGTTCTCCAGGGAGTGATTGCCGCACTCTACGGGGCAAGTTCGGGGGGAGGCAAGCGCAATTCGGCGCCGGCCACAATTAAGTGATGTCACAACAAGGGGCTGAACAGATAGAACATGTTCTCCATTGCCTTCTTGTACCAGGGGCGTGCCCGCCACTTGGCCAGCGACATGGGCGTCGCCTCCACCATGTAGCCCTGCACCAGCTGGGTCATCTCGGCGACGAACACCGGATTGTCGATGAGCAGGGTCACCTCGAAGTTGAGCCAGAGACTGCGCCGATCCAGGTTGACCGTCCCCACCAGGGCGAAGTCGTCATCCACCAGCACGCTCTTGGTGTGCAGCAGGCCGGCGTCGTAGCGGTAGATCTCTACCCCCGCCTCCAGCAACTCCTCCATGAAGGCATTGCAGGCGTAATTGGCCATGATGGAGTCGTTGCGCGCCGGCAGCACCAGCTGCACCTGCACGCCGCGGGCCGCCGCCGAGGAGAGCGCCGCCGCCAGCGGATCGTCCGGCACGAAGTAGGGCGTAGTCAGCACCAGATGGTGGCGGGCCTGGTAGATGGCCAGCAGCAGGCTCTGCTGGATGCAGTCGCCGCCGACGAAGGGGCCGGACGGGATGAGCTGGGCCCGGTAGTTGCTCTGGGGCCAGGCCTCCGGCTCGTGCTGCAGGCTGTCGAGCAGCCGCTCGCCGGTCTCCATCTCCCAGTCCCAGACGAAGATGGACCACATCAGCGGCACCATGGGGCCCTGTACCCGGATCATGATGTCGACCCACTGGCCGACCCCGGCGTTCTGCTTGAAGAAGCGGGGATCCACCATGTTCATGGAGCCGGTGTAACCGACCCGGTCGTCGATCACCACCAGCTTGCGATGCATGCGCAAATCCTGGCGCTGGAACGGGATGCGCCAGGCCCCGACCGGCAGCACCTCCACCAGCTTGACCCCCGCCTTGCGCAGCTTCTTAGGCCAGGGCGAGCGGAAGAAGGTCTTGCTGCCCATGGAATCGAGCAGCAAGCGACAATCCACGCCGCGCGCCGCCACTTCCATCAAGGCTTCACACACCTCGTCGGTGTCGCCGCCCGGGTGCCAGATATAGAACTCCAGGTAGCAGGACTGGGAGGATTGGCGGATGTCGCGCACTATCTCGCGCAGGATGGCTTCCGGCTTGCTGAGCAGCGTCATCCGGTTGCCGGAGAGCATGGGCATGGCCAACCGCCCCTGGATCAGATCGTGCAGCGGCTGGGCCTTCTCCCCCACCTCGCAGCAGTGCTGAGGGAAGAGGCGGGCCAGCTGGCGGATCCAGATGGCGTAAGGGCGGTACATGGCCTGGGCCCGCTCGGCGCGCCGCCGGCCGAGGCGAATTTCGCCAAACAGCACGTAGAAGCCGACCCCGGCAAACGGGATGGCATAGATGAGGGCGAGCCAGGCGAGCGAGACCCCAATGGGGCGTCGCTTCATCACCACCCGCAATGAGACCCCCGCCACGATCACGGTGTGAAACAGCAGCAGCAACCAGCCCAGGAACTGGGAAAACAGCAGTTGGATGTCGTGCTCCAGACCGTTGATCACGAGAACTCCTTTTACACAGGGGTGAAAGCGGTGGGCAGATCCCACGAAAGCAGGATGGTATGCTGTAAGACACACCCATTCAATCAGGTCGTTAGCATGATCCTGTCATCTATGCTGCTCAGTCTGGCCATGCTAGGTCAAGGCTCATATGACATCAATGAGCAACAGATAAACCAGTACCTGCAATCCCAGGTGCAAGTGAACAAACAGCTGGAGCTGCCCGGCATCATCAAGGCCCATGTGCAGCTCGAGCAGAGCGACGTGCAGATCGGGCGTCAGAGCCCGGACACCGCCCGGGTTTACGGCAAGGGCAAGCTCAAGATCGCCCTGCCGGACAACACCGAATACGACGCCCGGCTGAACATGGCCTACGAGGCGAGGCCACGCTACGACAAGGCACAGAGCGCCCTGTTCCTCGACAACATGAAGTTGATTGAGTACAAGCTGGAGCCTGAGGCGGCGCAGCAGAAGTTCGGCTTCATGCTCGGCATGCTGCTGCAGAGCATGGAGAAGCGGCTGGAGACCCAACCGGTCTACCGGCTCGATGCCAAGGATCCGAATCAGGCCTGGCTGAAGGAGAATCTGCTGGGGCTGGAGCTGTCACCGGGCAAGATCCACCTGCTGACCAAGCCCCAGTGACAGTTCAGTTGTAGACCGGGGCCTTGGCCTGACGCACCAGCAGCTCGATCTGGTAACCCTGTTCGCGCTGCTGGTCATAAAGGGAGAAGAGCGGCCCCTCCAGCTCGTGCAGGGGCAGGTCGGCAAAGCCGGCCTTGAGATAGAAGGGCTTTTCGAACGGCAAGGCCTGGCAGATCACCGGCTTGTCCAGCAGATCGCTGCAGGCGTGCTGCAACAGACGAGAACCCAGCCCCAGCGACTGGTAATGGGGCAGCAGGCGAAAGCCGCAGAGGTGATAGTAATCCTGCTCGTCGCGCAGGCGCACGGCCCCCACCAGCCAGTGGGCGTCGCGTACCACGAAGATCCGCTCGGCCAGATCCGGCACATAGTGGGAGAAAGTGGTTTCGTAGTAGTCCCTGATCAGGGAGAGATCCGCATCGCAGTACTCTTCGAACGTGAGTTCCATCGCCCGTTTGCCTATCACACTCGTTTCATCCCTGGCCACCCGGCCAGATCCTCGCATATTGATTGTTGGTCGAAGAGATCCGACCAGCATGAAGATATCACGGCTTTTAGTAACAAAAAAGCCAATAACCACACCAAGTTGCATACTTTTTAACATGCTGCCGGCGCGGCGGCAAACCGCAATCCTAGCACGGCAAACCAGAGGCAGACACTGTTTGTCCCTTCTCCTGACCCTTTACGGCAGCTCGCCATTTGATGACCCGCAACTCACTGATTTGGCTCTACAAACAGATCATGTAAACATTTATTAACAAGTCATTCTCGTCAGCGCCCTACACAAAAAGCCCCATTCGAATAGCAACTTCACCGTTTCGCCCTATGGTGAAGCCTTGGCATAGCATCGCGCTGTTGTTGCCTGCGTGGGGTCATCCCCACACCGACACCTCACCACTTTGCCAAGGAGCTATCATGTCCAGACCGATCCCCTCCCTGTTGCTGCTGGCCCTGCTGCCCGCCGCCAGCTGGGCCGGCGACATCCATGTCCCGCTTGCCCCCTATCACTTCACGGCGCAGCAGCTTGCCGCCGGCCAAGCCCCGGCACTCCCCCTGGATGAGGCCCACTTCGTGTTCGGCGAGGCGGCCATGGCGTTCGATCTGCACGATTTCCTGCTGCAACAGGCGCCTCACCTGCTACCCAAGGAGGAGGTGATCCTGCACTGGAGCGGCATCACCAGCCTCAACCCCCAGCTGCTGCTGGCCCTGATGGAGGCGAGCAGCCAGCTCATCTCGGCCCCCTCCGAACAGGCCATGGCGGCACCATTCGCCAAGCTGGTGAAAGCCAGGGGCTTTGACAACCAGCTGGAGCTGATGGCGCGCCAGCTCTCCGAGCGCTTCTACCAGGCCCGCGTCCAGCTGCAGCTCACCCCGCGCCGCGCCCCCGCCCTGGCGCCGCAAGCCGCGCACCAGGCCGCCCTCGCCAGCCTGCTGAGCGCGCCAGTGCAGCAGCAGCTCGGTGAGCAGTGGCGGACCCTGTTCGGCCAGGACGCCATGACCTCCCCCGGGGGCGGCGCGGCCGCGCCCGCGGCACCGCTGGCCGGCGGTCAGTTCCAGCTGCCCTGGCGCCAGGGCTACAGCTGGAAGGCCAACGGCGCCCACTCCCATACCGGCTCCGGCTACCCCTACTCCTCCATCGACGTCTCCTACGACTGGCCGGGCTGGGGCGGTGCCACCTACACGGTCACCGCCGCCAACAGCGGCACCGTCACCGTCTTCTCCCGCTGCCAGGTGCGAGTCACCGCCCCCAATGGCTGGGCCACCAACTACTACCACATGAGCGGGATCTCGGTGCGCAGCGGCGACTACGTGGCCGCCGACACCCCCATCGGCACCTATGCCAGCAACCGCAACGAGGCCCTGTGCGAGGGCGGCTCCTCCACCGGCCCGCACCTGCACTTCTCCCTGCTCTACAACGGGGTGTTCCAGTCCCTGCAGGGGCAGAAGCTGAGCAGCTATGCCGTCAACGTCGGCGCCAGCAACTACGACGACAACTGCAACCGCTTCTGGCTCTACAACCAGCGCAATGGCCAGCGCTACTGTGCCTGGCAGCCGCTCTACAACAACGGGGTCGACTGAGTTGCAATACAATCTGATAAGTGATTGAAAAATCAGTAATGATGAGATCTGTGCGGTTTTTTGCAAGCCGTCACAGATCCGCACAGTCCGCTTTGAAAGTGCTCACAAAATCACCGTCAGGCGATTGCTGGCCAGCCAGGCTGGTGTGAGGCTCTGGGTGCCCATCAGGGCACCCAATAAAAGGACTGACAATAATGAAACACACAGCGGGAATCTGGGCGATCGCAGGCATGCTGATCGCTCCTTTGGCACACGCCGACGTCATACTGCACGCCTTCAACTGGAAATACAGTGAAGTCACCGCCAAGGCCGATCTCATCAAGGCTGCCGGCTACAAACAGGTGCTCATCTCGCCGCCCCTCAAGTCATCGGGCAACGAGTGGTGGGCACGCTACCAACCCCAGGATCTGCGCCTCATCGATACCCCCCTTGGCAACAAGCAGGATCTCGAGCAGCTGATCGCCGCCATGCAGGCACGGGGCATCGCTGTCTACGCGGACGTGGTGCTCAACCACATGGCCAACGAGAGCTGGAAGCGCAGCGATCTCAACTACCCCGGCAGCGAACTGCTGCAAAGCTATGCCGCCAACCCCGGCTACTTCGAGCGCCAGAAGCTGTTTGGCGATCTGGGCCAGAACTTCCTGGCCGGCCAGGACTTCCATCCGGAAGGGTGCATCAGCGACTGGAACGATCCGGGCAACGTGCAGTTTTGGCGGCTGTGCGGCGGCGCGGGCGACAAGGGGCTGCCGGATCTCGACCCAAACAACTGGGTGGTGAGCCAGCAGCAGGCCTACCTCAAGGCGCTCAAGGGGATGGGCATCAAGGGCTTTCGGGTCGATGCGGTCAAGCACATGAGCGATTACCAGATCAACGCCGTGTTCACCCCGGAGATAAAGCAGGGGATGCACGTGTTCGGCGAGGTGATCACCACCGGCGGCGCCGGCAGCAACGACTACGAGCGCTTCCTCAAGCCCTACCTCGACAGCAGCGGCCAGGGTGCCTATGACTTCCCGCTGTTCGCCTCCCTGCGCGGGGCGCTCGGCTATGGTGGCAGCATGAACCTGCTGGCGGATCCCGGTGCCTATGGCCAGGCCCTGCCGGGCAGCCGGGCGGTCACCTTCGCCATCACCCACGACATTCCCACCAACGACGGTTTTCGCTACCAGATCCTGAACCCGACCGACGAGAAGCTGGCCTACGCCTACCTGCTTGGTCGCGACGGCGGCTCGCCGCTGGTCTATTCGGATCACGGCGAGACCCAGGCCAAGGACGGGCTGCGCTGGCAGGACTACTACCTGCGCAGTGACATCAAGGGGATGATCCGCTTCCACAACGCGGTGCAGGGCCAGCCCATGCAGCTGGTCGGCAGCGGTGACTGTTTCGTGCTGTTCAAGCGCGGCAAGCAGGGGCTGGTCGGCATCAACAAGTGTGACTACGAGCAGGAGTACTGGCTCGATACCGCCAAGTTCGAGATGAACTGGTATCGCAACTACCGGGACGTGCTCGACCAGAGCGCCGTGGTCAACGTGCAGAGCCAGTGGGTGCGTGTTGCCATTCCCGCCCGCAGCGCCCGGCTCTGGCTGCAGGAGTAAACCGGCCACTGCCGCGCGAGGCCGCCACTGGGCGGCCTCGCTTTTTTATTGCGCACACAAAATGGTGAACCGCGGCCACACCTCGACCTGTGCGGGCTTGTTCTGCCCGCGCCGTGATGCTTTACTCAACAAGGCTAACGAGGCTGAAGGAGCAAGCCGTTGAAAGCATGGATGTTGATGGGATTGATCCCGCTGTTCTCCCCGCCCGGCTGGAGCCAGACACCCGCCCCGGCCGAGGTGGTGATCCTCACCGCCGAGCCGCCGGCCCCGCCCCCCGCGGCGCCCCCCGTCACCATGCGCACTCCGGGGGTGCTGCCACCCCCCGAGCCGGCCAGCCCCCCGCTGCCGCCCGGTACCCGCCAGATCCAGGTCTACAAGTCGGTGCAGAAAAACGGCGTGGTGCGCTACTCGGACGTGATGCCGGATCAGGGCCGCTACGAGCTGCTGTTGTTCAACGACTGCTACGCCTGCGACCCCGACTCCAAGGTCAACTGGCATACCACCGGCCTGTTTCTCTATGACTACGCCAGCACCATCCAGGCGGCGGCCAAGGCCTATCAGGTGGAGCCGGCCCTCATCCGGGCACTGATCCACGCCGAGTCCGCCTTCAACCCCCTCGCCGTATCCCGCAAGGGAGCCATGGGACTGACCCAGCTGATGCCCGCCACGGCGCGGGAGCTGGGGGTGGGCAATGCCATGCTGGCGGAGCAGAACATCTTCGGCGGGGTGAAATACCTGGCGGGGCTGCTCAAGCAGTATGGTGGCAACGTGGCACTGGCCACCGCGGCCTACAACGCCGGTGCCGGCGCGGTGCAAAAGCATGGGGGCATACCCCCTTACGCAGAAACCCGCGCCTATGTGGAGCGGGTACAACTGCTGCGCCAGCGCTACAAAGACATGCTGAGCGCCAAGGGGTTGTAAGCCCCTCCTCTCTTGCCGACGACCAAACACCCCTGCGGGCCCTTGCGGCCCGTTTTCGTACCCGCCAGAAACGAAAAAACACGCCCGGGGGCGTGTCGATACCACACTTTGTTGCCCTGACGGATCAGGCTTTGGTCGCGATCGCGCGATAGGCCAATGCACCCAAAATGGCACCGACGATGGGCGCAACCCAGAACAGCCACAGCTGGCCCAGAGCCCAGTCCCCCACGAAGAAGGCCACGCCCGTGCTGCGCGCCGGGTTGACCGAGGTATTGGTCACTGGAATGCTGATGAGGTGAATGAGGGTCAGGCACAAGCCGATGGCGATGGGGGCAAACCCGGCCGGGGCCCGGCTGTCGGTGGCGCCCATGATGACGAACAGGAAGAAAGCTGTCATCACCACTTCGCACACCAGCGCCGCCAGCATGCTGTAGCCGCCCGGGGAGTGCTCGCCATAGCCGTTGGAGGCAAAGCCCGCCGCCAGGTCAAAACCGGCCTGACCGCTGGCAATCACATAGAGCACCGCCGCTGCAGCAATCCCGCCCAGCACCTGAGCGACCATGTAGGGCAGCACGCCGGAGGCCGGAAAACGACCGCCGGCCCAGAGCCCGATGGTCACGGCCGGGTTCAGGTGACAGCCCGAGATATGGCCGATGGCGTAAGCCATGGTCAGCACGGTCAGACCGAAGGCCAGCGCCACGCCGAGCAGGCCGATGCCGACGTTCGGAAAGGCGGCAGCCAGCACGGCGCTGCCGCAGCCCCCCAGCACCAGCCAGAAGGTGCCCATGAATTCAGCTGCAAAAGGTTTCACTTCTCGACTCTCCCAATGATGGATGAAGCGGGAGCCCAGGGCTCACCGGGCCGCACCACGCGGCCGGCGCATATTATGGGAGTCAGGATCGGGCATGCGAAGGGAAGCGATGAAGGCCTAAAAACGTGACATGCATCACAAGCCGTTGATTAACTGAGAGGATTGTCGTTAGCGACCGATCAGGCTGCCCTTCTCGGTGGAGAGGAGGTGCGACAGAAAGTGACCCTTTTGAGGCTTCTACCGACAGTCGCCGCTGCCAGAGGAAGCAACCCGCCGGTGCATGGCCGGTTGCCCGATAGCGCCGCTATCACGGCGGCATGCGCGGCTCAGCGGTAGCGACCGCGCACCGATCCCGTGCTGCGTCCGGCCATCTTGATCAGGATCTGGCGGGTATGGAAGTGGCAGAGCGCCACCCCGAGGGCATCCGCCGCATCCGCCTGCGGGGTGGCCGAGAGCTTGAGTAGGTGGGTCACCATGTGCTGCACCTGCTCCTTGGCGGCGCCGCCGGTGCCCACCACCGCCTGCTTGATCTGGGTCGCCGAGTATTCGCTCACCGGCAGCAGGGCATTGACCGCCGCCACGATGGCGCTGCCGCGCGCCTGCCCCAGCTTCAAAGCGGAATCGGCATTACGCGCCATAAAGACCCGTTCGATGGCGAACTCGTCCGGCTTGAACTGGGTGATGATCTCGCTCACCCCGTCATAGACCTGCTTGAGGCGCGACGGCAGCTCCCCCAGGTCGGTACGGATGCAGCCCGAGCCCAGGTACTCCGCCTTGCCCGCCACGATGCGAATGACCCCGTAACCGGTGATGCGTGAACCCGGATCTATCCCCAAAATAATGCTCATAGACTCGCTGCTGCTCTGAAGGCCGTTTCTGCTCGCCAAGATAGCAAACAAGCCAGCGCTTGGCTCGCCCAGCAGGTGCCCTCCCCTGCCGACTGCGCAGGGATGCGCCATCTCATACAGTGGTCCGGCGATTTTTTCGCCCGCCCCTCTGTCCATGGTCCGAGCAAACCGGCGCGGCGCTCACCTTCACTCCCCTGCCAGGGCCACCAGTCGCTCTGCCAGCCGGTGGCTGTGCAGGTAGCTCTCAATCAGCGCTCCGTCGGCCCGCCCCGCCTCAATCTGCCGATACCAGTGAGCCAGCATGGCGACAAAGCCCCGGCTCGCCAGCACCGACTGCCAGTCGTCGGGGGCCAGGGTCTGCACGGTTTTATCGCGGGCCATCGTGCCCCGGGTGCAGTTCTCGATATGCAATGAGAGGTTGTCGCCATAGGCATCGATGCGCTCCTCGGTAATGCCAGCGCTGCGATTCATGCTGCCACTCACCGCTACCTGCCCGCTCTGCCAGGCCACGCTCACCCCGGCCAGCAACTCGGGTTGGCGGGTACAGCGTCGCAGCACCGCATGCAGATCCCCATCAGGTGTGCCGCCGTAGTAACAGAGGCTGTCGAGCACATGGATAAAGTCGTCGAACAGAAACGAGCGCGGCGTCCCCGCCAGGGCGTGGCGGTGCTTTTGCCAGTTGAGCTCGGTGAGCGGCTGGCCGCGGGCTTCACTCATGGCGGGCAGATAGCGGCGGTTGAAGCCGACAAACAGCGGGCAGTTCTTGGCGATGGCAAGATTGGCGAGGCTCTCTACCCCGGCAAGAGTGTCGCACAGCGGCTTGTCGACAAAGGTGGGGATGCCGGCGCGCAGGCACTGGGCGGCCAGCTCAAGGTGCACCGCGGTGGCGGCGTGGATCATCACCCCATCGGGGCGGCTTGCCAGCAGGTCACCCAGCTCGGTGAAGCGCTCGGCGATCCGGTACTGGCGGGCCAGCTTGTCCAATACCGCCGAATTGCGGGTGCAGAGCAGCGGGGTGACTCGCTCGTCACTGGCCAGCAGCGGCAGATAGGCTTTCTGGGCGATATCACCAAGACCTACGAGGGCAATGCGCATGACAACTCCTTGTTTTATCAGGCTCGTGTGGGCAGGGTCAGCGCTGGCGAGCGCCTGCGCCAACCGGCCAATGCAAACTGGCGGACAGAGTAGCACTCCCCTCCTCTCCCCTCCATCGGCGGCGCCAAAAGCAACAGGGGCGACCCGCCGGTCGCCCCTGTTTCTGCATCTGTTGCCTGCATTACACGCCGGATCGGCCTGCGAGGATCAGCCCCGTGACAGCCCTTTGAGGGACTGGCAGTCGTAGTAGGTGACCCGCGGCTTGTCGTTGTAGTTAAGGTCGATCACCCCGAACAGCATTTTACGGGCGGGAATATAGACGTGGACATAGTTGGCCTGCTTCTCGTCGGCCACCTTGACGCTCTCCTGGTTGTTGTTCAGATAGGAGTTGAGCAGTCCTGCGCTGCTATAGCGCTCCAGCAGGTTCATCGGGAGCTCTTCGTTGTGCTTGAGGGTGCACAAGTTCTCCGGTTTGGGCGGGAACTGGCCCACCACCACTTTGCGCCCTTGCGGGCTGGTCTTGTCAACAGAGGTCATGCTGCCGGCACAGGCCGTCAGCGCCAGCGCGGGCAACAACAGAAACAGTTTTTTCATGGGGTCTGAACTCACAGATGGCGGGCCATCCCGGCCCGGTTTTGCCGCGGTGTTGACCGCGACGCTCGCCGCCGCCATCACCGCTGTCGCTTGTTTTGATATCTCTCGCCGAGCAGGCTCGTGTCGCGAGTGGCGCGCATCTTCACACCCAGCCCCTCGTTATTCAATCACTATTCAATCAACAGGGCGGGAAGAGTGTAACCAGATATTTCAGGGCATCTGGCCGCCCTTTTGCCACCTCTCTCTGCCCTGCAAACCTGGCGGCGGCACTGGCTTCGGACGAGTGTCTCTGGCTCCCCCGTCCTTCAGGGACGTCCGGGGATGACGGCCTTATGGTCATCCATATGTAACTGATTGATCAGCTTATGTTTCACCAGCCAGAGAGAGAGCGGATCATAGGCTGGCAGGCTCATGGAGCCCGGCTGACCGCGTACTGGCAGCAACCGACCTGCTGTCGATACCGCCGCAGAACAGGTTTCATATCGGTCTCTTCTTGGCTACCATGCCCACCTTTCAAGGAGCAGATGAGGGCAAGGAACCGATGAACAACGAGACGCTGCAATCCCTTTTTCATTACAAGCGCTGGGCCGATGACGAACTGCTGGCGGCCCTCGCCACCCTGGATGCCACGCAATATGGCGAGGCTCACCACACGGCCCTGCGCATCTTCAACCATATCCATGTGGTCGATACCATCTTCAAGGCCAACCTGCTGGGGAAGCCCCACGGTTTTACCGCCACCAATACCCCCGAGACGCCGACCCTGGCGGCGCTGCACGGCGCGGTCACGGCACTGGATAACTGGCTGGTGGAGTATGTGGCGACCCTGAGCCCGCAGGCGTGCAATACCCAGATCCGGTTTCAGTTCACGGATGGTGACCAGGGGCAGATGAGCCGCGCCGAGATGCTGCTGCACCTGGTAACCCACGGCGGCTATCACAGGGGGGCCATCGGGCGCATTCTGGTGCAGTGCGGCATCACGCCGCCGCGCGATACCCTGACCACCTTCTTGCATCGCAGCGAACCTGAGCGGCGGGGCGATGCTGCCCTGGCAGATGACAAGGCCCGCCCATGAAGCGCACCTGTTTACGGCTCACGCCGCTGCTGCTGATCTGGCTGCTAAGCGGCTGCGCCGCCGCCCTCGATCACTACTCGGGACGCTTTCGCAATACCCTGGTGTCGGGGGAGACCCGCACGACCATTCGCGCCGAACTGGGCGAGCCCCAGCTCTGCCAGCAGGCCACCTTTCTGACCGAGGATAAGGTGCAGGGCTGCGATCGCTTTACCGTGCTCGGCAAGATCCACAAGCGCGGTGACGGCAATGGCCAGGCCACGGCGAGCGCCGTGACAATGGGGCTGGGGGAGCTGATCCTGATACCCATGACGGTGGCCGGCGTGGCGGCGGATTACAGCCAGCGCCACACCATTACCGTCTATTACGATCGGGACGATCACTATCTGTTTCACACCTTGCTCAATGCCAAGGGGCAGGAGGTGTGGCAATAAGGGGCGATAAAGCGGAACGCTTTGCTGCCCCATGGCAATGTGACAGCCGTTTGCTGGATGACTCGGGGAGATCCCGTCAAGATTGCTCCCGGCAATCCAGCCACTTGCCCACTCTGGCCCCCAGCTCGGAGCAGACCAGCGCCGTCACGGCGGCCCAGAGCATCTGGCTGCCATCAAAACCCGCCTGCTTTTCAAACAAAAAAGGCACCAGCAGATTGAAGCCGATGATCCCGAGCAGCAGCCCAAGGCCGCTGCCCACCTTCTCCCTGCGGGATCGCGTTTTTATTGCCATCTGATTGCTCCTGTTGGAGTGAGGTAAAGGGGCCCTATCGCCCCTGCCGATCTACCCGGCAAGATAACAAAGCCTCCCCTGATGAGGACAACCATCTTTTGAGGGAATGAAAATAGTCACATATGCCCCTTTCAAATCCATTTGCTGATCCAGTTCAAAAAACGATGAGATTCTGATGGTTACATCATTTTAAGGCTCACACAGGCAGCTTCGTTTGGCTTACCATAGCCATCCAGAACCTGTTGAGCTGCGATGGGTTGCTGCCAGCGTGTGTCAATGGAGCATATTGGAAGCTGTAATCCACGGGCGGTAGCGTGTTTTTTATTGGCTGATATAGAGCACTGTAGATAGCTAATGCTCACCAAATATAAAACATGGCATTATTTATTCAGTTCACATTAGTTCAAAGCATCTAATTTACTAAATTAAAAACATCTTAAATAAACTATGGAGTGTGATTTATGAACATAGACTTTTTCAAAAATGCTCTGAAGTACAATGCCTCACTTAGCATAGTTTCAGTTTTCATTTTGCTATTAACAAAACCTCTTTTTGAAAAAATTGAATTTATATCTAACAACCCGATTATATCTCTTCTTATTTTCCTTGCCTCAGTGAATGCAGTTATCATAACTGTTATATACACAGTAAATAAAGATAGAAAAACAAGTAAAGATAATCAGCAAGGATTTAATAACAACCGAGTCACAGGCAACAAAGCAAAAAACATTACAATAACGACTGAAGGTGATATGAGTGGGAATACTATATCTAACAATGAAGCCAATGGTGACTTAAATATTGGGCAAGGGTTTAAAAATGGGAAGTAGTGACGCTGTTCACATTCATGACACGGAAATAACGGGTAATTCTGCAGGTAGAGACTTAAACATTGGAACACATGTTAGCTTTAATGAAACAAGATCCAAAAGCAATGCTTTAGCAAACCTACTTGAGCGCTCCAAGCTGTTATGTGAAACAGATCAAGAATATCGCTATATGCTTGAAGAACTAGAAGAGTATTTAACCAACAGGCCCGGCAGAAAAATTGTAGGATTAGAAGAAAAGCTAAGGGAAGGAAACAGACTAGATCTTCTTGATGACGCCTTATACCTAGAAAACAAATTTGCAAGACGGGTAACAAAACATCAATTTTCAATATCCGAAGAGATCATATACTGCCATTGTCTCAGCAAGATAAATTCTTCATTTTCACATCATATTAAGCCGTTATTTAAAATACCAGCTCACTCAGCGGTAATTGACAGAGTCATATATGAGAAAATAGTAGAGCCACTTTATGAAGAAGTGTCTGTGGTTAGCGCTGCTATATCTATAGATTTAGTAAGAGGGATGATCTTTTTCCTTACTGGTAAATGTCACTTACGCTGGATTAGCCAATGATTATTTATCACCCATTTAAAGATGCCAACCATTGTTCATACCGTATTATTAGCTTACTTTACAAGAGTAAAATAAAAGTAAACGAATCCCAGATTAATTTCATGGACTTCTATTACTTGTTTCCTGAACAACTGAATAAAATCAATGGCTGGCCACGTGCTAACTCTAAGCTAGCAAAAAAATTAAGTGATACAACCGTTCATTATGAACAAATTGAAAATCCTCGACGTATTTTCTTTGAACTTAAACTTTTAAGAAAAAACACTCTTGCTCATTTATTTTCAAAAGGAATTCTATCATTATCTGATGACCTTTTGATCTTGCATGAGGAAAAGCTACCATCTAAGTTAATTGATACTCTAGAAAGCGATGCTTTTAGAAAAAGTTTTGAGTTTATAACAATTACAAGTGAAATCCCTAAGTTGAAAATAAAAGGGAATCGAGGGCTAAAAGCCAGAACAAATCTAATGGAATATCGTTATGATTAAAAACCCTGCCTATCTTAAAATGAACCGTCTAGTTATCATAAAAGATGGTAAACGGCTTTATAACGAACAGTTCCATGATGGAATAAATATTATCCGAGGAGAACATTCTGTAGGGAAATCTACAATACTTGATATGATTTTTTATGTTTTAGGTGGAGAATTAAAAAAGGATGATTGGAAGTATCCAGCAGATACTTGTACATCCGTTAATGCTGAAATAACTATTAACAATCGAATATTTACTATAAGTAGACCAATAGAGCCAGGTCTAGTTCCACATATTAAAATCTATGAGGGGCTGTATGATGATGCAATGAAAAATGCTGATGAGTGGTTAGATTACGGCCCGAGACGAAATGACGACAAATCAAGTTTTTCAGAAATGATGTTCGAGTTATTTAATTGGGGGCAATTCAAATCTGATAATTATCAGAACTTAACAATGCATCAGATTATGCGTCTAATCTATCTTAGTCAATCATCAGACTCAAATAGAATATTTAGGAAAGAGCAAAGTCGAGCTGACAATGAGAATACAAGAATTGCAATAGCTGAATTTTTGCTTGGACTTGACGATCTAAAAACACACTCATATCGTCAAGCTCTATTAAAACATGAGAGAGATTTTGATAATAGCAGTGCAGAATTAAGAGCATATTTTTCCCTCCTTGGCGAGGACGCCAGCTTAACTGTAGATAGCATTCAAGAATCATTAACCATTAAGCATGAAGAACTAACAATTATTGATAACAAGAAAGACTCTCTATTGGATTCCACAGAATTGTTAGAGAATCATCATGAATATGAACTCGCTACAGAGCGAAATGAAATTTTAGTAAAAACACAAAGCCTCACATATGAAATAAACTCCACCAATATAGACCTACAATCTTTAAAAATTGAAATTCAAGATTGTATTTTGTTTGGTAAAAATTTAACCTACAGAATAAAAGCACTACATGAATCCAAGGATACATATATAAGCTTGGGTGAAGTATCTTTTGCATATTGCCCTTGTTGCTTAGCTCCAATCCAAACATCTGCAGAAAATGAAACTGGCTGTGCATTATGCAAGTCGAATGAAAAGCTATATTCTCTTGAAGAGAAATATATTGAAACACTAAACGAATTGCAATATCAACAACGGCAAAATGATAAGATCATAGTTACATTATCTGACAATGTTGAGTGTTTAGAATCTGATTTATTATCAAAAAATAAAATCTTGCAAGCACTTCACAATCGTTTATTTGAAATAAGTCTTGTATCAAACAAACGAGAATTATTAATTACATCACTAATTGAAGAAAGAACTGAAAAGTTAATTGAAATCAATCTACTAAAAGAAAAAATAGAGTCTGCAAAGAAAGTTGATGACTTGAAGAAAAAAAGAGAACATATCACAAAGCAGATTGAACACTGTCGGACCAGAATAGATGAGCTTGAAGCAAGTAACATTACACGAAAACAACTTGTTTACTCTAGACTATCTCAGCTATCTACTAAAATATTAGAGGGCGACTCAGGTAATGAAGATAAGTTCAAAACTGCAACTCAACTCTCATCAGAAATAGATTTTGCAAAAGATCGCTGGCTACTAAATGAACGCGTTAATTATTCTGACAGTTCTAACGTTGTCAAAAAATCAGCATTACATCTAGCATTACTTTTATTTTCTATTCATGATAGCAGTTGTAGATACCCAAGGTTTTCTATTATGGATTTTGAATGTGGCGATATTAATGAGGGTCGTAGTCATAATTTACAAAAATTGATTGTTTCCAGTTTAGCGGGGTTAAGTGGTTACCAGCTCATTATGACGACCTCCAAAATTGATAAAGACCTTAATAATGAAGTGTATGGGGTTGGTCGTTACTATGGAAAGAATGATTATATAATACAACCTTAAATAAAAAGGCGACCATCTGGTCGCCTTTTTTTCTATCACTTTCCAATCAGGAAAACTCACCTCACCGGTCGCTTGGCTCCATTCCCTTTCGCCGCAGACTTGCCGCCCTGAGTGGCGGGTTTGGCACCCGGCTTGGCAGAGCAGCCTGCGCGGGTCGGGACCGTTGCCAATCAGGTAGCCCTCACCCATCTCCAGCAGGGCTTCGCGGATCACCGGCCAGCTGGCTGGGTCGTGATAACGCAGCAACAAAAAGCTGAGTGCCCATTTATCCTTGGTTAATTATTTCATAGCATTTAATATATAAATATTGGATATAGCAGGGATAATAAAAGTAAACATTATGGTGTAAGTTATATATCCACTTTATTTTTAGATAGGTTAAATGGTAAGAGACATGACATTTAGGTTGCTATTTTCATTCTTTATTTTTGCTAGTGCCAACGCATCTGCCGACCCATGTTACCAATACATGAGGTCACTTTTGGCAGCGGCAGAATTCAATGACCATGTCGAGATAGTACATGATGGAAAGACGTATCAGGGATCAACTCAGAATTATACGTGCAAGACATGGCCCGCGCATGACAATATGGTAATCATTGCTATTCCATTGCGCGCTCATGGTCAAATGATGTACTCCAGCCTGGATATTGTAGTGATTGATAGCAATGATATGGGAATAAAATATAGAACAGTGCGTCACGACCTCCTCGAACATGAGGATTATTCCGATGGAGACATGTTTATTGATACCGCACCATATCAGTTGAACTCTTCACATCTTGCGTTCGGCTTAAGAATTAACTGGGATACAAAGAGTCATCTTGTTACTACCTTGAACCTGTTCCAGCCGAAAGATAATGGGTCACTTGCCTTGGTTATAAAAGGATTGATTGTTGACTCCCACTATCGGCTTGGAAAAAGTAATCAGATATGCAGTCCTGAATATGCCGTCAGAAAATCATTGCTTCATGTCCGAAAAAATGACTCATCCTCTGGTTACAAGGATATTCTTCTGACCAGTATATCCACTAACACCAAGTCGACCGATAAATTTAATGGAAGAAGCGTGGAGTGTATTAATGAGGAATTTGAAACAGACCGACGAGTCGACACACTAATCTACGATGGGAAGGAATATAAAATCCCCCCTTACCTCTATTTTTATTACTCCTACTAACATAGCAATAACATTACTGGCATATTGAATATATGCGTATCCATTATTACTCTCTTAAAAAGGCGACCATCCGGTCGCCTTTTTATTTCAATCGCTCTGCTAATCAGCAAATATCACCGAGCCGGTCGCTTGGCGCCATTCCCTTTTGCCGCGGGCTTACTGCCCTGAGCGGCGGGTTTGGCACCCGGCTTGGCGGAGCCTGCTCGGGTCGGCGCCTTGCCTTTGTGAACGGGTTTCCCCTGCCCTGCCGGTTTACCCTGACTTGTGCCCTGCCCAGCACCCTGCGCGGCAGACTTGCCGTTGCCCGAGCCTTTCTGGAGCTGAGACCCCACCGGTTTGCCATTGCCCGTCTTGCCGCCATTTCGGCTGGCCGCCGGGGCATTGCCTGCACCGGCCTCGCTGCGAGCGGCCTTGTTGCCAGCCCCGTTGCTGCGCTGGTGGGTGATGGCACTGTGGCGGGTCAACGCGGGTTTCAAGCCCTTGCTGCGGCTGCGTTCGGCCTTGGCTTCGCCACGCCCTTCCGGCGGCACCAGGCAGTCGGGGCCGTTGCCGATCAGGTGGCCCTTGCCCATCTCCAGCAGGGCTTCGCGGATCATCGGCCAGCCGGCCGGATCGTGGTAGCGCAGCAGCGCCTTGTGCAGGCGACGGCGACGCTCCCCTTTCACCACGAACACGTCCCCGCCCTGGCGGCTCACCTTGTTGAGCGGGTTTTTCTCGGTGTAATACATGGTGGTGGCGTTGGCGAGCGGCGACGGGTAGAAGTTCTGCACCTGATCGAGCTTGAAGCGGTTGGACTTGATCCAGAGCGCCATGTTCACCATGTCTTCATCCGTGGTGCCCGGGTGGGCGGAGATGAAGTAGGGGATCAGGTACTGCTGCTTGCCCGCCTCTTTGGAATACTTGTCGAACAGCTCCTTGAAGCTGTAGTAACTGCCCATGCCCGGCTTCATCATCTTGGAGAGCGGGCCCTCCTCGGTGTGTTCCGGCGCGATCTTGAGGTAGCCGCCCACGTGGTACTTGGCCAGCTCCTTGATGTAGCGCGGATCTTCCACCGCGATGTCGTAACGCACCCCGGAGGCGATCAGGATCTTCTTGATGCCCTTGAGGTCGCGCGCCTTGCGATAGAGGTTGATGGTCGGGCTGTGGTCCGTGTCCATGTGCGGGCAGATGGTCGGCCAGACGCAGGAGGCGCGCCGACAGGTCTGCTCTGCCTTGGGGCTCTTGCAGCGGAGCTTGTACATGTTGGCGGTGGGGCCGCCCAGATCCGAGATGACGCCGGTAAAGCCCGGCACCTTGTCGCGGATCTCTTCGATTTCTTTCAAGATCGACTCTTCCGAGCGGCTCTGGATGATGCGCCCCTCGTGCTCGGTGATGGAGCAGAAGGAGCAGCCGCCGAAGCAGCCGCGCATGATGTTGACCGAGGTCTTGATCATGTCGTAGGCCGGGATCTTCTCGTTGCCATAGGCCGGGTGCGGCACCCGCTGGTAAGGCAGGCCGAACACCCCGTCCATCTCGTCGGTTTCGAGCGGGAAGGCGGGCGGGTTGACCCAGATGATGCGATCGCCGTGAGCCTGGGAGAGCGCGCGGGCGCAGCCCGGGTTGGTCTCGTGGTGCAGGATGCGCGACGCATGGGCGTAGAGCACCTTGTCCTCCTTCACCCGCTCGAACGCCGGCAGCTTGACGTAGGTCAGCTCCCAGGGTTTTTGCTTAGGGGGCTGCACCAGGATGGGCTTGGCCTCCTGCTCCACCGGCGCGGTGCCCTCGTCGTCGCTGCAGGGTGCCCCTTCCATATAGGGGTTGGGGATGGGATCGATGCGGCCAATCTGGTCGAGCTTGCTCGAATCCACCCCGCGCCAGCCCGGCAGCGGCTCCTTGCGGATGACGGCGGTGCCGCGAATGTCCTGCATGGTGTCGATGGTCTCGCCGCCTGCGATGCGGTGCGCCACCTCGATCAGCGGCCGCTCGGCGTTGCCGTAGATGAGGATGTCGGCCTTGGCGTCGATGAGGATCGAGCGGCGGATGGTCTCGGACCAGTAGTCGTAGTGGGCGATACGGCGCAGCGACGCCTCGATGCCGCCGATGACCACCGGCACCTCTTTATAGGCCTCTTTGCAGCGCTGGGTGTAGACCAGGGTGGCGCGGTCCGGCCGCTTGCCGCCCACATCACCGGGGGTATAGGCATCGTCGTGGCGCAGTTTCTTGTCGGCGGTGTAGCGGTTGATCATGGAGTCCATGTTGCCCGCGGTCACCCCGTAGAAGAGGTTCGGCTTGCCCAGGCGCATGAAGTCATCTTTCGATGACCAGTCCGGCTGGGCGATGATGCCGACCCGAAAACCCTGGGATTCGAGCATGCGGCCAATGACCGCCATGCCGAAGCTCGGGTGATCCACGTAGGCGTCGCCTGTCACCAGCACGATGTCGCAGCTGTCCCAGCCGAGCTTGTCCATCTCCACGCGGGACATGGGCAGGAAGGGCGCCGTGCCGTAGCACTCGGCCCAGTAACGGGGATAGGAGAAGAGGTTGGTAACCGGCTGCATTTTGACCACCTGGAACAATTCGGGTCGCGCATTATACCGGCAGAGCAAGGCGGGGGCGACGGCTTTTTGCCCCTACGATAGATGCGGAAAAGGCGAGCCAGCGGGGCTCGCCTGAAAAGTGCGGGTCAATGGTCGGCTCAGGCCAGGGCGCGGGCCAGCACGATACGGTTGTAGTGACGCTGCAGCAGCTGATAACCCCCCAGCAGGCACCAGACCAGGGCGGGCGCCAGGAACACCGGGTGGGTGGCCAGGCGCAACATCAGCAGGCCCAGCAGGATCAGCGCAAACGGTCGGCTCTCGTAGAGCCACAGCGGCCAGCCCTGCTTTCGCATCAGCCGATGCTTGTCTGGGCGGCGATAGGCGCCGCGCCGAAACCAGGCCAGCGAACCAGCCAGATAGAGTGCCAACCCGGCCAGCAACAGCCCCGGCTGATCGGCAATCCCCAACAAAAGCAAACCGCTGCCCATGTAGGCAAAGGGCAGCGGCTCATAAATGGCTGATGGCAACATGACTCACCTCGAGTATCAAACTGGCTACATATTAACCCGCAGCCATTTGCTTGCCAGCCTCTGCCCCTATATGGGGGGCCGCATCAGGCGGCCGGTTTGTCCTGCTGCGAGGCGCCCTCGCTGGCGGCCAGTGCCTCGTCCACCTGTTGATCCCGCGCGCCAGTCATGCCGGCCCGTCTGGCCAGCAGATGGTAGATGGCGGGCACCAGCAGCAGGGTCACCAGGGTCGCCAGAGAGAGACCGAAGAAGACCACTGTGCCCACCGACATCCGGCTTTCATACCCTGCCCCCATGGAGAGCATCAGCGGCACGGCCCCTATGATGGCGGTGAGCGAGGTCATCAGAATGGGGCGCAAGCGGCGCACCGAGCCTGCGACGATCGCCTCGTCAAACCCTTCGCCACGCTGGCGCAGCTGGTTGATGAACTCGACGATCAGGATGCCGTTCTTGGTCACCATGCCGATCAGCATGATCATGCCGATCTGGCTGTAGATGCTCATCTCCTGCCCCGTCAGCCAGAGGCCGAGCAAGCCGCCGAAGATGCCGAGCGGCACCGTCACCATCACCACCGCCGGGGTCAGCATGCTCTCGAACTGGGCCACCAGCACCAGATAGACCACCAGCAGGGCCAGAGCGAACACCATCACCATCTCACCCTGGTTATCGCGATAGTCCTTGGATTCGCCGGCATAATCCACCGTCATTCCGTTTGGCAGGTTGGCATTGGCCCAGCCGTCGAGGTAATCCAGCGCCTCACCCAGGGTGTGGCCCGGCGCCAGATCCGCAGTCAGGGTCACCGCCTTCTGGCGCTGGTAGTGGTTGAGGCGCTGCGGGCTCGCCACCTGCTTGACGGTGGCCAGGGTCGAGAGGGTCACCATCTCGCCGTTGGCCGCCTTGAGGTAGATGCGGCTCAAGTCGGAGACGCCGTTGAAGTCGCGCTGGTTGGCGCGCAGATAGACGTCGTACTCCTCCCCCCTGTCCACATAGGTGGTCTGGCTGATGCCGCCGAGCAGGGCCTGCAGGGAGCTCGCGACGGTGGAGACCGGGATGCCGAGCTGGTTGGCCCGATCCCGCTCTATGGTCACCTGCAGCTCCGGGGTCTTCTCGGCATAGTCGAGATCCGGCGTCTCCATCAGACCGCTCTGGGCTGCCGCCTCTTTCAGGGCCAACCCCTGCTGATAGAGCTCGGCGTAATCGGAGCCCTGCAGCACGAACTGCACCGCCGCGGTGGAGCCACCGCGAAAGCCCGGCTGGAAGGTACGGATCATCACGTCCGGAATGCCGGCCAGCCGCCCGCTCAGGGACTTGGCAAACTCGGTGGCGGTCTCATCCCGCTCGGCCCAGTCGGTGAGCTGGATGATGGCCATGCCGGTCTGATCGCCGCCGCGGCCGAAGGCCGGGGTGCTGAAGCTCATGGCCTGCACCACCCCCTTGCCGAGCAGCGGCATGATGGCCGCCTCCACCTGCTGCATGTTGCGCTTCATCCGCTCTATGCTGGTGCCCTCGGCCCCCTTGACGAAGACGTAGAGCACGCCCCGATCCTCGGTCGGGGTCAGGCTGGTGGGCAGTTGGGCAAACAGGGCGCCGATGCCGCCCAGGCAGAGCACCAGCACCAGCGGAGTCCAGCGCGAGTGGCGCAGCACGGCGCCAAGCAGAGTTCGATAGTGCTTCTCCACCCAGCCGAGGCCGCGATCGAGCGCCGCCGTCAGCCTGTTGGGTCTATCCACCGAGCGCATCAGCCAGGAGCCCATGGCCGGGGTCAGGGTGAGCGCGATCAGCGACGAAAAGAGCACCGCCAGGGATAGCAGGATGGCGAACTCGGTAAAGAGCCGCCCCACCATGCCATCCATGAAGGCGATGGGCACGAACACCATCACCAGCACGGCGGTGGTGGCGATCACCGCAAAGCCTACCTCGCGGGTGCCATGCCAGGCGGCCAGCAGGGGCGGTTCGCCCCGCTGCAGATGGTGGTGAATGTTCTCCACCACCACGATGGCGTCATCCACCACCAGACCGATGGCAAGAATGAGCGCCAACAGGGTGATGAGGTTGATGGAAAAGCCCAGATACCAGGCGCCGATAAAGGCGGAGATGAGGGAGACCGGCACCGTGATGGCCGGAATGAGGGTGGTGCGCCCCTGTCCCAGGAACAGGTAGAGCACGGCCACCACCAGCACGGCGCAGATGGCCAGCGTTTCGTACACCTCGTCGATGGCCTGCTTGATGAAGATGGTGGAGTCGTAGTCGACCTCCAGGGTCGCCCCCTCCGGCAGGAAGCGCTGCATCTCGGCCATCTTCTTCTCGACCCCCTGCGCCACCGCCAGCGGGTTGGCGGTGGACTGGGCGACGATGCCAATCCCTAGGCTCTCACGGCCGTTGCGCTGGTAGGCGCTGTCTTCGTTCTTGGCCCCCACCTCCACATCGGCTATGTCGGCCAGATAGATGCTCTGGCCGTTGGCGGCGGTGCGCACCTGCAGCGCCTGGAAATCGGCGGCGGTGTGATAGAGCCGGGCAATCTGCACCGCCATGGTCATGCTGTTGTTGCGGATCTCGCCGCCCGGCAGCTCAATGTTCTCGCGCTTGAGGGCGTCCTGCACGTCCGCCACCGTGACGCCACGCGCCGCCATGTCGGCCGGGCGCAGCCGCACGTACATCACCTGGGTCAGATCGCCGGAGAGGGACACCTCGCTCACCCCGTCCACCAGGCTCAGGGGATCCACCAGCACCCGGTTGGCGTAGTCGGTCATGGCGGTGCGGTCCATCTGGGTGCTGCTGAAGTTGAGCCAGACCGCTACGTCGCCGTTGCCGTTGTCCTTGGTGACCAGGGGTTCATCCACCTCGTCCGGCAGCTTGGGGCGAGCGCGAGAGATGGCGTCGCGCACATCGGAGATCCCCTCCACCATGTTCCAGCCGAGCTTGAACTCCACCGTGATGACAGAGCGTCCCTTGCGGGTCACCGAGTTGATGTTCTTGATGCCGCTGATGCCGGAGAGCTGATCCTCGATGGGCTTGGTGACCTGGCTCTCCATGACGGCGGGGGCGGCCCCCTCGTACATGGTGGTGATGGAGACGGACGGGGTCTGCACGTCCGGCATCTCCCGCACCGTCAGCTTGGAAAACGCCACCAGACCGAACACGGTGAGCAGCGCGCTCAGCACCACCGCCACCAGCGGGCGGCGCACGGAAATATCGGAGAGCCACATCAGCCTTTGACCTCCGCCAGATCGTGCACGCTGACGCCGTCACGCAGGTTGACCAGTCCCTCGACCACGATGCGATCGCCCACCTTGAGCCCTTCGGTCACCCACACCTCTTCGCCATGGGTATCCCCCAGCACCACGGGCACCCGCTTGACCTTGCCATTGGGTTCGAGACGATAGACGAAGCGCTGCTCGCCGGCATACTCCACCGACTGGGCCGGGATCAGGGTCATCTTCTGTGGCGGTAGGGAGAGTTCGACGTTGAGCAGCATGCCGGGGCGCAGCTGGCCGTCGGGATTGGGGATGATCACCCGCGCCTTGATGTTCTGGGTATCGTTGGAGACGCGGCTGTCCAGCGTCTCCAGCACGCCGCGAAAAGATTGGTCAGGCCAGGCCGAACTGGTCGCCGTCACCGCCATGCCGGGGCGCAGCAGGGAGAGGTAGCGCTCGGGCACCGCCAGATCGAGCCGCAGCTTGGCCAGTTCGTCCAGGTGGAGCAGGGTATCGCCGCTGTTGACCAGGGCCCCTTCGCTCAGATCGATGAGGCTGACCGAGCCGTCGAACGGCGCCAGCAGGGTGCGCAGGGAAAGCTCGTACTTGGCGGCATCGGCGCGGGCCTGAGCCTGGGCGACCGTGGCCTCCTGCCCCTCCAGCTCGGAGGTGGTGATGGCGCCGCGCGCCACCAGCCGGCGCATGTCCCGCAGCTTGCGGGTCTCGTCGCGCACGCTGGCGCTCTGCTCGGCCAGCTCGGCCTGCTGCTTGCCGGCGTCGAGGGCGATCAGCACGTCCCCCTGCTTGACCTGCTGGCCGGAGCGCACCGCTATCTTGACGATGCGGCCGGTCACCTCGGGGCTGATCACCACGGAGCGGTTGGCGGCCAGCTTGCTCACCAGCTTGATGGAGGGTTCGGCCAGGCTCTGGCTGACCGTCTGCGCCCTGATGTTGACCTGACGTGGCTGGGGTTTGCCGGCAGGGGCAAAGTGGCGGTAATACCAGCCGGCGGAAATCAGCAGAGAGAGGCAGGCAAGCACCAGCCAAGTACGCATTTTCATCAAGCAATCCATGAAATTAAGAGAAAAGAGGGCACTTCATCAATGATGGTCACCATGTTACCCCCTGACTATGCCGTGACTATGTATAAATGTGACAAAACGTAACAGAAACGGCGATATTTGATTGAAATAGCAGTAGCAGAAGACGGGCTTCACGATTGTGCCCTAAACTGATGCTCCGAACCTGTCCGGATCCCGCCTAACACCTATGCCTGAACCCAGCTCTCATTTTGTTACCTATCGTCTGCAATGGCTGCTCTGCGCCTTCGTCGCCCTGCTGCTTGCCATCACTCTCAAGCTGACCCTGACCCAGGTCACCGACCATTATCAGAGCGACACCCTCAGCACCGCCTCCCGCCTGAAATCCCAGTTTCAACAGATGGAAACCTTTCTCGAGGCCATGCGCGGTCAGGCAGAAGAGCGGCTGCGCAGCAACCCGCAATCCGCCCTCACTCTCCAGCTCTACGGCGCCCTGCGGGAGAATGGCGACCAGGGTTTTGCGCTGGATCGGGTGCCAGCCGACCTGCCCAAGGGACTGAGCGGCAACCTGACCGGGCTGGGATCACTGCCAGCCCCCGGCAGCGAGCGGGCCGCCAGACTGCACCTGGCGCTGAGCCTCTCCCCCCTGCTCTCCACCGCCAGCAAGCTGCTGGGGGACAAGGTCGGCTGGATCTACTTCACCGGGGTCGATGACTTCCTCTACCTCTACCCCTGGGTTCCCTCCAGCCAGTTCCATTTTCAGCGCAGCATCTATCTCAAGTCCTACTGGCAGGATGCCCTGAAGCAGAAAGAGAAGAGCCTGCGCGCCACCGTCTCGCGCCCCTACGAGGACTTTGCCGGGGCGGGGCAGATGATCACCCTGTCACAGCCCATCGTGAAGGATCAGGTGCTGGTGGGTGTCATCAGCATCGACGTGCTGCTCTCCCGGCTCGAGCAGCTGCTGCGAGAGTCTACTCCCGGTATAGGCACCCTGTTTCTGGTCAACCAGCATCAACAGATCCTGGCCAGCAGCGTGAAGGAGGCAGGTCTGCGCCCAAAGCCGATGGCGACGCAGGCTGGCTATCGCTGGCACCAGGGGGCGTTTCAGTTCCAGCACGCCATTCCTGACACCGAGCTCACCCTGCTCCACCGCGTCCCTTTGCCTTCCCTGCTGTGGGCCCTGCTCAGTCAGTCCGCACCAACCCTGATCGCCCTCTTCTTCATGGCCTGGGCCGTGCTCGCCAACCTCAAGTCTCGCCGTCTGAACCGGCAGCTAGATTACCTCTCCAGTCACGATGCCCTGACCGGCGCCTTCAACCGCCACTACTTCGACGAGTTCGAGCGCCGCCATCAACAGCGCGGGGGCAGCGTCGGGGTGATCATGTTCGACTGCGATCACTTCAAGCAGGTCAACGACCGCTTTGGCCACGAGGTGGGCGACCAGGTACTGATCCAGCTGGTGCGCCTGTGCCAGCAGCACCTGCGGCGGGAAGATGCCTTGATCCGCTGGGGCGGCGAGGAGTTTCTGCTGCTGGCTGCCAAAGGGGGCGAACCACTCGACCAGCTGGCCGAACGGTTGCGCCAGCACATCGCCAGTCACCCCTGGCAGGCGCTGGCGCCAGCGCTGGCTGTCACCATCAGCCTCGGCTATCACCACGGCAGCGCCGAGACGCCGCTGCAGGAGGGCATCAGGCGGGCCGACGTGGCGCTCTACCAGGCCAAGGCCAACGGGCGCAATCGCAGTGAACCCTGGCAGGATGACGGCGCCGGCAACTGCGGGTAAGCTGATCCCCTCACTCATGTTCGGAGAGACAAAGTGGCACGAAAACCCCGTGTGGGACTGGCTCTTGGCAGCGGCGCAGCCCGTGGATGGGCACACATCGGCATCATACGGGCGCTGGAGCGGCTCGGTGTCAAACCGGATCTGGTGGCCGGCTGCTCCATCGGCAGCTTTGTCGGCGCCGCCTATGCCGCCGGTGAACTGGACAAGCTGGAGAGCTGGGTGCGCGGCTTCAGCCGCTTGCAGGTGGTCAGCCTGCTCGATCCGGCCCTCTCCGGCGGCCTGTTTCGCGGCGAAAAGGTGTTCGGCATCGCCGCCAACCACTTAGGGGATCCCGCCATCGAGAGCCTGCCGCTCCCCTTCGCCTGCGTCGCCACCGAACTCGACACCGGCCGCGAGATCTGGTTGCAGCAGGGGCCGCTGCGCCAGTGCGTGCGCGCCTCCTGCGGCATGCCCGGCATCCTGACCCCGACCCGGGTCGACGATCGCTGGCTGGTGGACGGCGCCGTGGTCAACCCGGTGCCCATCTCGCTGGCTCGCGCCATGGGGGCCGAGGTGGTGATCGCCGTCAACCTCAACGCCGACATGCACCAACCCTGGACCGACGAGCCGGACGAACCGAGTGGCGGCAACCGCTTCAGCCAGTGGTTCAACCGGGGCGACAGCCCCAACACACCCGGCATGTGGAGCGTGATGACCGGCTCCATCAACATCATGCAGGAGCGCATCACCCGCGCTAGGATGGCCGGCGACCCGCCCGAGATCCAGCTCTGCCCGCGCCTTGGCAGCTTCTCCATCATGGATTTCCACCGCGCCAGCGATGCCATCAACGAAGGCGAAGCCTGCGTCGAGCGCAACGCCGATCAGCTCAAGGAAGAGTTATCCCGCTTAGGCCTCATCTAGCACGGTTCACCGGATCCGCATCACCAACAAAAAGAGCGCCTTGCGGCGCTCTTTTGCTATGGGAACTGTGGCCAAGCACAGCTGGCTAGAACAGCCCCAACCCCTTGAGCATCACGATCAGGATCAACAGCGGCGACACGTAACGGATGATGAAGAAGAGCGGCTTGAGGATGGCCAACTCCAGCTCGCCACCGTTGGTCAGCGCCTCCTTCATCCGCTCGAAACCCCACACCCAGCCCACGAACAGGCAGAGGAAGATGCCGCCAAGGGGCATCAATACGTTGGAGGAGACGAAATCGAACAGGTCGAAGAAGGTCTTGCCGGCGATATGAACGTCCGCCAGCGAGCTGTTGGAAAGCGCGCAGGTCGACCCCACCGCCCCCAGCACCAGCAAATTGAGCAGGGTCGCCTTGGGGCGGCTCATGCGAAATCGCTCTGACACCACCGAGACCGGTACTTCCAGGATGGAAAGCATGGCACCGGTGGCGGCAATGGCGGAGAGCACGAAGAACAGCACCATGAACAGGTGGCCGAACGGAATGCTGGCAAACACCGCCGGTATGGTGATGAACAGCAGGGAGGGACCGGCAGTGGGCTCAAAGCCGAAGGCGAATACCGCCGGGAAGATGGCGATGCCGGCCAGCATGGAGACGAACAGATCGGCGCACATCACCCGGAAGGTGGTCAGCGGGATATTCTGATCATCCCGAAAGTAGCTGCCATAGGTCATCATGCAGCCCATGCCGATGGAGAGTTTGAAGAAGGCGAGCCCCATGGCGGTCAGCACCACCCCGGCGGTGATCTTGGAGAGATCCGGCGAAAACAGAAAGTGCAGCCCCTGACTGGCCCCGGGCAGGGTCAGGCTGCGGATGCCGATGACCAGCAGCAGGATGAAGAGCACCGGCATCAGCTTCTTGGTGACCGCCTCGATCCCCTTGGAGACCCCCATCAGCAGGATGCCCCCCATCAGGATCAGCACCAGCCACTGCCAAAGCAGGCTCTGCAATGGGTCGCTTATCAGCGCCCCGAAGGCCGCCCCGGTCACCTTGGGATCGGTCGACAGGATGGAGCCGTCAACGGCCTTGAAGATGTAGGCAAAGACCCAGGCCGCCACTTCGGAGTAGAAGGACATGATAAGGAAGGCGGCCAGCACCCCCATCAGGGCGATCAACCACCAGGGCTGCCCCTTGGGGGCCAGCTTGCTGAGGGTGGTGACGGCATCGGACTTGCCTTTGCGGCCCAGCATGATCTCCGAGATCATCACCGGCAGGCCGACCAGCAGGGTGGCGATGACATAGACCAGCAAGAAACCGGCACCGCCGTTTTCGCCCGTCAGGTAGGGAAACTTCCAGATATTTCCCAGCCCGACGGCTGAGCCCAGGGTGGCGGCAAGGACGCCGAATTTGCTGGTAAAGCCATCTCTGGCCTTGGGGGTGATTTGACTCATGCTTGTCTCACTGTGCGCATCATGCGAGGGGTACTGCTAATTTTAGCGGTCGGAATTTTCTGAGGATTGATTCGGCTTGCCAAGGTATTTTCGTGAAAAGCCTTGGTGAGAGCACAAATAGCCAAATTTAATTAAATCAATAATAAATATGATGAATAAAAAATGCCGCCTCGAGGGCGGCATTTTTGTCAGGGCTCAATCAGCTCAAGCCTTGGCAATATCGTCCGGGCCGATCTGGCCGATCTCGGCGACTTTCTTGTCAGCCAGCAGCCAGAGGGTGAACTTGTGCAGTTCCGGGTGGTGAGCCAGGGCCACCAGGAAGGCGCCACCAACTTCACGATAACCCAGCTCATAGTTCTTCAGGGTGGTCGGGGGAACGCCCAGCAGATCAGCAAACTTGGGACGGCTCAGGCCGACTGCTTCACGGATCTGACGGATCTTCTTACCAACAGTTACGATATTTGAATTCATATTGTTCCATACTCCGTACGGCGGATTGACTCCACCTTTATTTTTCGCGACGACTCGTAGTCAAGTGTATCAGTTTTGAACGGACTCGTTATGGTCGAGTCTCTATCTTTAATCAGCGTCTTTCGACGACAACCCTTGCAAACATCGGGGATGGTAATCGCTCAACCGCCTCAGGTAAACAGTCTCGAAAAGAAACCTTTATTGTTGCCACAGGAATTACTCGTATAATCCGCGGGCTATCCCTTAAGAGTAAGAACCCATGGCACTTCCCGGCATAATCTCCTGTTTACACCCGGTATCCTCCCCCGCAGAACTCAGTCGCCAATTGCAGCAAGGCCAGCAGACACGCGCCGAAGCCTTCTGGTTGCCTGCCGCCCTGAACGATCAGGCGGCAGCAGTTTTGGCTGCGCTGGATGACAAGAGCAGCCTGTTTCTCGACCAGCCCGTTGCCGGACTTTCCCTGCGCAGCCACGACGGCGTCATGCAGGAAGCGGGAACCCTGCTGCTTGGCAATGGCCAGCAGCTGACACTGGCCAGCACAAAAGGGGATGGCGGCCTGGTCCCCACCAACGCGCTTGCCGAGATGGCCGACTGGCTCGAGGCGGGCCACCGCCACTTTTGCTGTTCAGCTGCAGTACAGCCTGTGGCCCGGGCCATCCTCAATATCTGGCCCCTGGATCCCTACCTGGCCCGGCATTTTTTGGTCAGTTTTACACCCTTACTGTGCGAAGCAACCGAGGCCGATTATCTGGCGGTGTTCCAGGCGAGGGAATCTCCCGCCATGGCGCAATCTGACTGGGTTCAGGCCTATATGAAACTCGAAAAGAGACTGCACAGATCCTATTTGGATCACTAATTAATCTGGATAAACAGCCAGTTACCCACACGACACAATCTGCCATATGGATTATGTGTGAGCTTGATCATGTTTTGAATTCGGCATAGAGTGCGCCACGTCATCGGAATGACACCGGCTGTTCGTGAAGGGGTGAACCATTGTTTTGGCAATGTCCCCCGCTCGCTAGTGCACCAGGAATGCGTGCCTCCCGGAAGGAACCGGGATCCCTGCCAGACTCAACGCTGTTGTTCGGCAGAGCCTGCAGCTTACATAAATTAAAAAGTGCGAAGCACGTGAACAACGTGCCATCTCAACGAGGATTTTTTTATGATGAAAATGGCTCCTTCCCTGATCGCCATCGCCATGGCTGCCATGGGTGCAACTGCCGCTCACGCCGCTGACGACATCTACTTCGGTGCCGGTGCCGGTGCTGCCCACTTCAACGGTCTGAACAAGATCGGTGGTGGCGGTTACGCTGGTACTGAAGACGCTGCTGCTGCCAACGCCTTCGTCGGTTACAACTTCACCGAAAACTTCGGTACCGAATTCGGTTACCAGTACGCTGGCCGCGGCAACACCGACGGTCTGCGTTACGAGAACCAGGGTGCCACCCTGTCCGGTATCGCTCGTCTGCCGCTGGGCGGCGACTTCTCCGCTTTCGCTGAAGGCGGCGCCTACTGGGCTCACACCGACGGTCTGGGCACCAGCGACACCAAAGTATCCCCGCTGGCCGGCCTGGGCGTGACCTACAAGGTCAACGACGCGCTGGATCTGCAAGCTCGCTACCGCTACATGTGGGACGTGGCTGACCTGCACGCAGGCGACGCCCCGGACGACGTACGCTACAAGTCCAACCAGAGCGTTGCGACCCTGGAAGCCGTATACCACCCGTTCCGTACTTCCTACGTAGCTCCGGCTCCGGCTCCGGTTGTTGAAGAAGCCCCGGCCCCGGCTCCGCAGGTAGTTGAGAAGAACTTCGCCCTGAACTCCGACGTGCTGTTCGCCTTTGGCAAAGACAGCCTGAAGCCGGAAGGCGTTGCTGCCCTGAACGCTCTGTACCAGCAGATCGTTGAGTTCCAGCCGAAAGATGGCAACGCTGTTGTCGTTGGTTACACCGACCGTATCGGTTCCGACGCCTACAACCAGAAGCTGTCTGAAGCCCGTGCCCGCACCGTTGCCAACTTCCTGGTCAGCAAGGGTATGGCTGCCAGCAAGGTTGCCATCGAAGGTCGTGGCGAAGCCAACCCGGTTACCGGCACCAAGTGCAATGGCGTGAAAGCCAAAGCTCAGCTGATCTCCTGCCTGGCTCCGGACCGTCGCGTAGAAGTTCGCGTATCTGGCGTACAAGAAGTTCAGAAGTAATCTGACTCCGTTCAGATAATGCGAAAAGGGGATGCCACGGCATCCCCTTTTGTTTGCCCGCCGCCTGTTTTTGAGCAAAAACACAGCAACTAGCGTCACTTCCTGTCAAATCGTTTCCCTCGGCTTCCTTCTCCATAATCACCGCAGCGCCGCGCCAGTGCTGGATATCTGTACAGAAACTTGATCCGTGCGAGTCAAAAGAATACAGTAAACCCGCTTGTAAGGTATTGGATGAACTATTAAAAGTGCATTCGGCCCGGTTAGTTGTCCATGAAGCCAAGGCTTCGTGAGTATCCAGGAACCATCTCTTTTTTCATTCAGACCAACCGTGGTTCACCATGGAGGTCGCAGCGTGACTGTCATCTGCGGCCGGTATAACTGAAAGAGTGCGCAGTACGCCCTAGCACGGCAAACTCAACGAGGATAAAACGATGAAAATGAAAATGGCACCCACCCTGATTGCTCTGGCCATTGCAGCCATGGGCACCACCACCGCTCAAGCCTCCAACGACTGGTACACAGGTATGGGCGCAGGTTGGGCTTATGGTCACGACCTGGACGACTTCGGCAAAGACGCAGACAAGGACGCCACCGCGCTCTCCCTGTTTGGTGGCTACAACTTCAACGAGAACTTCGGCGCCGAGCTGGGTTACCTCTATGCCGGCAAAGGCGGTGTAGACGGCGTTGACTTCAAGACCCAGGGCGCGACCCTGTCCGGTCTGGCCCGTCTGCCGCTCGGCGACATCTTCTCCGTGTTTGCAGAAGGCGGCGCCTACTTCAACCACGTCAACGGCAACGGCAGCAGCGACAACGGTACAGCCCCGCTGGCCGGTCTGGGCGTGACCGCCAAGCTCTCCGACCTGCTCGATCTGCAAGCCCGCTACCGCTACATGTGGAACCTGGGTGACGAGCAGAAGACCTGGGAAACCGACATGAGCGTGGCCACCCTGGAGCTGGTGATGCACCCTAACCGCACCACCTATGTGGCCCCCGTGCCCGCCCCGGCACCCGAGCCCGTTCCTGAGCCGGTGATGGTCGACAAGAACTTCTCCCTGAGCTCGGACGTGCTGTTTGCCTTCGGCAAATCCACTCTGAAGCCGGAAGGTGTGGCCGCCCTGAACACCCTGTATCAGCAGATCGTTGACGTTCAGCCCAAAGATGGCAGCGCCGTGGTCGTCGGTTACACCGACCGCATCGGCTCCGAAGCCTACAACCTGAAGCTGTCCGAAGCCCGTGCCCGCACCGTGGCCGACTTCCTGGTCGGCAAGGGTCTGCCGGCTGGCAAGGTCTCCATCGAGGGTCAAGGCAAGGCCAACCCGGTCACCGGTACCCAGTGCAACGGCATCAAGGCCAAGGCTCAGCTGATCTCCTGCCTGGCGCCGGATCGTCGCGTTGAAGTGCGCGTCACCGGTGTACAGCAAGTTCAACAGTAAGTCGTCAGCCCGCTGACCATGAAGGAGGCCATCAGGCCTCCTTTTTTATTCCCCTCGCCAGGCCCGTCATCCTGGTCCGCTTTTGTACGCATTTCTGTGCACATTTCCTGCCAACCTGCCCCGTCAGCTGGTTAAACGCCCTGCATCACCTATAAATAGTGGTGGTTGTACTCAACAGGGCTTGTGCCCTACTACACCAGCATCGACGAGGATACGCGATGAACATAAAAGTAAAACCGGTTTGGATTGCATTGGCATTGGCGGCCACGGGTGCCCAGGCGGCGCCGGACAACGACTGGTACGCCGGGGTGGGGGGTGGCTGGGCCATCGCTCACGACCTGGGTGACTTTGGCAAGGATGCGAGCAAGGACGCCACCGCGCTCTCCCTGTTCGGCGGCTACAACTTCACCGAGAACCTGGGAGGTGAACTGGGTTACCTGTCGACCGGCAACTGGGATGTGCAGGGCAATGACTTCAGCAGCCAGGGCGCCACCCTGTCGGTGATTGGGCGGCTGCCGCTGGGGGATATCTTCTCGGTGTTCGCCGAGGGCGGTGGTTACCTCTACCACGTCAAATCCGTCAACGGCGGTGACAACAACCTGGCTCCGCTGGCCGGTCTCGGCCTCACCGCCAAGCTGCACGACTGGGTCGACATCCAGGCCCGCTACCGCTATCTGGTCCGGGTCGGCGACGATCCCGACAACGACAAGGTTGGCAGCGGTACCCAGCGCTGGGTCAGCGACATCAGCACCGCCACCCTGGAGCTGGTGATCCACCCCAATCGCAGCAAACCGGTCGAGCCGGCCCCAGCGCCCATGGTCGTTCCCCCGCCACCGCCCGCCCCCGAGCCGGTGGACCAGACCTTCAACCTGAGCTCGGACGTGCTGTTTGCGTTCGGCAAGGCGGATCTCAAGCCGGAGGGGATGCAGGCACTCGACTCGCTCTACCAGCAGATCGTCGACGTCCAGCCCAAGGATGGCAGCGCCGTGGTGATGGGTTACACCGACCGCATAGGCACGGATGCCAACAACCAGAGGCTATCGGAGGCCCGCGCCAGCACGGTTGCCAACTTCCTGATCGGCAAGGGGTTGCCCGCCGACAAGGTGAGTATCCAGGGCAATGGCGAGAGCAACCCGGTCACCGGCAGCCAGTGTGATGCCATCAAGGCCAAAGCCGCCCTCATCGACTGCCTGGCCCCGGATCGCCGGGTGGAAGTGCGGGTCACGGGTACCCAGGGGAGCGCCGAGCCCGCCGCACCTGAGATACCAGCAGAGCAGTGAACCAGGCCGAGCAGAGGACCGGACGTGTGACGAGGTGCAGATGACTGCGCGCCGGCCAGCGAGCCCGCCACGCCATGCACAAAAAAGGGATGCCGAGGCATCCCTTTTGCTTTGCACCTTTGCGCAGGGTCAGAAGGAGGTGCGGCGATAGCGACGGTACTCTGGGCGCCAGAAGTTCGCCTCGATGGCCTGATCGATCACCTCGTCCGGGGTCTGCACCGCCTTGCCCTGCAGCATGGCGGTCTTGGCCACCATCTTGGCGATGTAGCGGGAAACCTCATGAATGTCCGCCAGATCCGGCAGCAAGGAGCCCTCCTCCCCCTTCACCAGCGGTGAGCACTCCGCCAGCGCGCGGCTGGCCGACATCAGCATGGCGTCGGTCACCCGGGTGGCGCCGGCGGCGATGACGCCAAGGCCAATCCCCGGGAAGATGAAGGAGTTATTGCACTGGGCGATGACGTAGCGCTTGCCCTTGTACTCCACCGGTGCAAACGGGCTGCCGGTGGCCACCAGCGCCTGACCGTCAGTCCAGCGGATGAGGTCGGCCGGGGTGGCTTCCACCCGGGAGGTGGGGTTGGAGAGCGGGAAGATGATGGGGCGGGCACAGTGCTTGTGCATGGTCTTGACCACCTCTTCGGTGAACAGCCCCGGCTGGCCGGAAACCCCGATCAGGATGTCAGGACGACCGTGCTCCATCACCTCCAGCAGGGAGATGTTGTCCCCCACCGGCCAGTCGGCGATGCGCTCCACCGGCTGGGAGAGACGGCGCTGGAAGTCGAGCTGGTTGGGGATCTTGTCGGTGATGAGACCGAATCTGTCCACCATGAAGACCCGGCTGCGAGCCTGGGCATCGGTCAGCCCCTCGGCTTTCATCTGCGCCACGATCTGCTCGGCGATGCCGCAACCGGCGCTGCCCGCGCCGAGGAAGGCAACCCGCTTCTCGGAGAGCTTGGCGCCGGAGGCCTTGCAGGCGGCGATGAGGCTGCCGAGGGTCACGGCGGCGGTGCCCTGAATGTCATCGTTGAAGCAGCAGAGCTCGTTCTTGTAGCGATTGAGCAGCGGCATGGCGTTGTTCTGGGCGAAGTCCTCGAACTGCAGCAGGATGTCGGGCCAGCGGCGCTTGACCGCCTGAATGAAGGCGTCGACGAACTCGGCATACTCTTCGCCCGAGATGCGCGGATTGCGCCAGCCCATGTAGAAGGGGTCATTCAGCAACTGCTGGTTGTTGGTGCCCACGTCCAGCACCACCGGCAGGCAGTAAGCCGGCGAGATGCCACCGCAAGCGGTGTAGAGCGACAGCTTGCCGATGGGAATGCCCATGCCGCCGATGCCCTGATCGCCGAGGCCCAGGATCCGCTCACCGTCGGTGACCACGATCACCTTGACGTTCTGCTTGGTGGCGTTTTGCAGCATGTCATCGATCCTGTCCTTGTCCGGATAGGAGATGAACAGGCCGCGGGCGCGGCGGTAGATGTTGGAGAACTCCTCGCACGCCTTGCCGACGGTCGGGGTGTAGATGACCGGCAGCATCTCGGTCAGGTGGTTGGTCAGCAGCCGGTAGAACAGCGTCTCGTTGGTGTCCTGGATGTTGCGCAGGTAGATGTGCTTGTCCATGTCGTTGCCGAACGCCATGAACTGACGGTAGGCCCGCTCGGCCTGCTCTTCGATGGTCTCGATATTCTGGGGTAGCAGGCCTTCGAGGTTGAAGTTGCTGCGCTCTTCGCTGGTGAAGGCGCTGCCCTTGTTGAGCAGCGGGGTCTCCAGCAGGGCCGGACCGGCATAGGGAATATAGAGGGGACGTTTCTGGTTATTATCTTCAAACATGGATCGGGTACCTAAACGATGACCTGGACGAAGGAGTCCGCCGATCCTATGGGCTTGCGCCGTTAATTTCAAAGAGTTTGCACATCCGTTGCAAAAGGTTTGCGACCCAGGCGACGAAAGGCGCCAGGGGTCAGACCAGTGAGCCGGCGAAAGCGGTTGGCAAAGTTGGCGCCGTCGCTGTAACCGACCCGGCCGGCCAGCTCACCCAGCGGCCAGTTGGTATAGAGCAGCAGCTGGCGCGCCTTGTTCATACGAAGCTCGGTGAGCCAGGCCATGGGGCTCATGCCGAACACCTGCCGACAGAGCCGGTGCAGGTGGGGCACCGAGCAGGCCATCTGATCGGCCAGCAAGGCCACACTCCAGGGCTCGTCGAGGCGTGCCTCCACCCGCCGAAACAACGCCTGTAACCGGATCTCGGGGGTGCCGCGCACCTCCCCCTGCAGGGTGCGCTCCAGGAGCGCCAGCAGCAGGCTCAGCAGCTGGGGCTGCAGCGGTGAACGCACCCCCTCCCCCTGCATCAGGCTGAGCAGATGATAGAGCGGCTCCCCCTCTTCCCCCTGCCAGATGCGGTGACCGAGCCGGTGCAGGTGCTGCCAGCGCGGCACGTCGTCAAGCAGGATCCAGCTGGTGCGCCACTGCGCCCCCACCAGCTTGAGGCCGCCCGGCACTGCCGCCGGCAAGAAGATGAGCGAACCGGCCGGGATGGGCTGCTCGCCGTCATCGGTGAGCAGGGCGCCCCCCTCGTCGTGGCTCACCATCAGGATGTGAAACTCCGGCCGGTTGCGGCGGATCAGGTAGTGATCGCGGATGTGCGACAGCCCGGTCAGGAAGATGCCCGCCTCCCCGAGCAGTGGCAGCCCTTCGCGCCCCAGCATTCGCTCCTCGCAGGCCGGGGCGATTTCCAGACACTCGCTGACAAACGGCATAGCACCTCAACAGGATAGTTTTGCACAAGAAAGCCGAGAGAGGCTCACAGTGAAGCCACCCGCTACTCCCCCTATCATACCCATGACAAACCTTGCTTTTTATCTACCCGGTTAACATAAATGAATTATTGGCAAGCGATTTTAAAACAAACCACCGATCGCGAGTTCATGACCCGATTGTGGCGGCTGGCCCTGCCGGTCTCGCTGCAATCCATGATGTTCTCCCTGCTCGGTCTCATCGACATCATGATGGTGAGCCAGCTTGGCACCACGGCTGTGGCGGCGGTCGGCTTGGGTAACCGGGTCTTCTTCTTCAATCTGCTGGTGATAGCGGGGCTCTCTGGCGGGGTCTCGGTGTTGGCGGCACAATATTACGGCCGCGGCGAGATGGCCGGGGTGCGCCGCTCGCTGGCGCTGGCGCTGGTGGGGGCCCTGGCGGTGAGCCTGCCATTTGCCCTCGTCTATCTGCTCTCACCTGGCAGCGTGCTCGGCTTTGCCAGCCAGGAGCCCGCGCTGCGCGAGCTGGCGGACGAGTTTTTGATGATCACCGGTGCCACCATCCTCTGCACCGCAGTGGTGGTGCCGCTGGAGTCGGCGCTGCGCTCGGTCGGCAATGCCGCCGCCCCGACGCGCATCGGCATCATCGCCATCATCGCCAACGTCATCCTCAACTACGCCCTCATCTTCGGCCATTTCGGTTTCGAGGCGATGGGGGTGGCCGGCTCGGCCTGGGGCACCACGATTTCGCGGCTGCTGCAGACTGCGCTGCTGCTGTGCTATGTGTGGCGCATCGAACCCCGTCTTATCCCGCGTAAGCAAGACTGGCTGGCCGCCTTCAAGCGCAAGGAGGTGGTGCGCTTCACCCTGATCGCCCTGCCGCTGCTGCTGCACGACGGGCTCTGGGCCTTCGGCATGCTGCTCTACGGCTTTCTTTACGCCCACCTCGGCACCGACTCGCTGGCCATCATGACCACCCTCGGCACCCTCGAGAGCATCCTCATCTCCCTCTTCTTCGGGTTGGCGGTGGCCTGCTCCACCCTGCTCGGCCACCGGCTCGGGGCCGAGGAGTACGAGGTCGCCTGGCAGCACTCCCAGCTCTTCCTGCTGCTTGCCCCCATCGGTGCCCTGCTGGTGGGGATCGCGGTCTGGCTGCTGCAGACCCACCTGCTGCAGTGGGTCGGCAACCTGCCGGGCGAGCTGATGACGGAGGCTGGCCAGGTGCTCGCCATCCTGTGTCTGGGCATGTTGCTCAAGGTGTTCAACATGGTGGGCATCGTCGGGGTATTGCGCTCGGGCGGGGATGTGAACTACAGCATCTTCATCGACATCGTCGGCATGTGGTGCATCGGCCTGCCGCTCGCCTGGGGAGCGGTCAACCTGCTCGGCTGGCCCCTCTCCTGGGTGGTGGCGGTGATCCTGCTGGAGGAGCTCAGCAAGGTGTTGCTGGTGCAGCGCCGCATCCGTCAGCGCCGCTGGCTGCGCAATCTGGTGCTGGGATAAGGGAAGAGAGCAAAGCGGGAAAATGCGGGGTCATATCAATGACAGAAAATCCCGCTTTGCAGTATGCTGGCCTCCTCTTCAATCAGAGGCAGGGCCGACCCTTATGCCCCCTGCCCAGTAGTCGTTTAAGGAGACGAGCATGCAACCACAAAAAGAGCTGATCACCGAGACTGCCCTGCTGGAGATGGCCAACAAGATCATCAAGGAACACGAAGACTTCATCCACGGCATGCGTGCCGATTCGGTGGAGCAGAAGGGGGAGATCCTGGTGTTCAAAGGGGAGTTCTTCCTGGCCGAAGATGGCACCCCGACCGGCAAGACCATGGCGGTGTTCAACATGTTCAAGCTGCTGGCCCAGCAGCTCTCCGGCAAGTACCAGCTGGGCTGAGCCCGCCCAACCCCGCTCAAGCAAGATGCCGCCCTCAGGCGGCATCTGTCTGTATGGCGGCAGGCTGTGCCGGCTTGCCGCCCGGCTCCCCCACCACGCAGTTGCGCCCGGCCATCTTGGCCATGTAGAGGCACTCGTCGGCCCGATTGAGCAGCTCCTCCACCCCTTCGCCGCGCAGGGCCAGGGTCAGGCCGATACTCACCGTCACCTCCAGCAGCTCGTCGGAGGTGGGGCTCTTCACCAGCCGCGCCTCCACCGCCACCCGCAGCCGTTCGGCCACCCGTTTGGCTTGGGCCAGCTCGGCGCAGTTGGGCAGCAGGATGGCAAACTCCTCGCCGCCGTAGCGGCCCAGCACCATGCCGGGCTCCAGCTGCTCCGCCAGGGTCGCCGCCACCTCCTTGAGCACCGCATCCCCCGCCAGATGGCCGAAGGTGTCGTTGATGCGCTTGAAACGATCCAGATCCAGCAACAGCACCGCAAACGGCACCTGCTTGCGCACCATGTTCATCCTCGCCTTCTCCAGCTGCTTCATCAGCAGGCGGCGGTTCATCATGCCGGTCAGCTCGTCGGTGGTGGACTCCCGATAGAGCTGCAGCAGCATGTTGAGCTGGCCGCACTGCACCCAGCTGCTGGCCAGGGCAAACAGCCCCAGCAGCCAGATCTGGTTGAGGGTCTGCACACTCCAGAGCGGCTGCCCCACCAGCAGCCAGTTGCCGGCCAGCATGGTGACCAGAATGCCCCCCGCCAGCTGCAGGCCGAGGGAGAGCGGAATGGGGAAGATGGCGAACAGGCTGATGAGCAGGTAGGGGAAGGCCATGTAGCCCGCCTGCAACTCCTGATCCGCGCCGAAGCTGTGCAGGCAGATGAGGGAGAAGAGCATCATCACCGCCATCAGGTAGCCGAGCGCCAGCTTCATGCGTTCGCGTTTGAAATGGATGAGGTAGGAAAAGGGGATGAGCGGGGAGAGGGCGAGCAGGCAGAAGATCCGGGCCTGAAACAGTTCATCGAACTGAGCGGCGGGCAAGGTCAGCCAGTCCACCACCGCCCAGGCGGGCAGGCCCACCATCAACAGACAGGTGAGCAGCCGAAGACGCACCGTCATAAAGCCCATGCGGGTCAGGGTAAAATCTTCGGAGTGGGCACGGGCACTCCAGAACTCCGACAGCTTCAGCATCCAGAGCCTCCAAATCGCAACAGAGGCCTCATTCTACGCCGTGCGGCGGCAAAATCCTATGCAACCTGGGCCATTTACGGGCGAGCGCCGTCACACAAACCGGCGGATCATAATCGCCGCGCGCAAACGTTTCAACCCATCGAAAAATAAACCCGTTTCCAGCCGAATTAGCGCTGGTCAGCCCGTTCTCAATCACTAAAATAGCGCCCAATTTTCTCCCCCCTCCCCCACACATTCGAGGTATTTATGGAACAGGCTGCCGCCGTACGCGCAACCCGAGAGGCCCATCCACCCAGACGAGCCCACAGCGAACTGGTCTACGGCATAGAGGATGTCCCACCCCTGCCCCAGACCCTGTTCGCCGCCCTGCAGCATATGCTCGCCATGTTTGTCGCCATCATCACCCCGCCCCTCATCATCGCCAATGCCCTCGGCCTCCCTGCCGCCGACACCCGCTATATCGTCTCCATGTCGCTGGTCATGTCCGGCATCGCCTCCTTCATCCAGACCCGCCGCTTCGGCCCCCTCGGTTCCGGCCTGCTCTCGGTGCAGGGCACCAGCTTCAACTTCCTCGGCCCCATCATCGCCTCCGGCCTCGCCCTCAAACAGGCGGCCATGCCCACCGAGGATCTGCTGGGCACCCTGTTCGGCACCATGCTGGCGGCCGCCCTCACCATAGTGGTGATGAGCCGCTTCCTGCACCTGGTCAAACGGATCATCACCCCGCTGGTGACCGGCATCGTCGTGCTGCTCATCGGCCTGACCCTCATCAAGGTGGGGCTCATCAGCATGGGTGGCGGCTACGGCGCCCTGTCGGACGGCAGCTTCGCCAGCCACACCAACCTCTTCCTCTCCCTGCTGGTGCTCGGCCTCATCGTGCTGCTGCAGCGCAGCCGCAACCCCTGGCTGCGCCTCTCCGCCATCATGATCGCCATGCTGGTGGGCTATGCGGTGGCGCTGCTGCTGGGCAAGGTCAACGCCCCCACCTTTGACGGCCCGCTGCTGATGGTGCCTGTTCCGCTCCACTACGGGCTCGGCTTTGACTGGCAGCTGTTCGTGCCGCTCGCCATCATCTTCGTGGTGACGGCGCTCGAGGCCATCGGCGACATGACCGCCACCTCCGACATCTCCGGCGAGCCGCTGGAAGGACCTGTCTACATGGAGCGGATCAAGGGCGGCGTGCTGGCCGATGGCGCCAACTCCATGCTGGCGGCGGTGTTCTCCACCTTTCCCATGTCCACCTTCGCCCAGAACAACGGCGTCATCCAGCTGACCGGGGTGGCCAGCCGCCACGTCGGCCTGTTCATCGCCGCCATGCTGGCCCTGCTCGGCCTGTTCCCGGCGGTGGCGAGCCTGGTGCAGCAGATCCCCGAACCCGTGCTGGGGGGCGCCACCATCGTCATGTTCGGCACCATCGCCGCCGCCGGGGTGCGCATCATCTCCCGCGAGGAGCTCGACCGCCGCGCCCTGATGATCCTGGCGGTGTCGCTGGCGATGGGCCTCGGGGTGGCCCAGGTGCCGGAAGTGCTGCAACACCTGCCGGATCTGGCCAAGAGCGTGCTCTCCTACGGCGTCGCCACCGGCGGCCTCACCGCCATCGTCCTGAACCTGCTGCTGCCCAAGCGCGCCGCCGCACAGGCCTGACACTCCGCCATCCTTGCACCAAAGCCCCGCCATGCGGGGCTTTACCTTGCCAGCCGCCACGGGTAGTGTGCTGGGCAGCCTCTGCTCAGGATGCCTTTCATGCCCTATACCCTGCTTCCCCCTCTGCCCAGCAACCAAACCCCGGATCGGATCCTGGCCGAGGAGCAGCGCTGGCTGCGAGAGTGTGCCCATGACCGCCAGCCCCGCGCCCACCTCTGGCAGGCGCCCCAATGCCTCATCGTCACCCGCAAGGACACCCGCCTGCCCCGCTACCAGGCCGCCTGCGAGCAGCTTGCTGCCGAGGGTTGGCCCGTGCATGTGCGCGACAGCGGCGGCACCGCCGTGCCCCACGGCGCCGGCATCCTCAATCTGTCGCTCATGCTGCCTCGCACCACCACGGATCTGGCTCACTACTACCGGCTGCTGGGGGCACCGCTGCTCGCCCTGCTGGGGGAGTACGGTCTTGAGGGCAGCTATGACTTCGTGCCCGGCTCCTTTTGCGACGGCCAGTACAATCTGGTGATCGGGGGTCGCAAGGTGACCGGCACCGCCCAGCGCTGGCTGGCGCCGGGTCAGGATCATGAAGGCGCCGTGCTGGCCCAGGCCATGCTGCTGGTGGCCGGCAACGTGGACGAGGGCACCCGGATGGCGAGCCGCTTCTACGAACTGGCGGGCGGCGAGCTGCGCTTTCTCCCCGCCACCTCCACCACCATCGCGCAAGCCATCGCTTGGCAAGGGCGCGAGGGCGAACTGGTAGAGAGGGTGAAAGCCCGGCTCACCGCGCTGCTGAGCAAGGAGTGAGCACAGCGCCCTGCTGCCGGGCACAGCAGCCTGCACCCCTCATAAAAGCGCCCATAGAAAAAGCCACGACTCGGGTCGTGGCTTTTCGTTTTGAATGGATGGCCGTGGCATCAGGCTGTCTGCGGCTCGGGCTCGGACTCCGTATCGCTGTCCCGGCTGAAGTAGGCGCGGGTCTCGGCGATAACCACGTGGCGCAGGCCGATAAGGCCGATGAGGTTGGGCACCGCCATCAGGCCGTTGACGATGTCGGCCAACAGCCAAATCATGTCCAGATGCAGGAAGGCGCCGCACGCCACCAGCACCAGGTAGATGAGGCGGTAGGGCTTGATCGCCTTCACCCCGAACAGGTACTCGGTGCAGCGCTCGCCGTAGTAGTTCCAGCCAAGGATGGTGGTGAAGGCAAAAAACAGCAGGCCGATGCTCACCAGATACTGGCCGACATGGGCATCGAGCCCCTGGGCGAAGGCCAGACTGGTCATGGCCGCGCCGCTCGCATCGCCGCTCCACACCCCGGTCACTACCAGGGTCAGGCCGGTCATGGTGCAGATGATGATGGTGTCGATGAAGGTGCCGGTCATGGAGACCAGCCCCTGCTCCACACACGAATCGGTCTTGGCCGCCGCCGCCGCGATGGGGGCAGAACCCAGTCCCGACTCGTTGGAGAAGACCCCGCGCGCCACCCCGGACTGGATCGCCAGCATGATGCCGGCGCCGACGAAGCCGCCGGTAGCCGCATGGCCGGTGAAGGCGCTCCCGATCACCAGGGCGATCGCCTCCGGCAGGGCAGCGGCATTGTTCACCAGCACGCCCAGACAGGCGACGATGTAGAAGATGGCCATGAAGGGCACCACCTTGCTCGACACGCTGGAGATGGACTTGATCCCCCCCAGGGTCACCAGTGCCACGATCAGGGTCAGCAGCACGGCGGTCACTTCCCGGGGCACCGAGAAGGAGAGGCTCATGGCGTCACTGATGGCGTTGACCTGGGGGAAGGTGCCGATGCCGAAGAAGGCGACGCCGATGCCAAACAGGGCGAACAGTTTGGCGAGCAGCTTGGAGCCGAGCCCCTTCTCCAGGTAGTACATGGGGCCGCCCGCCATCTGGCCATTGGCGTCCTGCTGGCGATATTTGACCGCCAACAGGCACTCGGCGTACTTGGTGGCCATGCCGAACAGGGCGGCCATCCACATCCAGAACAGGGCGCCGGGGCCGCCGAGCTTAATGGCGGTGGCGACCCCGACGATGTTGCCGGTGCCTATGGTGGCGGAGAGGGCGGTACAGAGCGCGCCGAAGCTGGAGACATCTCCCTGCTTGCCCTGACCCTGATCGCGGCCAAAGACCAGTCGCAGGGCGAGCGGCAAACGCATGACCTGAAGCAGACCCAGACGCAGAGTGAGGTAGACGCCGGTCCCGACCAGCAGGATCAGCAGGGGTGGCCCCCAGATAAAGCTATCGATGGCGGCGAGCGCCGATTGAATTGATGACATGCATCCTCCTTAAGAAACAGAAATTAAGGAGGAGAAGGATGATCTTCCCATAGGTGTCGCGATCGGCCAGAGGCGATCGGATGCGGGCCAAAAACGTGTTCACACTCTCGCTGCGAGGTCGTGACCAAGGCTCATGCGCTGCTCGAAAGCCTCATGTATTCACATACACTCCGGTTCCTGCGCTGCTCTTTACCTTGCTGACGACCTCTCGTTACAGACCGTGAACAGTTTCAAGCTCAGGTACAACCATCCCATCCCCTCTGTCCTTTTGCCTGAGAGTTTCCGGCGCCAGATTGCGATACAATCACGGTGCCTTGCTCCTTCGGCGCCCGATTCAACGGGTCTCTCCAGAGTATCGTCCAGTAGCAGTCCACACCGGTTGCCCGGTACCTGAAAGATTCACTTCTTCGGTGGATGGTTGCCCATCGCTCTCCTGCTACCTTCATCCGAACTAGTTTGGATTAGGAAGCGGGCATGGTAATCCAAAAAGTGTGAGCTGTCTCCCACTCGCGCCCCCTCGTCGCCGATTTTTTTCGGTTCTGACCAGGCTGGGGCCGAATGTTATTTGTTCGTTAACTATCAATACGTTAGACAAGGTTGCCTGAACAGCCTGCCGCTTGCTAGTCGAAACATGGGCCATATCAAGATGATCTTTCGTCTCGACCAGAAAAACTTGCCGACATATCCAATCAAAAGGGTTGCACACAAACGCAATAAGCCGATAATCCCGCGCATAACTAAGCACTTCGCAAGGAAGTTATGCAGTGTGCCTGGTTGGTCCCCCCGGACCGCTCGCCTGAGCCGGCCGTCGCCGGTTCAATCGCATATGGCTTGGGCATATCACGCCCCCTAAGGATGACCAAAAGAGAATGAACGAGACCCTGGTTGCACAAGATTACCGTCAGCTGGTTGAACAATTCGGCTCCCCCCTGCTGCTGCTCGACAAGGCAGCCGTCCGCAAACAGTATCGGGCCCTGGCCGCCGCCCTGCCCGATGTACGATTGCACTATGCACTCAAACCCCTGCCCCACGAGGCAGTGGTCTCTGTCTTGAAGGAAGAGGGGGCCTGTTTCGATCTGGCCACCAATGGCGAAGTGGATCTGGTGCGCAGTCAGGGTGTCCGCCCGGGGCGCTGCATTCATACCCATCCCATCAAGCGCGACAGCGATATCCGCTATGCGCTGGAGTACGGCTGCACCGTGTTTGTCTACGACAACCCGCTGGAGCTGGAGAAGTTCCTCCCCTACAAGGATGAGGTGAAGCTGCTGCTGCGGGTGAGCTTCCCCAATCCCGAGACCAAGGTCGACCTTTCCAAGAAGTTCGGCTGCACTCCGGAGCAGGCGCTGCCACTGCTGCAGCTGGCCCATGCCAAGGGGATCAAGGTGATGGGACTGTCGTTCCACGTCGGCTCCCAGGTGCCCCATGCCCGTCGACACGTGCAGGCCATCGACGCCTGCCGCGAGATCATGGAGCAGGCCTGGGAGCTCGGCCTCAAGCCCTGGGTGCTGGACATCGGCGGCGGCTTCCCGGTGGATTATGAGGGCGGCGAGTTCGACATCGACGGCTTCTGCGCGCCGATCCGCGAGGCACTGGCCAAGCTGCCGGCCACCGTGCAGAAGATTGCCGAGCCGGGCCGCTTCATCAGCGCGCCGGCCATGACCTCGGTATCCAGCGTGATGGGCAAGGCCCATCGCGGCGACAAGATCTGGTACTACCTGGATGACGGTCTCTACGGCAGCTACAACGGCCAGCTCTATGACCACGTCACCTACCCGGTGAGCACCCCGCTGGCTCGCGGCGAGCTGCACAACTCTGTGCTCTCCGGCCCGACCTGCGACAGTGTGGACGTGATCCGCGACGGCATCATGCTGCCGGATCTGGCCATCGGCGAGCTGGTGGTGGGCCGGGTGATGGGGGCCTACACCTGGGCATCGGCCTCCACCTTCAACTTCTTCCCCAAGGCGAACATCCTCATTCTGGACAGCAGCCAGAAAGGGCAGAAGATGGTTGCCGTGGCCTGACAGGCCTGCGCTAAAAAACAGAAGGGGGAAGCCGATGCTTCCCCCTTCTTTTTATTGTCTGGCGAATCGTCAGATAAACTGGCTGGTCAGCAGCCAGCCAGTGTAGGCGACGAAGCAGGCGAGCAGCACGCCGCCCTCCAGCCGGTTGATACGCCCCTGCCCCTTGCTGCCCAGGCACATCACCAGCAGCAACAGGGTCAACCCCATCATCAAGCTCCAGTCGCGAGAGAGCACCTCAGGCGCCACGTCCAGCGGGTGGATGCCAGCCGCGATCCCGACCACCGCAAGGGTGTTGAACAGGTTGGAGCCGAGCACGTTGCCAAGGGCCAGATCATGCTCGTTCTTGCGAATGGCGATAAGCGAAGAGGCCAGCTCCGGCAGCGAGGTGCCGATGGCGACTATGGTGAGACCAATCACCAGATCGCTGATGCCAAAGCCCTGGGCTATGGTCACCGCCCCCCACACCAGCAGGCGGGAAGCACCGATGAGCAGCACCAGCCCGACCACCAGCCAGAACAGGGCCAGCTTGAGGGACATGCCCTCGCTGTCGATGCTCTCCTCGGTCTCCGCATCCAGCGCATCCCCCTTGCCGCGCATGCCGGCCCAGATAGACCAGCCCATCAGCGCCAGGAACACCACGCCGAGGATGGCGGCGTCCGTGCGATCCAGGCGACCATCCAGCAACAGGGCACCGGAGAGCAGGGTGATGCCGAGCAGGATGGGGATCTCCTTGCGCACCACCTGGGAAGCCACGGCGATGGGGCTGATCAGGGCAGTCAAGCCGAGAATAAGGGCGATATTGGTGATGTTGGAGCCATAGGCATTGCCGAGCGCCAGCCCGGGGTTGCCCTGGGAGGCCGCCAGCGCGGAGACCACCATTTCAGGGGCCGAAGTACCAAAACCGATGATCACCATGCCGATGAGCAGCGGCGGCATACCGGCATAACGGGCAGTGGCGGCGGCACCGTCCACGAACTTGTCGGCACTCCAGACCAGCAACGCCAGTCCGGCAATCAGGGCAACAAAAGCCAGGGTCATATTTTTCTATCTCATCCACGGCAAACACGAGAGCCAGGCAACTTGCCTGGCTCCATCCAAACGCGGCAACAGTGTAACGGGCCGCCTTGCTATTTCAAGATGAAATCAAACGGCGATTAATCTTTCACAGCGCCGCCAGCAGACTCTCTGCATCCGACACCTCGAACTTGCCCGGCGCCTCCACGAACAGCCGCTCCACCACGCCGTCATTGGCGATGAGGGCAAAGCGCTGGGCGCGCACGCCGCCAAAGGCGCCGGTCTCCTTGGCCAGCCCCAGGGCCCGGGTCCAGCTGCCGTCACCGTCCGCCAACATGGTGATGGCAGCGGCGTTCTGGGCATCCTGCCACGCCTTCATCACGAAGGCGTCGTTGACCGACAGGCAGCAGATGGCATCCACCCCTTTGGCCTTGAACTGGTCCGCCATCACCACATAGCTCGGCAGATGGGCGTTGGAACAGGTGGGGGTAAAGGCGCCGGGCACCGCAAACAGCACCACCCGCTTGCCGGCAAACAGGCTGTGGCTATCCCGCTGCTGTTTCCCCTCTGGGGTGATGAAGGTGAATTCGCCCGCAGGCAGGGTCTGACCCGTCGCAATCATTGTGCTCATCCTTAAGTGGAGGGAAGGAGCCCCAGTCTACCCCACGACCGCGCTGTGACACAGACCCCCCTTTACCGGGATCATTTGAACTAACCTTGAGCAGGATCAGCCGACCAAGGAGGCCTCATGCAGCACTACTACGATGGACTGGAAATTCGCCCCTCCCCCCTGCGCGAGCAGCAGCAGCTGGATCAGCTCAACCACCTGCTTGCCCATGTCGGCCAGTATTGTACCGGTTACTCCAGCGCCTATCGCCAGCGCCGCCTGCAGGATCTGGGGGAGTTGGCCAGCCTGCCCCTGCTCAATGCCGGCGAGCTGTTCGCCGCCCAGCAGGCCCACCCGCCCTTTGCCGGCCTCACCGGCCGCCCCGCCAGCCAGGCGCTGCGGGTGTTTGCCTGCCCCGGCCAGCTGGCCATTCCCGAATATGCCGGGGCCGACTGGTGGGGCGCGGCGCGGGCCCTGTTCGCCGCCGGTTTCAAGGCCGGGGAGGTGCTGCTCAACGGCCACGACTACCACATCAGCCCCACCGCCTTCATCTTCGACAACGGCGCCCGTCAGCTGGGGAGCCCGGTGGTACCCTGCGGCCCCCACGATACCCGGCGCCAGCTGGAGGCGTTGCAGCGCTTTGAGCCGACCGGCTTCGTCGGACCGCTGGCAGTGCTGCTGGACCTGCTGGAGGCGGCAGAGCGGGCCGAGGTGCCGAGCGACAGCCTGCGCTGCGCCCTGCTGTGCGAATCGTCCCACCCCGACACCCGGCCGCTGCAGGCGGTGCACGGCATCCGCGCGCTCAACTGCCTGCTGCTGCAGGATGCCGGGGTGATAGCCTACGAGAGCCAGCCCGGCCAGGGGTTCATCGTCAACGAGAACTGTCTGGTCGAAATCATCGATCTGGCCAGCGGCGAGCCGGTCATCGGCGACACCGTCGGCCAGCTGGTGGTGACCCGGCTCGATCTGGAGTACCCGCTGCTGCGCCTGGTGACCGAGTGGCAGGGCCACTGGCTCGCCGGTGCCAGCCCCTGCGGGCGCACCAACCGGCGGCTCAGGCTGGTGTGAGATTCCATCCATCCAGAAACAGAACGGGCAGCCAGTGGCTGCCCGTTCTGCATGCAACACCGCTCAGCGCCGCACCTGCCAGGTGGCGATTGCGAGCAAAGAGTCGGGGGTGAATTCGGCGGCCCGCGCGGCTATCTCTGCCTGGCTCATCCAGCACACCTCGCTCACCTCTTCGGCCTGCAGCCGCAGCGGCCCCTGATAGTGGCAGCTGTAGAGGCCACCCCAGACCCGGTAACCCTCCCCTTCGGCATAGAAGGTGCCAAAGCCCTGCAGCGGCACCCCTTCGATGCCCAGCTCCTCGGCCAGTTCGCGGCGGGCGGAGGGTTCCATCTGCTCGCCCGTGGTGACCACACCGCCGGCGCAGGCGTCCAGCATGCCGGGGCAGAAATCCTTGCTGAGGGTACGCCGCTGCACCAGGATCCGGTCAGCCTCGTCGAGCACCAGAATATAGCTGGCGCGGTGGCAGAGATTCTCTCGCCGCACCTTGGCGCGCTCGGCCACGCCGATCACCCGGTTCTCTCCATCCACCACATCCACCCACTCCACACGCAGACCCTTCTGATTCATCCAAGTGACCGCAGTATATCGGGGCAACGGCTTGTCATGGCAGCCTTTTTTCAATTCCCTCCCGGCCGGCCGTCGACGGCAAACCGGATTCATACAAACCTCCATAAATTGTCACATCCGTGTCACCTGGCGAGGCCATAGTGTGCCCTGTCCACGCAACAGGTGTTTTTGTGATGAAGGTGTTCAAGAACTTGTCTCCCCGCCAGATTGCCCGCTACATCAAGAGCTTCCATCACGGCAGCTTCATGGTGGAGACCCACGGGCGATTCGAGTTCAGCGGCGGCGAGATCAATCTGGAGAGCCTGACCTGCCGTCAGACCCTGAGTCTGGCCCGGCAGATCAATCTGGAGGTTCGCGGCCTGCGCCACACCACCCTGCTGTTGGGGTAACTTCCATAGTCCTTTCTGTTTTGTAGTCTGCGTCCATGCTTTTACTACTTGCCCGCCGCTCACCAGAGTGCGGGCTTTTTTATGGACAACATCCCCCATGCGGCTCAATGTTGCAGGATCTGGGAGAGGAACAGCTTGGTCCGATCCGACTGGGGGTTGTCGAAAAACTGATCCGGCACGTTCTCCTCGATGATCTGCCCCCGGTCCATGAAGATCACCCGATCCGCCACCTGCTTGGCAAACCCCATCTCGTGGGTGACGCAGAGCATGGTCATCCCCTCGTGGGCCAGCTCCACCATGACGTCCAGCACCTCACGCACCATCTCGGGATCCAGCGCCGAGGTGGGTTCGTCAAACAGCATCACCTGCGGGTTCATGCAGAGACTGCGGGCGATGGCGACTCGCTGCTGCTGGCCGCCGGAGAGCTGACCCGGATACTTCAGGGCCTGCTCCGGGATCCGCACCCGGCGCAGGAAGTTCATGGCGATCTCTTCGGCCTCCCTGCGCGGCAGCTGCTTGACCCAGATGGGGGCCAGGCAGCAGTTCTCCAGCACGGTCAGGTGGGGGAAGAGGTTGAAGTGCTGGAACACCATGCCCACCTCCCGGCGCACCGCCTCGATGTTCTTGAGATCCGAGGTCAGGGCCGTGCCCTTGACCAGGATGTCCCCGCTCTGGTGCTCTTCCAGCCGGTTGATGCAGCGGATCATGGTGGACTTGCCTGAGCCAGATGGCCCGCAGATGACGATCTTCTCCCCTCTGCCCACCTGCAGGTTGATGTTGCGCAGCACGTGAAATTCACCGTACCACTTGTTGACTGCTTTCAGTTCGACGACAGCGTCCGTTTTCATCTCGAAACTACTCCTAATGCTTGTGGCCCGTGTTGAGTTTGCGCTCCAGATAGATGGAGTAGCGGGACATGCCAAAACAGAACATCCAGAAGATCATGGCGATAAAGACATACGCCTCGGTGGAATACCCCAGCCAGGCCGGATCCGCCAGCGCCACCTTGGAGATGGCCAGCAGATCGAACAGCCCGATGATCAGCACCAGGCTGGTGTCCTTGAACAGGGAGATAAAGGTGTTCACCAGCGAGGGGATGGTGATCTTGAGGGCCTGCGGCATGATGATGAGCCCCATCACCTTCCAGTAGGAGAGCCCCAGGGCCTCCCCCGCCTCGTACTGCCCCTTGGGGATCGCCTGCAACCCGCCTCTCACCACCTCGGCCACATAGGCCGCCTGGAACAGGATGATGCCGATGAGCGCCCGCAGCAGCTTGTCGAGCTCCACTTCGGTACTCATGAACAGCGGCAGCATGACGGACGCCATGAAGAGCACGGTGATGAGCGGCACCGCCCGCCAGAACTCGATGTAGACGGTGCAGAGGCTGGAGATGACCGGCATGTGGGAGCGACGCCCCAGCGCCAGCAGGATGCCGAACGGCAGGGCCACCACTATGCCCACCACCGCCAGCACCAGGGTCAGCATCAGCCCGCCCCAGCGGTTCGTCTCCACCACATCCAGCCCCGCCCCGCCATGAATGAGGAAGAAGGCGATGACAGGGAACACCAGCAGGGTGAACAGCGCCAGCCACCCCTTGCGCGGGGTTTTGGGCCAGATGAGCAGGGCCAGCAGCACCGCCAGGCCGGCGAAGGTCAGGTTGATGCGCCAGTACTGATCGGCCGGGTAGAAGCCATAGAGGTACTGCCCCAGCCGGCTCTCGATGAAGATCCAGCAGGCACCGCCCTGGCCGCAGGCCTCGCGGCTGCTCCCCTGCCAGGTGGCCGAGAACAGCACCCAGTCCAGTGCAGACCAGATGAGTGGCAGCAACAGATAGGCCAGCACCAGGGTCAGCAGGCCGTTCCACCAGTTGGGAAACAGATTCTGCCTGAGCCAGGCGAGCGGCCCCCGACGGTGGTTGGGAGGCGGCAGGGCCTCCTGCAATTCGTTCACGAACATGACAGCTCCCTAGCGCTCAACCAGCGTCATCCTGCGGTTGTAGATGTTCATCAGCAGCGAGGTGGTGATACTGATGACGAGATAGACCCCCATGGTCATGGCGATGACCTCGATGGCCTGCCCGGTCTGGTTGAGGGTGGTGCCCATGAACACAGACACCAGATCCGGATAGCCGATGGCCGTGGCCAGCGAGGAGTTCTTGGTGAGGTTCAGATACTGGCTGGTCAAGGGAGGAATGATGACCCGCATCGCCTGGGGAATGATCACCAGTCGCAGCGTCTTGGCGGGTGAAAGCCCGAGGGCGGAGGCCGCCTCCGTCTGCCCCTTGCTGATGGCCATGATGCCGGAGCGCACTATCTCCGCGATAAAGGCCGCCGTGTAGATGGTGAGCGCCAGCAGCAGGGCCGCGAGCTCGGGCAAGACCGTCAGCCCGCCCCGGAAGTTGAACCCCTGCAGGGCTGGCACGCTCCAGCTGAGCGGGCTGCCCGCCAGCAGGAAGGCGGCGGCCGGGAGCAGAATGACCAGAGCGGCCACGCTGCGCCAGAACGGGAATATCCTGCCAGTCAGGGCCTGACGGCGCCGTGCCCAGCGGCTCAGCCCCCAGCTCAACACCACGGCAATCAGCAGGGCCAAGAGCACGTAGCCGAATCCCTCTTCGAACAGGGGCTTGGGCAGATAGAGGCCCCGCACGTTGAGGAAGGCGAGCCCCCCCAGATCCACGCTCTGGCGCGGAGATGGCAGGGTGCGCAGCACCGAGAAGTACCAGAAGAAGATCTGCAGCAGCAGCGGGATGTTGCGAAACGTCTCTATGTAGACGGTCGCTATCTTGGCCACCAGCCAGTTGCGCGACAGGCGCGCCACCCCGAGCATGAAACCGAGCAGGGTGGCAAACAGGATGCCGAGCACGGAGACCAGCAGGGTATTGAGCAGCCCCACCAGAAAGGTACGACCGAAGGTATAGGTCTCGTCATAGGGGATCAGGCTCTGCAGGATGCCAAAGCCCGCCGTGTTGCCCAGAAAATCGAAGCCTGTGGTGATGCCACGGGTGGCCAGATTGGTCAGGGCATTGTGGATGATGTAGAACAGGAACCCGACCACGACCGCGATGGCCAGACACTGGAAGATCAATGCCCGCACCTTGGCGTCATACCACCAGCGGCCCTGTTCTTTCCTATGGTTTGATGCGTGTAACGCCATGAGGATGGCTCCGACAAAGCCAGGGGAAATGGGGGGCCTCGGCCCCCCGATGGTTGTCGACTCAGCGGATGGGCGGCGCGTACATCAGGCCACCCTTGTTCCAGAGCGCATTGATGCCGCGCTCGATCTTGAGGGGGGAGCCGGCACCGACGTTGCGGTCGAAGGATTCGCCATAGTTGCCGACCTGCTTGACGATGTTGTAGGCCCACTTGTCATCCAGCCCCAGCACCGACCCCTTGGGCTCTTCCAGCCCCAGCAGACGACGGATATCCGGGTTGGTGGACTTGAGCATCTCGTCCACGTTGGCACTGGTGACCCCGGCCTCCTCGGCGTTGAGCATGGCGTTGAGGCTCCAGCGCACCACCTTGAACCACTGTTCGTCACCCTGGCGCACGGCAGGCCCCAGCGGCTCCTTGGAGATCACCTCAGGCAGCACCATGGCCTCCGCCGGCTTGCTGAGCTTGATCTTGAGGGCATAGAGCTGGGATTGATCCGAGGTCAGCACGTCACAGCGGCCCGCCTCAAAGCCCTTGACGGTCTGATCCGAGGTGTCGAACACCACAGGGGTATATTTCATGCCGCCATTGGCGCGGAAATAGTCCGCCAGGTTGAGCTCTGTGGTGGTGCCGGACTGGATGCAGACGGCGGCGCCGTCAAGCTCCTTGGCACTCTTCACCCCGAGGGACTGCTTGACCAGGAAGCCCTGGCCATCGTAGTAGTTCACCCCGGCAAAGGTCAGACCCAGCGACCCGTCCCGGGTCAGGGTCCAGGTGGTGTTGCGCGACAGCAGATCCACCTCGCCGGACTGCAGGGCGGTGAAACGCTCCTTGGCGGTGAGGGAGACATACTTCACCTTGCCGGCATCCCCCAGCACGGCCGCGGCCACGGCGCGGCACACATCCACGTCCAGACCGGTCCAGATGCCCTTGGCATCCGGATTGGAGAAACCCGGCAGGCCATCCCCCACCCCGCACTGCACGAATCCCTTCTTCTTGACGGCATTCAGGGTGCCGTCTGCCCATGCATTTGCTGCCACCAGCGACAGCACCATCACCATACCTGCCTTGTGTATCTGCTTCATCTCACGCTTCCCTGTGGTTTGATTCAAATAGGCACCAGAACCTGGCAAGATGCCTTCGTTTCCCTGCTTTTTCACAGCTTATCGAGCGGCTCAAAAACCTGTCAATCGGTGCAAGCCGGCCCAACCTTGGTGCAGCAGCACAAAATAGGTCTACGGGCCGATATGCACTCTTAGAATTAAAAATAGACCCTTATTCGCAAAATGGCCTACGGTTCCAAGCCCCCGATAACGTGAGGATTATTTTTCGCAAAAAATCGGGCGCACCGGATTGGGGCAGAAAAGCGCGCTGACAACGCATTTATCGGGCGCGATTTGCCAACAACAGGGCCCGTTATTGGGGGGCATGAACCAATACCGGGCAACCGGAAGAGAGGGATGAAAGGTGGGTACGGGGGCGTAAACGCTGGAAAGAGACCGGAGCCACACCACCGCACTCGGCGCGCAGCATCCGGTCGGCAGGATCAATTGCCGCGCGGGCCGTTCTCGATGTCGGTGACCACCCCGTTGCGCACGGTGACGAAACGCATGAACTCGTTCTTGCCGAAGTTGTAGGTCCAGCGCTCCCCATACTTCACCTGCACCAGGTTGCCGAACTGGTTCTCCTCGTTGCGGGTCAGCTCCTCGCGCAACATGGGCTCGCCGCACTTGATCAGCATCTCGGCGGTGCTGTCCCCTTCGGTGATCAGCGCATTCTTGCAGCGCATGGCGCCGGCACTGGCCGGCAGACTCAGCAGCAGGGCCAGCAGGGTTCCGCCAACCAGCGGCAGTGACTTCATCGATAGCTTCATCGATAGCTTCATCTGTAACTCCATTTGAACAGGGCGCTGCCCAGGGTGATGCAGCAGAGCGTAAACAACAGGACCCAGCCCAGTGGCGCCGCCACCTCGGCCCAGCCTGCCCCTTCCAGCATGACGGCGCGGGCCGCCGCGATGATCTGGCTGAGCGGCAGCCAGGCCGCCAGCTGCTGCAGCCAGGCGGGAGCCCCTTCCAGCGAGAACCAGACGCCGGAGAGGAACATCATCGGCATACTGATGACGTTGAGCAGCCCGCTCGCCAGCTCCTCGTTCTGGATGCGGGCCGCCACCAGCAGGCCGAGGGACGCCATGGCCGCCCCGCCCAGCAGGGCGATCAACAGCAGCAGCCAGCCCGAGCCGAGCAACGGCACCCCGAGCAGAAAGTAGGCCATCAAAAACACCAGCAGGCTCACCACCAGGGTGATCAGGATGCGCGACAGCAGCTGGGCGCAGAGAAACTCGGCGGCCGAGAGCGGGGTGGCCCGCAGCCGCTTGAGCACTCCGTTCTTGCGGTAGCGGACGATGACGAAGCCCACCCCGAACAGGCCGGAGAACATCAGATTCATGCCGATCACCCCGGGCAGCAGCCAGTCACCGTAGCGAATGGCACGCCCGCTCAGGGTCTCCCGCACCAGCTGCACCGGCACGGCCTGGCGCAGCAGGTACTCGGCCATGGCGCCCTGGGGGGCATCCGGGTTGATCCAGTAACGGCCCGTGCCGGGCGAGAGCAGCAGATCCAGCTGATGGTGGCGCACCTTGAGCCGGCCCCTCTCCTCCTCGTCATAGGGGATGATCTTGAGCAGCGGCACGGCGCGCAGCGGGGCATAGGCCGCGGGTAGCTCCCCCACCACCCCCATCTGCACCAGCGGCTTGGGCGGGCCGGAGAAGATGAGGGTAAACCCCAGCACCAGCAACAGCGGAAAGGCCAGGTTCCAGACAAGCGCCGCCCGATCCCGCACAAACTCCAGGTTGCGGGCATAGAAGAGCGCCCCGATGCGCTTGAGGGATCCGGTCATCTGGTGCTCCTTGAGCTGGCAGGCTGGGACGGCATGCCGGCAGACGCCGCTGCGGAGTGCCACGGGGCCGCGTTCATGCGCCGCTCCGCAGGCTGTGGCCGGTCAGATGGAGGAAGAGATCCTCCAGATTGGGGGAGCGCACCTGCATGCCGGTCAGCGGCACGCCCAGGCTCAGCAGCCGTGGTAGCAAGTCCGCCACGTCGGGGCAGCTCAGCTCCACCTGCTCGCCCAGCGGGCGCAGGGGATAGCCGAGACTGGCGAGGGCCGGGTGAGCCGCAAGGCGCACCAGCACGCCGTCAAAATGCTGGGCCAGCAGGGCGACCGGGGTATCCAGGCTGAGCAGATGGCCGTGATCGACGATGGCAATCTGATCGCACAGCTGCTGGGCCTCGTCCATGTAGTGGGTGGTGAGCACCACCGTCTTGCCCTGCGCCTTGATCGCCTCGATGCGCTGCCAGAAGTGGTGGCGGGCCTGGGGATCGAGCCCCGTGGTGGGCTCGTCCAGAAACAGCAGTTCGGGGTCGCCGAGCAGCGCCAACGCCAGCAGCAGCCGTTGCCGTTGACCGCCGGAGAGCTTGCGGCTGTCCCGATCGATGAATTCTCCCAGCGCACACAGCTCGATGAGCTGGGCCTGGGGCAAGGGGGCCGGGTAGAGGCTGGCGAACAGGCGCAGGGTATCGCGCACCGTCAGGAAATCCTGCAGCGCAGTGTGCTGGAACTGGATGCCGATGCGGGAGCGGTAGTCGGGGCCGCGCGGGGCACCGTGAAACAGGATCTGGCCGCTGTCCGGGGTAAGGATCCCCTCCAGCAGCTCTATGGTGGTGGTCTTGCCCGCCCCGTTCGGGCCGAGCAGGCCGAAACAGCTGCCGGCGGGAATGGCAAAGCTGAGCCCATCCACCGCCTTGACGCCGGGGAAGTGCTTGACGAGATCGACGACTTCAATGATGGCAGTCATGGGCGCTCTCCCAGCAGGAGCCATGACTATATCCAAAAGCGCAGGCGCTGCCCATGCCCCGCCGTGCGCGGCGCAAAAAAACAGACGGCGACCCGAGGGTCGCCGTCTGTATCAATCAAGCCAGCCGGATCACAGGATGTCCAGCAGCTCCACTTCGAATACCAGGGCGGAGTACGGCGGGATGGAACCGGCACCGCGTGCGCCGTAGGCCAGATCCTGCGGAATGTAGAGCTTCCACTTGGAGCCAACCGGCATCAGTTGCAGCGCTTCTACCCAGCCGGCGATCACGCCAGTTACCGGGAATTCGGCCGGCTGGCCGCGGGCGACGGAGCTGTCGAACACGCCACCGTGGGTGAAGGTACCGTGGTAGTGCACGCGGACGGACTGACCGGCTACCGGTACGGCACCGTTGCCTTCCACCAGCACTTCGTACTGCAGACCGGACTCGGTGGTCTTCACTTCGGCGCGCTTGGCGTTGTCGGCCAGGAAGGCTTCGCCTTCGGCGGCGGCAGCCTTGGCAACGGCTTCCTGCTCTTCCTGCATACGGGCGGTGATGACCTGGAAGGCATCGTTGATATCGTCACGGCTGACCGCGAACTCCAGACCATTCAGGGCATCTGCCAGACCTTGCTGCAGGGCCGGGATATCCAGACCGGCGAAGGCTTGCTGCGCCAGTTGATCACCCATGTTGCGGCCGATGCCATAGCTGGCCTTCTGTTCGATAGAGTCGTATTGGGACATTGAGAAGTTGCTCCGGGTCCTGAGGGTAAAAGAGACGGGATAATATCAGACTTTTGCGCCGGGTGCTGCCGACCTGTCCCCGGTTTTGCCCCCAGGTGGGAGGTGCCTCACATCAGCCCCTCATCCCCGGCCCTTCTCCCGCCAGGGGAGAAGGGAGCAAAACAGAGCACCATCACCCCTGCTCACATTCAAGCCGTATCAGACCCTGTCCAGCAGGGCCCGCACCGCCGCTACCTTGGCGCCGTCGGTGATATTGACCCGACCGTCGTCCGAGGTGCCCATGAAGAGACACCATGCCGCCGTGCGGCCAGTATCAGGCCCTGTCCAGCAGAGCCCGCACCGCCACGACCTTGGCGCCGTCGGTGATATTGACCCGACCATCGTCCGAGGTGCCCATGTTGACGCCATGGGGCACCATGCCGCCGCGCCAGCCCATGCCGGACATGTGCACCTCGTTTACCCCGGTAAACTCGATGATGGTACGCACGTTGTCGGCATTGACCCCGGCACCCGGCATCAGACTGGCCCGCCCCGCCAGCGCCTGCTGCATCGCCTGCAGGGTCTCGAGCCCCGCCAGCGCAGTCGGCGCATGGCCCGAGCTCAGAATGCGCTCGCAGCCGGCGGCGACTATGGTCTCCAAGTCGAGGCGCCAGTCGGAGGAGAGGTCGATGGCGCGGTGGAAGGTGACGCCAAGGGGCCCCGCCGCCTCCACCAGCTGGCCGAGTCTGGCGGCAGGCACCCGTCCCTCCTCGTCCAGCAGACCGACCACCACCCCTTGCAGGCCGGCGGCACGGGCCGCCGCGATATCCTGCAGCATCATCTCGAACTCCCCTTCGCCAAAGCAGAAGTCGCCGGCCCGGGGCCGGATCATGGCGTAGACGGGAATGGTGGCATGGCGCGCCGCCAGCTGCATGAAGCCATAGGAGGGGGTCAGGCCGCCCAGCCCCAGCGCAGAGCAGAGCTCGATGCGATCGGCGCCGGCCGCCTGGGCGGTGAACAGGGATTCCAGGTTGTCGATACAGATTTCAAGAGAGGTCATGATGGACTCCTTTATTGGGGAGATCAGACCCCGGATCTGATCTCATAAATTGAGCAAGGCGGCCCCGCGCACCCCGCCGGCGCCGCCGAAGCGGGCCTCGCGGATCTCGGGCAGGGCGACCCCGGGCAGCAGGTGACCGGGCAGGCGCAGCGGCAACTGCTCATAGAGCGCGGGCAGGCCGCTCAGGCCGCCCCCCAGCACCACCACGTCGGGGTCGACCACCGAGATGGCGGTGGCAAGCCCGGCGGCCATGATCTCGAGCCAGCAGTCGACCGCGGCCACCGCATGGGGCTCGTGCGCCTCGAAGCGCCCCACTATCTGGTGGCCGCTGGCACGCTGGCCGTGGAAGTGGTGATAGAGCCGCTCCAGCCCGGTGCCGGAGGCATAGGTTTCAAAACAGACCAGGCGACCGCAGCCGCAACGGGGACGAGGCAGGTCGGGGTACTTCATCAGCATGGTGGCCGGCAGCGGGTAGTGGCCTATCTCCCCCGCCAGCCAGTTGCGGCCCTGGATCAGCTTGCCCGCCAGATAGACGGCGCCGCCGATGCCGGTGCCTATGGTGACGCCGAGGGCGCTGTCGGCACCCGCCGCCGCCCCCTGATGTACCTCGGACCAGAGGAAGCAGTTGGCATCGTTGTCCACCTTGACCGGTCTGCCCAGCAGTTCGGCCAGATCGGCGCCCAGGTGGCGACCATTGATGGAGGGCAGATTGGCCGCCACTATGCTGTGGTCGTGCCGGTTGAGAATGCCGGGAAAACCGATGCCCACCGCACCGCGCGCGCCGAAACGGGCATCCGCCTGTTCGACCCGCTCGCGAATGAGTTGCTGCAGCCCCTGATAGTCATTGCCGGGAGTGCTCATGCGCTCCTCGTGGCAGAGATTCAAGGCGCCGTCATAGACGGCAAACGCTATCTTGGTGCCACCAATATCAAAGCCGTAATACATGCCACACTCCCTTGTCGGTGAGCCGCCTCACCTCAGCCTGTCCAGAGGGGGACATTGTATTAATTCGCAAAAAAAATAAAGTGACCGAGGGCGAAAAACGGGAGAGAGATCAAAGCAAACGAAACATTTGTCGCTGCAGGCAGGGCTGGCCGAGGCTCATCAGGATGCGCTCCTGGCCATCGAAGACGAAGCCGCGGCGCAGATAGAACCCCTCGCCGATGTGGTTGCCATCGAGCAGCCACAATCTGACGCCTTCACAGCCGGCGCGCCGCATCTGCATCGCCACCGCCTGCCACAGCCGCTTGCCGTGGCCCTGGCGCCAGTGGTCGGGATGCAGGTAAAAGGCACGGATCCAGGCGGTGGGGTACTCCCCCGCCAGCTCCGGCTGCCAGTAGAGCAGGCCGATGACCACCTCGTCCTGGCACAGCAGCATGGGCCTTGGGCCCGTCTCCGCCAGCCGGCGCTGCCAGATCTGCAGGTGCTCGGTGACCGCCAGCTGGGCCAGCATGTCGGTACCGAGCACACCGCCATATGCGGCGAGCCAGCTGGCCCGCTGCATCACCGTCATGGCGGCAGCGTCATCGGGCCGCGCCATGCGCAGGCTTATGCCTTGCATTGGGGCACCAGTCCGGAGGCGCGGGCCTGCTGATAGAGCGGCACGGCCTCAGCCTGCTGGGCCTGCAGCTCGGCGATCCGGCTCTCGTTACTGGGGTGGGTGGAGAGCAGCTGGGGCGGCGCATTGCCGCCCGCGGCCGCGCTCATGTTCTGCCAGAGCGGAATCGCTTCGGCCGGATTGAAACCGGCGCGGGCCATCAGATCCAGCCCCAGCCGGTCCGCCTCGCTCTCCTGTTCGCGGCCATAGGGCAGCATGACGCCGACCTCGACCCCGAGCCCCAACGCCGCCATGGTGGCGCCGCGGTATTCGCTGCTGCCCATGGCGATATCAGCCGCCGCCAGCCCAAGGCCGGTCAGCTGGCTGCGGGAGAGCCGCTCGTTGGAGTGCTGGGCCAGCACGTGGGTCAGCTCATGGCCGATGACGGTGGCGAGCTGATCCTGATTCTTGGCCACCTTGAGCAGGCCGGTGTAGACCCCGATCTTGCCGCCGGGCAGGGCGAAGGCGTTCACTTGCTTGGAGTCAAACACCACCACTTCCCAGTTGGTGATGCCGTAGCTGGCAGGCACCTGGGCGGTCACCGCCTTGGCGACGCAGGAGACATAGGCGTTCACTCTGGCATCCTTGCTCACCTTCTCCTGCTTCTTCATCTGCTCAAAGGAGTCAGCCCCCAGCTTGCTCATCTGCTGGGGCGAGAAGAGCAGCATCTGGCTGCGACCGGTGGGAGACTGGGCACAGCTGGCGAGCAGGGTCGTACAGAGTGCCGCCAGGCCAAGCTTGAACAGGGGAGATGTCATGGAGGTGTCCTTCACCATAAAGATGCCCTATTTTCGGAAATGCGGGCGTCCGGTGCAAGTCGACAAATCACCCGGTCCGGCGAAAGCGGTCACAGCCGGCCCCAAAAAGAAAACGGGCCCCGCGGGGCCCGTCTGGCAGAGAGAACCGGCTTACATGATGCCCAGTTTCTTCAGGTCGGCTTCGACCACCTTGGCCGGTACCGGTACGTAGCCATCTTTGGCGACGATGTTCTGACCCGCCTTGGAGAGCACCATCTTCAGGAACTCTTGCTCCATCGGGGAGAGCGGCTTGTTCGGGTGCTTGTTCACGTAAACGTACAGGAAGCGCGACAGCGGATACTTGCCGGTGATGGCGTTGTCGGAGGTCGCTTCGATGAAGGTCTTGCCATCCTTGGAGAGCGGTACTGCGCGCACGCCGGAGGTGACGTAACCGATGCCGGAGTAGCCGATGCCGTTCAGGGAGGAGGAGACCGACTGCACCACGGAGGCAGAGCCCGGCTGCTCGTTCACGCCGCTCTTGAAGTCGCCGTTGCACAGGGCGTGTTCTTTGAAGTAGCCATAGGTGCCGGAGACGGAGTTGCGACCGAACAGTTGCAGATCCTTGCCGGACCAGGAGCCGTCCAGACCCAGGTCGGCCCACTTGGTGGCCGCCTTGGCTTCACCGCACTTGAGAGTGCTGGAGAAGATGGCATCCAGTTGCTGCATGGACAGGCCCTTGATGGGGTTGTCCTTGTTGACGAACACCGCCAGAGCATCGACCGCGACGCGGATGGCGGTCGGCTTGTAACCGTAGCGCTTCTCGAACGCCTCTTCCTCGCCGGACTTCATGGCGCGGCTCATGGGGCCAAACTGGGCGACACCTTCGGTCAGCGCGGTCGGCGCGGTAGAAGAACCGGCGGCCTGGATCTGCACGTTGACGTTGGGGTACATGCGCTTAAATTCTTCGGCCCACAGGGTCATCATGTTGGCCAGGGTATCCGAGCCGACAGAGGACAGGTTGCCCGAGATGCCGCTGGTCGGAGTGTAATCCGGCAGATTTTTATCCACACCGGCAGCCAGGGCGCTGACGGAAAACAGGGTTGCTGCGGTGAATCCGATTACACCAGCCAGTTTGTTGAGTTTCATCCAATCTCTCCAAGGTTGCAGAACGCAGTCCATCAAAACACGGGTTAACTTGGCTCAGTGCTGGTCATCCGACCGGGGCGCTGAGTGTCATTCCCTGCCCTCTTTGGCCCGACTCCGGGGCGGTGGAAGGCAGTCATCAATCTGAGGCCGAAACGTGATGGCATCCCGAGTGGGGCGATCGGCCGGTCGCGTTTCATTCTCTCCCTGCGCCGCACTGGCACAGGTCCGTTCTCAAGACGGCGCCAGTATCTGACCTGGCAGTGACAAATTTATGGATTTAATGTGACACTTTAATGACATGGCGAGGCTTTTGACCAAATGAAAAAAGGGCCGCCATCGCCGCCCTCTTTTCATTGCTAACCCATTGCTTGAAAAGCTTATTTCAACACCACCATGCGAGCGGGGATGAGGAAGCTGAAACGGCTGCCAAGGCCGACCCTGCTCTCGATGTCGAGCTGGCAGTCGTGGTGACTCAGGGCATGCTTGACGATGGCAAGGCCGAGCCCGGAGCCGCCGGTGTGCCGCGAGCGCGCCTTGTCGACCCGGTAGAACCGCTCGGTGAGCCGCGCCAGGTGCTCGGGCGGGATCCCTTCCCCCTCGTCCTGCACCGCAAACAGCGCCATCGTCCCCTGCTTGCGCCACTCCACCGTGATCTTGCGCCCCGCCGGGGTGTAGTGGATGGCGTTGTAGACCAGGTTGGAGACGGCGCTGCGCAGCTGATCCTGATCGCCGCGCACCAGCAGATTGGGCTGCACCATGAACTCGATCTGGTGGGCCCGCTCGCCGGAGAGCGCCCGCGCCTCCTGCTCCAGCAGCCCCAGCATGGCGGGCATGTCCACCAGATGGGAGAGATCCACGGTGGGCGCCGCCTCGATGCGCGACAGGGTGAGCAGCTGATTGACCAGGTTGTCCATGCGGATGGTCTGCTCCATCATCACCCTGTGCGCCTTGGCCCACATGGCGGGCGGCGGCGGCTCCTCGGTCATCTCCAGATAGCCCTTGAGCACGGTGAGCGGGGTGCGCAGCTCGTGGGAGACGTTGGAGACGAAGTGCTTGCGGGTCTTCTCCAGGCTGCGCAGCCGGGTCACGTCCCGCACCACCAGCATGGCCTGATCCTCGGCGTAGGGCATGATGCGAAACTCGAGAAACTTCTCCTCGTTGATGGGCGAGGTCATCTCGAACGGTTCGTCATACTCCCCCTTGCCGAGGTAGGCGCCGAAGGCGGGATTGCGAATCAGGTTGCCGATGTGCTGACCGGCGTCTTCCGGCCAGCGAAAGCCGAGCAGCTGCTCTGCCAGCCGGTTGCACCAAAGGATGCTGCCGTCGGTGCGAAACACCACGGCCGCATCGGGCAGTGCCTCGGCCCCTTCCCGAAAGCGGCGGATCAGACCCGCCAGCTCGCGGCGGCGGGCCCGGTGGCGCTGCTGCAGCTTGTAGATGCCGTTGAAGATGTACTCCCAGCTGCCGCTGCCGTTGGGAGGCACCAGGCTGCGATCGTGCCACAGCCAGTCCGACAGCCGCTTCTGGAAACGGTAGTGCCAGCCCAGGTGCATGACGGTAGCCAGCAACAGACACAGGGCCAGACTCTCCGTCAGCCAGCCGACCAAGACGAAGGGCGCATAGAAGAATGCCATTCGCCACAACTGGCGCCGCCAGGCGTATGGTTGCAACATAAGTGCCTCTTAGAGACGGGTTGAGAAGCGATAGCCCGCGCCGCGCACCGTCTGGATCAAGCGATCGTGCCCCGTCTCTTCAATGGCCTTGCGCAGGCGACGGATATGCACATCCACGGTTCTGTCCTCGACGTACACATTGGTACCCCAGACGTTGTTGAGCAGCTGTTCGCGGCTGTAGACCCGCTCCGGGTGGGTCATGAAGAAGTGCAGCAGCTTGAATTCGGTCGGCCCCATGTCGAGGGCCTTCTCCTCGGCGCTGACCCGGTGGGAGACAGGATCCAGCTTGAGCCCCTGTACCTCGATCACCTCGTCCACCGAGGTGGGAGAGACGCGGCGCATCACCGCATGCAGGCGGGCGGTCAGCTCCTTGGGGGAGAACGGCTTGGTGATGTAATCATCGGCCCCCGCCTCCAGCCCGCGCACCTTGTCCTCTTCCTCGCCGCGAGCGGTCAGCATCACCACCGGGATCTGGCGGGTTACCTCATCCTGCTTGAGCTGCTTGATGAACTGGATGCCGCTGCCGCCTGGCATCATCCAGTCCAGCACGATGAGTTCGGGGTAGGGTTCGCGCACCTTCGCCAATCCGTCGGCAAAATCTTCAGCTTCTACTGTTTCATATCCCTTCTGCTCGAGCACGAAGCAGAGCATTTCGCGGATCGGTGCTTCGTCCTCGACCACCAGAATTCGCTTAGCCATATCCCTTCTCTCTCCTCTGTGAAGATGGGTGCGCCAATTATTAGAACTTTCTGTGACACTTTTATGACTTTATGACAGGCGGGATGATAAACGTTTTCAGATTCAGTTGGCAGCAGTGAGTTGCAGCAGATCCCAGCGATTGCCACTGATGTCCTCGAATACCACCACGGTGCCGTAAGGCTCGGTGCGCGGCTGTTCACAAAAATGGACACCGTACGCCTGCATGCGCTGGTAGTCGCCCCAGAAGTCGTCAGTCTCGAGGAACAGGAAGACCCGGCCGCCCCCCTGCTGGCCGATGGCGGCCCGCTGCTCAGGGGTGGCAGCCCGCGCCAGCAACAGGGCGGAACCGGGGGCTCCTTTGGGGGCAACCCGCACCCAGCGCTTGCCCGGTTTGCCCGGCTCGTCGAGGGGGGTATCTTCCAGCAGCTCGAACCCCAGTCCCAGGGTAAAGAAGGTGATGGCCTGGTCGTAATCGGCCACCAGCAGGGCCAGGGCGCCAATGTGTTGTGCCATGGGAAGTACCTCAACAGATGAATGGACGGGGCGCATCATAACGGGGGACGGCCCCGGGCTCCAGCACCGGGGCAGATGAGATGGCAGAGGATGGAAGAGAGGAGCATGGCGCCGGGCAGGCGCGATCTCCCCGCTTAAAGCAACCGGTTCACTCCTGTCCGAGCCAGTCGCGCAGCACCGTATCCCGGTCCCCATCCAGCGCCGGCGAGGCACGCCCGTAGCACACCGGGGTGGCCGACAGATGGAGCGGGTTGGCCAGGGTGGGCAAGGATTGTTCGCCACGCTGCACCTGCTGCACCCAGCCGCGCACCGCCCCCTGCTCGAGGGCAAACAGCGCATCCAGGGTGAGGATGGGGCCGCCCGGCACCCCGGCCGCCTCCAGCATGGCACTCCACTCGGCGCTGCTGCGCGCCAGCAGCCGCTCGGTAATCAGGGCATTGAGCCGGTGACGCTGGCGTACCCGGGCGGCGTTGGTGGCAAAGTCGGGGTCCTGCGCCCACCCGGGGGCCCCCAGCAGGGCCGTCAGGGCGGCAAACTGGCCATCGTTGCCCACCGCCAGGATGAGGTGGCCATCGCTGGTGGGATAGACGTCGTAGGGGACGATATTGGGATGACCGTTGCCAAGGCGCCCGGGCGCCTGACCGGTGGCGAGATAGTTCATCGCCTGGTTGGCCAGCACCGCCACCGACACGTCGAGCAGGGCGAGATCGATCTGCTGCCCCTCCCCGGTTCGCTCCCGATGGCGCAGGGCCGCCTGGATGCCGATGGTGGCGTAGAGGCCGGTGAGGATGTCGACGAGCGCCACCCCCACCTTGACCGGCCCGCCACCGGGCACCCCATCGGGTTGACCGGTGATGCTCATCAACCCGCCCAGCCCCTGGATCAGCAGATCGTAACCGGGTCGCTGGGCCCAGGGCCCGTCCTGGCCAAAGCCGGTGATGGAGCAGTAGATGAGCTCTGGGCGCCGGGCCTTGAGGCTGGGGTAATCGAGGCCAAAGCGCGCCAGTCCTCCCACCTTGAAGTTCTCGATCACCACGTCGGCACAGTCCACCAAGGCCAGCAGTGTGTCTCTGTCGCGCGCTAGATCCAGGGCGATGGAGCGCTTGCCCCGGTTGGCGGCATGAAAGTAGGCCGCCTCCCCCGCCACCAGCTCGGGCGGGCCCCAGTGGCGGGTATCGTCACCGCGCCCGGGGGCCTCCACCTTGACCACGTCGGCGCCGAGATCGGCAAGCAGCTGGCCGGCCCAGGGGCCGGCCAGCACACGACTGAGATCCAGCACGCGCACGCCGGCAAGGGGCCCCATCACTCAAACGCCTGCAGGTCGGTCTGGGCCCGCCCCAGGATCAGGGCGTGGATGTCGTGGGTTCCCTCGTAGGTGTTGACCGCCTCCAGGTTCATCACGTGGCGGATGACGTGAAACTCGTCGCTGATGCCGTTACCGCCGTGCATGTCGCGGGCGACGCGGGCGATCTCCAGCGCCTTGCCGCAGCTGTTGCGCTTGATGAGCGACACCAGCTCCACCGGGCAGCGCCCCTCGTCCATCAGGCGCCCGGCCTGCAGACAGCCCTGCAGGCCGAGGGCAATCTCGGTCTGCATGTTGGCCAGCTTGAGCTGGAACAGCTGGGTGGCGGCCAGCGGGCGGCCGAACTGCTGGCGATCCAGTCCATACTGGCGGGCGGCGTGCCAGCAGAACTCGGCGGCGCCGAGCGCTCCCCAGGCGATGCCGTAGCGCGCCTTGTTGAGGCAGCCGAACGGCCCCTTGAGGCCGCTCACCCCGGCCAGCCGGTTGGCTTCTGGCACGAAGACCCGCTCCATCACTATCTCGCCGGTGATGGAGGCGCGCAGGGAGAACTTGCCCTCGATCTTGGGGGCAGAGAGCCCGGCCATCCCCTGCTCCAGCACGAAGCCGGTGATCTCGCCATCGAGCTTGGCCCACACCACGAACAGATCGGCGATGGGGGAGTTGGTGATCCACATCTTGTTGCCGGTCAGCAGATAGCCGCCTTCGACCCGCTCGGCCCGGCTCTTCATGGACCCCGGATCCGAACCCGCGTCCGGTTCGGTGAGGCCAAAGCAGCCTACCAGCTCGCCCCGGGCCAACCCCGGCAACCAGCGCTGGCGCTGGGCCTCGTCGCCATAGGCGTGGATCGGGTGCATCACCAGGGACGACTGCACGCTCATGGCCGAACGGTAGCCGCTGTCGACCCGCTCTACCTCCCGGGCGATGAGGCCGTAGGCCACGTGATTGACCCCGGCGCAGCCGTACTGCTCCGGCAGGGTGGCGCCGAGCAGCCCCAGCTCCCCCAGCTCGTTCATGATGGTGCGGTCAAACTGCTCGCGCCGGTTCGCCTCCAGCACCCGCGGCATCAGCCGCGCCTGGCAGTAGTCGCGGGCGGCGTCGCGGATGAGCCGCTCCTCTTCGCCGAGCTGGCCATCGAGAAAGAAGGGATCTTGCCAATCAAATCGGGTACGCGTCATAAGGCACTCCATGCCATGCAAAAGAATCATCAAAGGGTCTCTTGTGGGCCCATCTTAACCACGAAAAAGCTCGGGTCACAAACACCTCAGCCAGCCTCCCGCAGCGCCCGATAGAGGGTGGTGCGGCTGATACCGAGCCGGCGCGCCGCCTCGCTCACGTTGCCGCCGCACTCTGTCAGGGTCTGCTGCACCCGTTGCCGGTTCTGCTGGCGCAATGTGCTGCCCGCCAGCGCCGTGGTGACGACCGGCGCCACAACCACGGTCGGCAGATGCAGGTGGGCAGGCTCAATCCAGCCCTGCCCCTCCGCCAGCACGCAGGCCACCTCCAGCGCCTGCTTGAGCTGGCGCACGTTGCCGGGCAGCGGGTGGGCCAGCAAGTGGCGCTCGGCCTCATCGGTCAGGTGCAGGGCAGGATCCATCTCGGCCAGCAACCGTTGGACCAGTGCCTGCCGCTCGGAGGTCGGCCAATCGCGCAGCGGCGCCAGTTGCTGGCGCCAGCCGCAGATGCGGTAGTAGAGATCCTCGCGAAAGGTACCGGCCGCCACCATGGCCGCCAGATCCCGGTGGCTGGCGCTGACCAGCCAGAAATCCACCGCTTCGGGCTTGTGGCTGCCAACCGGGGTGACGACGCGCTCCTGCAATACCCGCAGCAAGCGGGTCTGGGCCAAGAGCGGCAGCTCGCCGATCTCGTCCAGCATCAGGATGCCGCCGTGGGCGGCGCGCAGATAACCCTGGCTGCCCTGGCTGCGGGCCCCGCTGAAAGCCCCGCCGACATAGCCGAACAACTCGGCCTCCACCAGCTCCGCCGGCAGGGCGCCGCAGTTGACGCACACCAGGGGCTTCTCGTGGCGGCTCGACTGGCGATGGAGGTCGCGCACCAGATGCTCCTTGCCGCTGCCGGTCTCCCCCTCGATAAGCAGCGAGATGCCGCGCTCCAGCATCTTGAGCGGCACCTGCTGGCCGTGCGAGCCACCGGCCGCGGCCGGCAGGGCGGGCTGGGCCACAACTGAGCTGGCCTCCGGCATCAACCGCAAGCCGCGCCTATCCCGCAGCAGCTGCTTGCCGTCGAAGGGGTGCTGGCCGAGCCAGAGCCGGCCGGCCCGGTTGGCCCCGAGCAGTTCGCCCTCCTCCCCCAGCAGCAGGCGGGCGGACCAGAGACTCTGGGGCTCGAGATCCACCAGCCAGCCCGGCTGGCGTGCCAGCAGCGCGTTTTCGAGGGTCATGGCCAGCAGCCGTACCGTGCCCAGCATGTCGCCGCCGTGGTGGGCCGCATCGGTGGAGATGTCGAGCACCCCGATCACTTGCCCGTCCGGCCCGAGCAGCGGGCAGGCGCTGCAGCTGAGAAAGCTGTGCTGGGCGAAGAAGTGCTGATTGCCGAGCACCTGTACCTCGCTCTGCTCGGCCAGCGCCGTGCCGATGGCATTGGTGCCCTTGCTCGCCTCCCCCCAGCGGGCACCGCTGCGCAAAAAGACCCGTTCGGCGTGGCGGGCGAAGCCGTCATCACCGCTGGCGGCCAGGATGGCACCCTCGCCATCGCACAGCAGCAACCGACAGGGGCGCCCCGCCAGCAGCTGGTCAAATAGCGGCAGCACGAAGCGCCGGAAGCTGGCGATCAGCACCCTGTGCTGCTCCTGACGGGCCAACAGCTCTCCCTGGGGCAGCAAGTCCAGCTCGGCGCTCTGCTGACGGCTCAACCCCTGGTGCAGGCAGCGCTGCCAGGAGCGCTGGATTGGGCTGGCACCAGATTGAGGGAACTCGCTCATCACACCTCCTGTTCACAAACGGCACGACTGTCGCGACCACTGTCCAGAAACGGCACAGTTGTATCGCCACCGCCGCGGTCATTGGTTAACCAAGATACGCTGCCGCACCCCGTTTGATAACGTTTTTGTAACTTTTGAGGTGCTGGTCAGACCCTCTGGCACGCCCCTTGCGATACACAGCAGCAACCGGGCTGCTCACCAGCCCGGTCAGGACCACACACATAAGGATGATGAAATGATTTATACCGCTCCCGGTCAGGCAGGTGCCCTGGTCAGCTTCAAGTCCCGTTACGACAACTTCATCGGTGGTGACTGGGTGGCGCCGCGCGCCGGCCGCTACTTTGAAAACATCTCGCCGGTGGATGGCCGCGTGTTCTGCGAAGTGGCCCGCTCCGACGCCGCCGACATCGAGCTCGCCCTGGACGCCGCTCACAAGGCATTCGCCAGCTGGAGCAAGACCAGCGTCACCGAGCGCAGCAACCTGCTGCTGCGCATCGCCGATCGCATCGAACAGAACATCGAGGTGCTCGCCATCGCCGAGACCTGGGAGAACGGCAAGGCGGTGCGCGAGACCCTGGCCGCCGACCTGCCGTTGGTGGTGGATCACTTCCGCTACTTCGCCGGCTGTATTCGCGCCCAGGAGGGCTCGGCCGCCGAGCTGGATCAGAACACCGTCAGCTACCACTTCAAGGAGCCCATCGGGGTGGTCGGCCAGATCATCCCGTGGAACTTCCCGCTGCTGATGGCGGCCTGGAAGCTGGCCCCGGTGCTGGCGGCCGGCTGCTGCAGCGTGCTCAAGCCCGCCGAGCAGACTCCGGTCACCATCATGCTGATGATGGATCTCATCAAGGACATCCTGCCCCCCGGGGTGGTCAACGTGGTCAACGGCTTTGGCGCCGAGGCGGGTCAGGCGCTCGCCACCAGCGACCGGATCCAGAAGCTCGCCTTCACCGGTTCCACCGAGGTGGGGGCCCACATCCTGCGCTGCGCCGCCGACAAGCTCATTCCCTCCACCGTGGAGCTGGGTGGCAAGTCCCCCAACATCTACTTCGCCGACGTGATGCAGCACGAGAGCAGCTACATCGACAAGGCGGTGGAAGGGATGCTGATGACCTTCTTCAACCAGGGCGAGGTGTGCACCTGCCCCTCCCGCGCCCTGGTGCAGGAGAGCATCTATGACGACTTCATGGACCGGGTGCTGGCCCGCGCCCGCACCATAGTGCAGGGCAACCCCCTCGACACCACCACCCAGGTCGGCGCCCAGGCGTCCCGCGAGCAGTTCGACAAGATCCTGAGCTACATGGAGATCGGCCGCGGCGAAGGGGCAAAAATGCTGATCGGCGGCGGCCCGGCCAAGGTGAGCGGGCTGGAGGGGGGCTTCTACATCCAGCCCACCATCTTCCACGGCCAGAACAAGATGCGGGTGTTCCAGGAGGAGATCTTCGGGCCGGCGCTCGGGGTCACCACCTTCAAGGACGAGGCGGATGCGCTGGCCATTGCCAACGACACCCAGTACGGCCTGGGGGCGGGCCTGTGGACCCGCGACAGCAACCTGGCCTGGCGCATGGGGCGCGGCATCCAGGCCGGCCGGGTCTGGGTCAACTGCTACCACGCCTACCCGGCCCACGCGGCCTTCGGCGGCTACAAGAAGTCAGGGATCGGTCGCGAGACCCACAAGATGATGCTGGACCACTACCAGAACACCAAGAACCTGCTGGTGAGCCACGACATCAACCCGCTCGGCTTCTTCTAAGCCCATCCCTTGATCCACAAGGGCGCCTGCGGGCGCCCTTTTCATTGCTGGTGCGGTCGCGGTCAGAGCTGTGCCTGCCCGGCGCCGATCCCCAGCTGCTGGCGATAGCGCTGGGGGGCACAACCCTGTTCGCGCTGGAACATGGCGATAAAGGCCGAGGTAGAGGTGTAACCGAGGCGCCAGGCGATCTCCTGCACCGGCATCTCGCCGCGCAGCCAGTCCAGCGCCTTCACCAGCCGCAGCCGGGTGCGCCACTGGCCGAGGCTCATGCCAAGCTCCTTCTGGCAGCGCCGCGCCAGGGTGCGCTCCGTGCTGTGCAGCACCTTGGCCCACTGGGCCAGGGTGCGGTTGTCCTCCGGCGCCGCCTGCAACGCCGCCAGCAGGGGGGCCAGCAGGCGATCCCGGCTCTGGGGCAGGTAGCTCGGCTGGCAACGGGTGCGGGCCAGCTTCTCGATGAAGAGTTCACCCTGACGGGCATCCCACTCGTCCTCCATGTGGCCGACCCGGCGCTGGGTGAAATCCTCCAGCAGGGCCCGCAGCAAGGGGGTAAGCGCCAGCAACTGGGGTTCCCGTGGCAGGCGCGGCGCCAGCGCGTGGCTCACGTAGATGGAGGTGTAGTCCAGGGTCTGCTCGTTGAAGGCGGTGTGGGGCTGATCCGCCGGCACCCAGATGAGGTAGTCCGGCGGCGCCACCAGCCGCTGCCCCCCGACCTCCACCACCATGACCCCGAGACTGATGAGGCTGAGCTGGCCCCAGGGGTGGGCATGCTCGGCACAGGCGTTGCCCCCCTGGATCTGGCTGTAGCGAAAATAGAGGGGGTTGGGGGCGGCCAGCAGGCGATCCTGCTCGGCCAGGGTGAGGGTGCCCATGCAGATTGTCCCAAAGCGGTTATGACATGTCTTATTTACGCTACTTGCATCGTTCAAGACAAGGCTAGACTCTCCCCATCATACCAAGGAGTGCCTATGCCTTTTCTCTTTCCCCTGCTCGCCATCCTGATCTGGGCCGCCAATACCGTGGTCTCCAAGGCCGCCGCCGGCGTGCTGGATCCTGCCGCCATCTCGTTTTACCGCTGGGTGATCGCCGCCCTGGCGCTGACCCCCTTCTGCCTGCCGCAGCTGTGGCGCCGCCGGCGCGATCTCCGCCCCTGGCTCGGCAAGCTGCTGGTGCTCTCCCTGCTTGGCATGGTGCTCTACCAGTGCCTCGCCTACTATGCCGCCCACAGCACCTCGGCCACCAACATGGGGGTCATCGGCTCCCTGCTGCCGCTGCTCACCCTGCTGATAGGAGCCTGCTGCTTTGGCCAGAAGCCGGGCAAGCAGGCGCTGCTCGGCATGAGCCTCTCCCTGTTCGGGGTGCTCTGGCTGCTCGGTCAGGGCAACCCTCAGACGCTGCTGCACAGCGGGATCAACCCAGGCGATGGCATGATGCTGCTGGGGGCGGCCAGCTATGCCCTCTATGGCCTCTTGATCCGCCGCTGGCAACTGCCGTTCGGCCCCTGGCTCAACCTCTACCTGCAGATCCTGCTGGCGGTGCTGCTGCTCATCCCGCTGGCCCTCTCCGCCGACTCCCTGGCCATTCCCGCCCAGGGCTGGAGCATGGTGCTGTTCGCCGGGCTCGCCTCCTCCATCTTCGCCGCCTACTGCTGGATGCGCGGCCTCGCCAGCCTGGGGGCGGAGCGCACCTCGGTCTTCATGAACCTGATGCCCCTGTGCACGGCCCTCATCGCCGTCATCAGCCTGGGGGAGCCCATCCACGGCTATCACCTGCTGGGGGGCGGCCTCATCCTGAGCGGGGTCATGCTCTCCCAGTTCAAACCAAGAGCCCGCCGCGTCCTGCTGGAAGAGGCCTGAGCGGCCCGTCGTACCGGTTTTCGTGCCAACGTATAGACCTGAAAAAGGGAGCTTCGGCTCCCTTTTTGCTGGTATGGATCTGTGTGCGGCAAACGGCTCAGCTGCCCCGCCGCCAGTGGTAGCGGCGCTCGGGCCGGCCTCGCTGGCCGTAGTTGAGATCCACGTCCACCCTGTCCTCCGACTCCAGATACTCCAGATAGCGGCGCGCCGTGGTGCGGCTCAGGGACAAGCGCAGCGCCACCGTATCGGTGGAGAAGGCGCTGTCCGGCTCCCCCGCCAGCAGCTCCAGCACCTGGCGCAGGGTGATGGCATCGATCCCCTTGGGGGTGTCGCGCACGTCACGCCCCTGGGGTCTCACCTTGCCCATCAGCCGGTCCAGATCGCTCTGCTCGAGGGAGCCGCGCTCGCAGATGCGCCGGTGCAGGGTGAGGATCTCGTCCAGGCTCTGCTGGATGCGAAACAGCCGCAGCGGCTTGATGATGTAATCCTGCACCCCCTGGTTGAGGGCCTGCTGGATGGTCTCCACGTCGCAGGAGGCGGTCACCATGATGACGTAGGCTTCGCGGTTGTGGCTGCGCAGCCGGTTCACCCACTCCAGGCCGGAGCCGTCGGGCAGCGAGATGTCCACCAGCAGCAGTTGCGGCTGGGCCGCACGCATCATGAGATCGGCCTGGGTCAGGCTTTCGGCCCGACCCAGCAGGGAAAATCCGGGGGTGGAGGAGACCAGCTCGGCCAGAATGGATCCTATCCGTTCGTCATCCTCGATCACCAGCGTGAAAATGGGCTCCATAGATCACACCAATTGGTTTTTATTCAAGTAGATACCGAACAGAGTCGTCTGTTCGGCGGTGCGGCGCCATTCTATCACACCCCCTCGCCTGGCCACCGTCTCCTTGACCAGGAACAGACCGACACCGTGATCGCCAGTCTGGCGACTGATGCCGTAATCAAACAGATGGTCCGCCAGCGCCTCGTCCACCCCCTCGCCGCTGTCCTCCACCTCAATCACCAGCCGGCGCCCGAAGTCGTTGAGGGAGATGAGCACCCGCGGCGGGCACTGCTTGCGCCGGGCCCAGGCGGCACGGATGCCGTTGTCCAGCAGGTTGCCGATGAGGGTGATGAGATCCGCCGACACCGCCGCCGGGTACTCCCCCAGCGCCGAATCGGGATCCAGCACCAGCTCCACCCCGAGCTCGCGGGCCCGGCTGAACTTGCCGAGGATGAGCCCGGCCACCGGCTTGTCCTCGATGGCCCGCAGCAGATCGTGCAGCATGGTCTGGCACGCCTCGCTCTCCTGCTGGATGAGCTCCACCGCCTGATCCACGTGGCCCAGCTGCAGCAATCCGGAGAGGCTGCTGAGCTTGTTGGCGAACTCGTGGGTCTGCATCCGCAGCATCTCGGCATACTGGCGCAAGTGGGTCACCTGCATGCCGAGACTGCCGGTCACCTCGGGGCGGCTGAAGATCAGCAGCCGGCCGGGGATCTTGCCCTCCACCGCCTGCCAGCGCCCGACGAACGACTCGCCGTGCACGGTGAAACCGAGCTCGGTCTCGACCTGGGTCAGGGCGGGAGCGAGCGGCGGCGACAGCTCCGAGAGCGGCTGGCCGAGCAGGGCGTGGCGGCCGGTGCCGGGCAGGCGCAGCTGGTAAAACGCGGCGCTGTTGAGCATGCGGATGTGGCCGCGAGAGTCGAGGGCGATCACCCCCTCCGAGATGTGCTCCAGCACCAGCTCCTGCAGCACGAAGCGGTTGACTATGGTCTCCGGCTCCAGATCCAGCAGGGTACGCCGCAGTCGATGCTGGACCCAGAGCGCCAGCAGCAGACCGCAGCCCAGCACGGCGCCGATGGCGCTGATGAGCAGGGCGATCCGATCCAGGTAGATGCTCTCCACCGTCTGCATCAGATACCCCACCACCACGGCACCGATGGCGCGCCCGTCAGGCCCGATCACCGGGGCGAAGCAGCGGATGGCCGGCCCCAGGGTGCCCACGTCCTTGGAGCAGTAGCTGCTGCGCTCGTTGAGGGAGGGCCAGATATCCTCGCCGCGAAACAGGCCACCCACCAGCTCCGGAGAGGGGTGGCTCAGCCGGCGGGCATGCTCGTCGGTCACCACCATGTAGGCGGCATCGGTGCGGCTGCAGATCCCCTGCACATAGTCGCGCAGGCCCGGATCGCTCCCCCACTGCAGCGCCTGCACCACCCGGCTGTCTCCCGCCAATACCCGCGCCAGATCCCCTCCCTTCTCCTCCAGATTGCTCTCCAGCAAATGGCGGATGAAGAGCGCCAGCAGGCTGCCCAGAATGACGATCAGGAGCAGTGACAGGCCCAGGGAGAGGGTGACCAGTTGGTGACGCAGTTTCATCGATTAGCCTTGCAACATCAGGACGCGGACCAATAGTGCGGGCGCCACCAGGTCTGGTCAATCAAAGGTGCGGGATCACCGGCAAAATCGGCCAGCCCCTCGGCACGGGCACAGAGTGCCACCGCCCTCGCCACGGCGCGGGCCACCTCCCCCACCTGCTCGATGGGGGGCAGCAACCGCCCCTCGGCCAGCGGATAGGCGCCCACCGCCTGCACCGCCGCCCGCAGCATGCCGTCGCTGATGCGCCGCGCCTTGACCGCGCAGGCCCCCAAACCAATGCCGGGGAACACATAGACGTTGTTGCACTGGGAGACCACCCGCGCCGCGCCGTCCACCTCCACCGGCGGGAAGGGGCTGCCGGTGGCGAGCAGGGCCCGCCCGCCGGTGGCCTGCCACACCTGGGTTGGGGTTGCCTCGGCGCTGCGGGTGGGGTTGGAGAGCGGCAGGATCACCGGCCGCTCGCACACCTCCCCCATGGCCGTCAGCACCGCCTCGTCGAACAGACCGCCCTGACCGCTCACCCCGATCAGCACCCCGGGGCGCAGCCGCTCGATAAGCGCAGGCAGGGAATTGCACGCCTCCGCCGCCGGGCGGGCAAACGGCTGCTGGGCCGGGGTGAGCCCGGCCCGATCCAGGCAGACCAGACCGTCCTGATCGAACAGCTGCACTCGCTCCGGGCTGCCCGCCAGCTGGGCCAGCATGGCGGCGATACCGCAGCCGGCCGAGCCGGCGCCGACGATCAGCACCGGAGTATCCGCCAGCGCGCTGCCCGCCTGCTGCAAGCCCGCCAGCACGCAGGCCGACGCCACCGCCGCCGTGCCCTGGATGTCGTCGTTGAACATGCACAGATCGTCGCGGTAGCGGGCCAGGAGGTTCGCGGCATGCTTGCCGGCGAAGTCCTCGAACTGCAGCACTACCTGGGGCCAGCGTTTGCGAATGGCCGCCACCACCTTGTCCATGAACTGGTAATAGGGCTCGCCATCCACCCGCCGGGCCTGCCAGCCCAAGTAGGAGTCATCTTCCAGCAGCTCGGGGTTGTTGGTGCCCACGTCCACGCACAGGGGCAGGGTGCGCGAAGGGTTGATGCCGCCGGCGGCGGAGTAGAGCGCCAGCTTGCCGATGCAGATCCCCATGCCGCCGATGCCGAGATCGCCGAGCCCCAGCACCCGCTCGCCGTCGGAGATGACGATGACGTCCACCTCCTGCTCCACCGCCGCGAAGATGTGGTCGAGCTCATCCCGGTCGTGCCAGGAGAGGTAGAGGCCGTGGCTGCGCAGATAGAGGTCGCTGTGGCGCTGGCACGCCTCCCCCACCACAGGGGTGTAGATGATGGGCAACAGCTCCGGCAGGTGGTGGCGCACCAGTTCGTAGAACAGCACCGGGTTGTCCTCCTGCAACTGGCGCAGCAGCAGATGCTGATCAAACGGGCTCTGCATGGCCGAAACCAGCCGGTAGATGCGGCGCCGCTGCTGGGCCAGCGACTCCTCCTTGTGGGGCATGCGCCCCATCAATCCCTGACGCTTGCGTTCGGCATAGGGCAGACTGGTGCCCATCATGATGTCGTTCATTATCTTGTTCCTTATGCCAGCAGCGAGATGAGCAGGGTCGCCAGGATCAGCATGACGGCGCCCCCGAGACGAGAGGAGATCTGGGCGAATGGCATCAGCGTCATGCGCTGGGCCGCCGAGAGCACGGCCACATCACCCGTGCCCCCCATGTTGGCCATGCACAGGCCACCGGTGATGGCCGCCTCGATGGGGTAGAAGCCGATCATCCGCCCTACCAGCGCCGCCCCGAGGGCGCCACCGAGCACGGTCACCAGCACCAGCACGAAATAACTGACGGAGAAGGCGCTGATGAGCTCGGGGATGCTGGTGTAGGCGACTCCGATCCCCACCAGCAGGGAGGGGGTCAGGTTGGTGACCACGAACTGGTACCAGTCGGCCGCCGCCTGCTCGTAGCGACGGGGCAGCAGGCCGCTCACCTTGATGACGGCCACAGCCAGGATCATCAGGGCAAAGGGGTGCATGGGGATGAAGTTGCCGAGCAATGAGCCCAGCACGAACATGCTGGAGCTGATGAAGAGCCCCAGGCCCAGACTCTCCAGGGTCGGTGCTTGCGCCTTCTCCTCGGCCACGCCATCGGCACTATCTTTGATCATCAGCTTGCCGTTGCCGGTCAGGGAGGGGTAGCGGCGACCGAGACGGGCCAGCAGGGTACCCACCAGAATGGCCAGGGTGTTGGCGATCACTACTGCCGGCACCATGCGCGACAGCAGATCGGCGCTCGACATCTGCAGCGGCCCGGAGAGGATCTCCACCAGCGGCACGGCGCCGGCCCCCATGCCGCCGCCCATGATGGGCAGACCGATGAGCAGCACCGCATTCTTGAAGCCATACCCCATCAGGGCGCCCACCAGACCGACGCTGAGCAGCGCCAGTGCGACGCCCCCCAGGATCACCGGCAGGTAGCGCATGGCGGCGTTCTTCAGCAGGGCGCCGCTCATGCCAAACACAGAGCCGGTCACCAGGCTGGCGATGAAGAAGTTGAGAAAGCCCCCCTCCTTCATGAAGCCGATGATCACCTGACCCGCCTCGACGGGCAGGATCCGGTATTCAAACAGGGCGGCGCCGCCGAAGATGGCGAGTATGGTGCCACCACCCAGGTATTCGCGGATGGGGGTGATGCGCTCGCCGAGCTCGGTCAGCAGGGTGCCGAGCACGAACATCAGCGCCAGCGCGCCGACCATGCCGAGCGGCAGCGAGCCGTTCCAACCCGAGAAGAGGACGCAGGTGGCGAGGCCCAGAAAGATCATCATGGGCATGCCGGCAATCTGTCGACCGCCGAACAGGGCGGTTCTGGTGTGTGGGGTAGAGAGGTTTTTCATTGTTATGCTCCAGCGTGTGGTGTGGCGCCACTCTAGAGATCTCCGCTCCCTCTGTCGGTTAGCCCGCCAACAAAAGCATATAAAAACATTAAATTCTTAAACGCTATGGCCTGCGGGCAAGGTTGTCACCCATTTTACATGGGGGTATTTTGGTCCCCGTCGTCGTCATTAAATCCCCCCGACGCGCGCTCTTTTGCACTTTAAAGCGGCGCTTGAAGCGGTCATTGTAAAATAACGATCAAATAACCAGCGTCGCAACCAACAATAATGGCCTGTCAGGTTTGGCAGTGGTGAATGATCACCCGGTACAAGGCAAGGGTGATCCCCTGATCACCAAAAACGCTCCTGCCAGGATCTGCCGGATGAGAAATAAGGAGGACGATGACAGCTCGACAGCGAGCGCCGAGGTTGTTACAAGCATGGTACTCCTGCTGGCAATGGCAGCTTGCAGCAAGAGGATAAACAGCGAGGGCAGGCCCTGTGACAGGCTGCCCTCTCAATATGACGTGCGGATGTCACCAGCCGAAAGACTATTCGGCTAATAACAATGGAATATTGGCAGGGTCAAATTCATGACAGGTTTCGGCATTTTCCAGGCTGAGTCCATAATGGCCGTCGACCACATATTCCACGTCCACCAGCAGACTCTCGATGGCGAGATGGGCGTCACCCGATTCATATCGTTCCACAGCTATCATCTCCCTGTTTAGCTGACTCATCAATATTAGTGAATAAAAAACAGAGTGCCGCATTTATATAATACTTTTTTGCATCGTCTAATTAGGGTGCACATAAAAAGCTGTGACTATTTTCATGCCATCCCAAGAAACGACTCTCTTTATTTCGTCGGGCCCTGCCGACCATATCCAGCCTTCTGATTCACTCAAAAGTGCCGCTGCTCCCAACTCACCCCTTCACCCATGCAGTTTGAGCTCCACCAGAGACCCACCTCCAAATTTTATAAACAAGATAGCGATCACACTATTTACTTAGCCTGCTAAACAACTACAATGCTTAGCAAGCTAAGTAAAAGGAGAATCTCATGATGAAGGATCTGGAAATGCTGCGCGAGCTCTCCCTCGCCGAGCGGGTCGGCCGGCTGCATCGGCTGTGGCGCACCGTGGCCGATCTCGAACTGGCCCCCCTCGGCCTGACTCATCCCCGCTGGACGGCGCTGTGGAAGCTGAGCCGGCTCGGCGGCCACCTCAGCCAGAAGACCCTGGCCGAGGCGCTGGAGATCGAACTCCCCTCCCTGATGCGCACCCTGGGCCAGCTGGAAGAGCAGGGGCTGGTGGAGCGCCACTGCTGCAGCCAGGACAAGCGGGCCCGCATCGTCACCCTGACCCCGGCCGGCAAGGCGCTGCTCGACCAGATTGAAGATCGCATCATGGAGATACGCCGGGAGCTGCTCGCCGGCATCAGCCAGCGGGAGCTGGAACAGTTTGAAGATATCGTGCACCGCATCTGTGCCAATGCCCTCGGCAAGATAGGTGCGCAGAGTGAAGAGAGAGAATGAGATGACCCCGGATCAACAATTCCAACGCTGGATCAAATGGGCCATGGGCGCCTTCGTGCTGGTCTTTGCCTATTTCCTGCTGGCCGACCTCAAGATGCCGCTCACCCCGCAAGCCATGGCAACCCGCGTCGTCACCAAGATGGCGCCCCAGGTCAGCGGCAAGGTGATGGAGGTGGCTGTCGCCAACAACCAGCACGTCAAGCAGGGGGATCTGCTGTTTGCCCTCGACCCGGCCCCCTTCGAGCTGGCGGTAGAGCAGGCTCGCCTCGCCCTGGCCCAGGCCGAGCAGCAGAATCGCCAGCTCGATGCCACCCTCAACGCCGCCAGCGCCGATTTCAGCTCGTTGCAGACCCAGGCCGCCCTCAAGTTGCGGGAAGCGGAGCGTATCGACGCCCTCTATCGCCGCCACATGGTCTCCGAGCAGCAGAAGGATGACGCCGACAGCGCGTTTCGCACCGCCCAGGCCAACCTGCTGGCCAGCAAGGCGCGCATGACCCAGGCCAGGGTCAACCGCGGCCTGCCCGGCGACGACAACCTGCTGCTGCGCCAGGCTCGCAACCGCCTCGCCCAGGCCGAGCTCAACCTCGCCTACAGCCGGGTTCACGCCAGCCAGGACGGCATCATCACCAACCTGCAGCTCAAGCCCGGCAGCTTCGCCGCGGCGGGCGCCCCTCTGCTGGCGCTGGTCTCCGAGCAGGTGGACGTGATCGCCGATTTTCGCGAGAAGAGCCTGCGCCACGTTGATCAGGACAGCCTGGCCCTGGTCGCCTTCGACGGCGAGCCGGGCCGCCTCTATCCCGCCCGGGTCACCAGCCTGGATGCCGGGGTCAGCGCCGGTCAGTTCGATGCCAACGGCCAGCTGGCCAGCCCCACCGAGTCGGATCGCTGGGTGCGCGACGCTCAGCGTCTGCGCCTGCATCTGGCGCTGGAACAGCTGCCCGCCCATCTGCCGGCCGGTGCCCGTGCCACCGTGCAGCTGCTGCCCGACAACGCCCTGACCGGGCTGCTGGCCCGCGCCCAGATCCGCCTGCTCAGCCTGCTGCACTACATCTACTGAGGTGACGGCAATGAACCTGTGGCACAGACCCCTCACCGCCAATGAACTGCGCCAATGCCTGCGCATCGCCTTTGGCAGCACCAGCGGCTTTCTGCTCTGCAAGCTGTTCGGCTGGAACTACGGCGTCTTCTACACGGTGACGCCTGTACTGCTGCTGGGCATGGTGCCGGTGATGAACGGTCATGCCGCCCGCCAGCTGATCGCCGCCGCCGTGGTCTGCGGGCTGGAAGTGGGGCTGCTGGGGGGGCTGTTCGGCGGCCATCCCGGCCTGATGATCCCCATCGCCTTCCTGCTGTTTCTCTACCGTTTCGCCGCCATGTCGCGGGGCAGCCTGTTTCTGTTCGGTGCCAACGGGGTGCTGAGCCTCAGCATCATGCTGCACTTTGCCAGCTACCCGCAGACCGATCTCAACGACCTCATCTTCAGCAACCTGTGGGCCAGCGTGCTGTCGGTGCTCATCGCCTACCTGATGACGGCGCTCATCCCTGACGTGGAGGAGCGCCCCAAGCCGGCCCCCTCCCCCAAGGCACCACACCGGATGCGGCACGAGGCGCTGCTTGGCGCCAGCATCGCCACCCTCTCCTTCATGGTGTTCCAGCTCTTCGATCTGCGAGACTCCATGTCGGCCCAGGCCACGACGCTGCTGGTGCTCTTCCCCATGCACTGGGACGGCGCCCTGAGCTATGCCCGCAAGCGGGCCATGGGCACCCTGCTCGGGGTGAGCTTCGGCCTGGTCGGCCAACTGGTGCTCTACGACTGGTCCGGGCTGCTGATCCTGGTCGCCCCCCTGCTCTGGCTCGGCTCCATGCTGTTCAGTCATGCCCACGTGAAGGAGGCGAGCGGTTCCGGGGTCGGCTTCGGCGCCCTCACCACCCTCGGCATCCTGTTCGGCCAGTACCTGACGCCCGGCAACGATCTGGTGTTCAGCGCCCTCTACCGGGTCAGCAGCATCTTGTTTGCCATCGTCGCCACCCTGCTGGCCTGTTACCTCATCCACCGACTGCTTAACCGTTTCGAGGCCACCCGGTTCGGTTATTGACCCCCTGTTGTTAGCTCAAGGATGTGCGCCTTTCGCCCCGCTATGCCTACCGGGGCGTTTTTTTGCCCTGTATCTGGCAGCGCCTGCGGCCAGCCCCAGCAACTATGCTTGCTAGGGCAGTTGGCAACGGGAGAGAGACCATGACACACGCAACCCACATTCACTGGCTGGCTATCTGTCTTCTGCTGATGGTGGGAAACGCCCGGGCCGAGTCTGTGCTGATCGCCGCGGAAGATGACTGGGCGCCCTATTGCGTCCTCGACAAAGAGAGCGGCCAGCCGCAGGGGCTGGCCCCCGAGCTGGTGAAGGCGGCCTTTGCCGCCGAGGGAGTCGAGGTGGAGTTTCGCACCATCCCCTTCGCCCGCTGCATGTACGAGGCACGCAGCGACAAGGTGCTCGGCTGCTTCGATGCCACCATTACCGAGGAGAACCGTTACCAGTACTTCTGGCACGAGACCCCCATGTTCGAGGAGGATCTCGCCATCTTCGCCCTGGCCAGCGAACCGCGCCGGGATCTCAAACTCACCTCGCTGGAACAGAAGACGGTGGGCATCACCCTCGGCTACACCTACCCCACCGATTTCATGGAAAACCCCAGGATCACCCGCTTCCAGGCCAAGTCGGACGCCCAGATCATCGAGATGCTGGTGCGCGGCCGGGTCGACTACATACTGATGAACGAGATGCCGGGCTACCTCAAGATCCAGCAGAAACAGCTGAGCGGGAAGGTGGTCAAGGTGGGCAAGATCTCCACCGACGGTTTCTGGCTCGCCTTCTCCCGCGTCCACCCCCGGGGTGAGGAGATGGCCAGTCGCTTCGAAGAGGGGCTGCAGAAGATCAAGAACAACGGCACCTACGAGGCGCTGGTGCGCGCCTTCGAGGCCAGACTAGGCCTGCATTGAGCCCATACTCATTAGTGCTTCTTTTGACGCCCATGGACGCATATCGACGCAAGCCGGGTCGAGGCGCATTGCGCCCCTTGGGCAAGCTGTTAGGATCACGCCCGGATGACACCGATGGAGAATCAACATGAAGCACGCCAACCTTCTGCTGCTGGGCATCACGGCCCTGACCCTGCTGAGCGGCTGCGAACGCGGCGCCGACCCCCTGAGCGTGACCGGCGGCGACCCCGTCACCTATCTGTGCGAACAGGGCCAACGGGTACAGGTGCGCTACTTCGCCCTCTCCGATCAGAGCCTGAACTTCGTCAAGCTGGCGCTGCCGGACGGCAAGGACTACACCCTGCCGCAGAGCGTCTCTGCCTCCGGCGCCCGCTACACCGACGATCACGAGGCCGTCTGGTGGAACAAGGGCAACGAGGGTTTTGTCGAGATGCGCGACAAGGACGGGGAGTGGCAGAGCGTCTACAACGACTGCAAGCAGCAGTAAACAACAACCCCGGCCAGGCCGGGGTTGTTGTTTACTCCACTTCAATCTCGTAGCGACCCACCACTCGCACCGGAATGGCCTGCGGGTTCTGCTCCGACACTCGATAGCGGGTTTTGGCCAGCCCCGACAGGGCGATCAGATCCAGCACCCCGGGCGGCTCCGAGGCCAGGATCTCTGGGCTGAACAGATTGCCATTGGAGTCGATGAGATAACGGATCTCCACATAGCCCTTGACGGGCCGCTTGGCTGGCGCGCCGCCCACCGGTTCAAACGGGGGCACTTCGCCATCCTGCACCCAGTATTTGCCAAGCTCCGCCATGGTCACCTCCAGCGGCGGCTGGTTCAGTTTCACGGTGGGACTGGGGCTGGCACAGCCCCCCAGCAGGCCGAGCACAGTGCCCAGCAGCAAGACCTTCAAACCCATTCAACACTCCTTGTTGAGTCAGATCAGAGGGGTCACCCCTCCCCGGCAGGATTGCCGGCCCATTACTGTAACAATCGGAACCCGTTTGAGCAGCATAAAAAAAGCCAACCCCATCGGGTTGGCTTTTAGCAAAGAGGCTCAACGTCAGCCGCGCTTGTCGCTGACCACCAGCCAGAGCGCATGGACCATGCCGGGCAGACCGCCGAGCAGGGTCAGCACTATGTTGATCAGAAAATGCAGGCTGAAGCCCACCTGGATAAAGGCGCAGACCGGCGGCAGGAAGATGGCCAGCAGGATCTTGAGCAGATTGTTCATCTCGGATTTCCTCGTCAACGATGTCACAGGGATTGGAATGGGCTAACCATAAACATCCCTGGCCTCAACTGCAAACCAGACAGGGGATCCGTTCCCCTCCTTCCCGCCAGGCGTTGAGGTAGTGGATCTGCTGATTGCTGCTGCCACGCCAGAGCAGACCGGGGTCTGCCAGCCCCTGCTCGAACTTGCCGTCCACCAGCACGTCCAGCAAGGCCACCAGCTCGCGCTGAGCCGGGCTGAGCTCGCCGAGCAGATAGCCGGTCCAGCACCAGATGTCCTTGCCGGGGCACTCGGCACGCACCCGTTTCACCAGCGCCAGCACGTGGGGCACGTTGGCGGGGTGGAGCGGATCGCCGCCGGAGAGCGACAGTCCGCGCCGCTTGATGCGCGTGTCGTTGAGATCCGCGATGACGCGATCGCTCATCGCCTCATCGAACGGCTTGCCGCCATCGAGCCGCCAGGTGCTCTGGTTGTAGCAGCCGGGGCACTGGTGCTCGCAGCCCGAGACGAACAGGGTGGCGCGGGTACCGGGGCCGTTGATCACATCGACCGGGTAGTATTGGTGGTAGTGCATCGCTTGTTTCCTGCCTTTTTCATGGGTGTGCAAACGGTCGCCAACCCATGAAAATGGCCCCTTGCAACAGGGGCCAGCGCTTCATCGTTACCGCACTTACATATGTTTGACGCGGCGCTTGACCTCTTCCTGCTTGCCCGCGTTGAAGGGGCGCGCATCCGGGCTGCCGAGGTAGCCGCAGACACGACGGGTCACCGACACCTTGGCCGGATCGTGGTTGCCGCAGCGCGGGCAGGTGAAGCCCTTGGAGGTGCACTCGAACTCGCCGGTGAAGCCGCACTCGTAGCATTCGTCGATGGGGGTGTTGGTGCCGTAGTAGGGCACCTTGTCATAGCTGTAGTCCCAGACGTTCTCCAGCGCCTCCAGGTTGTGCTGGATGTTGGGGTACTCGCCGTAGCAGATGAAACCGCCGCTGGCGATGGGCGGATAGGGCGCCTCGAAGTCCAGCTTGTCGTACGGATTGACCTGCTTTTCCACATCGAGGTGGAAGCTGTTGGTGTAGTAGCCCTTGTCGGTCACCCCCGCCACCACGCCAAACTCCTTGGCGTCGATGCGGCAGAAGCGGGAGCAGAGGTTCTCGCTCGGGGTGGAGTAGAGGCTGAAGCCGTAGCCGGTCTCCTCCTTCCACTCGTCGGTGGCCGCCTTGAGGCGCTCGACGATGGCGATGGCCTTCTGCTGCAGTTCGGCACTGTCAAACAGGTGAACCTGCTCGCCAAACAGGGCGTTGATGGTTTCGTGCACCCCGATATAGCCAAGGGAGATGGAGGCGCGGCCGTGCTTGAAGATCTCGCTGACATTGTCGTCCGCCTTGAGGCGCACCCCGCAGGCCCCTTCCATGTAGAGGATGGGCGCGACCCGGGCCTTGACCCCGTCCAGACGCTTGATGCGGTACATCAGCGCTGTCTTGGCCACCCGCAGGGCGGCATCCAGCTTGTCCCAAAAATCCGCTTCATCGCGGGATTTGAGGGCGATGCGCGGCAGGTTGAGGCTCACCACCCCCAGGTTGTTGCGCCCTTCATGAACCAGCTCGCCCTGCTCCTCGTAGGCACCGAGGAAGGAGCGGCAGCCCATGGGGGTCTTGAAGGAGCCGGTCACCTTCACCACCTGGTCGTAGTTGAGGATGTCCGGGTACATCCGTTTGGAGGCGCACTCCAGCGCCAGCTGCTTGATGTCGTAGTTGGGATCGCCCGGCCGATGGTTGAGGCCATCCTTGATGGCGAACACCAGTTTAGGGAACACGGCGGTCTTCTTGTTCTTGCCAAGGCCGGCGATACGGTTGCTCAAGATGGCGCGCTGGATCAGGCGTGACTGCCAGCTGTCGCCGAGGCCAAAACCGAAGGTGACGAACGGGGTCTGACCGTTGGCGGTGTGCAGGGTGTTCACCTCATATTCCAGCGACTGGAAGGCGTCGTAGCACTCCTTCTCGGTGCGGGCCATGGCGTAGGCATCCACATCGCCGATGCCCCACTCCACCGCCACTTCCCGGTGCTTCTCCCAGCTGATGGTCACGTAGGGAGCCAGCACTTCGTCGATGCGGTTGATGGTGGTGCCGCCATAGATGTGGCTCGCCACCTGGGCGATGATCTGGGCGGTAACCGCGGTGGCGGTGCTGATGGACTTGGGAGTGTCGATCTCCGCGTTACCCATCTTGAAGCCGTGGGTCAGCATCCCCTTCAGGTCGATCAACATGCAGTTGAACATGGGGAAGAAGGGGGAGTAGTCGAGATCGTGGAAGTGCAGATCGCCGCTCTCGTGAGCCTGCACCACATCGCGGGGCAGCATGTGGCTGGTGGCGTAATGCTTGGCGACGATGCCCGCCAGCAGGTCGCGCTGGGTCGGGATCACCTTGGAATCCTTGTTGGCGTTCTCGTTGAGCAGGGCTGCGTTGGTCTGCTCTACCAGGCCGCGGATCTCCTGGGCCAGCCGGCCGCGGGCCTCGCGAGCCTGATCCCGGTCGTGACGGTATTCGATGTAGGCACGGGCGATGGCCTTGTCGTCGGAGGCCATCAGGTGGTTTTCGACCCGGTTCTGGATCTCGTGGATGTCCACTTCTCCCCGCCCTTCCAGCTCCTGGCTGACGGCGGCGGCAATGCGCTCTGCCAGCGCCGGACTGGCCTGATTGACCGCCTCCGCCGCTCGGCCCACCGCCTCGGCAATCAGCTGGGCATTGAATGGTGCGCGACATCCATCACGTTTGATCACAACCGGTTTCATGGAGTTTCCCCGTTAAAAAGGCCAGGCTCTCGCCCTCGGCTTACCCTTGTTTGGCCCCCTTCTCCACGCCTCGTCCTGGGCGCAAATAAATTCAGCCGAGGCTTGACAAGCCTGGGCTGACGATGAGAAGGGAACAGCTTTTACACAGCTTAATAACACAACATATAGGGATTAAAAACGAATGCAGCCCTATATGTGGTGTCTATTAGGCACCAAAGCGGGGTCGTATTTCTTGATCCAGAACAGGTTTTGAGGCGAGTGGCGCAGTTCCCGACCAGCCATAAAAGGTACCACACGAGACCACCTTCAAGCCTGGTGCGGGCTAGCGCCCGATGCCGGCCAGCGAGAAAAAGATTTCCCCTCCGACAGTAATTGACCGGCACCGGCTGGCCCAGGAGTGAACATAATGAATGACAACACCTCTGTGCCGATGGGAAGCCATATGACCAAGCCTTTGTTGCTGCTACTGTTGCTGTGCCCCCTGTCGCTGCGGCTGTGGGCGGCCGAGATCCTGGTGATCAGCAGCTACCATCCCGAGTACCTGTGGGATCAGAGCTACAACGCCAGCCTGGTGGCCAACCTCAAGGGCGAGCACCACATCAGCCACTTCTACATGGATACCAAGCGCCGCCCCGCCGAAGAGTTCGACCAGATCGCTGAACGGGCGCTCGCCTACTACCACCAGGTGAAACCGGATCTGGTGGTGCTTGGCGATGACAACGCCATCAACTACCTGGCCACCAGCATCGCCTCCCTCGGCACCCCGGTCGCGTTTCTCGGCATGAACGAGAACCCGCGCCACAAGGGGCTGGTCGGCCACCCCAAGATCACCGGCGTGCTGGAGCGCCCCCTGCTCAAGCGCAACATCAGCGAGATGAGCCAGCTGATGGGGGGGATCAAGAAGGCACTGGTGCTGTTTGATTCGAGCAACGTGGCCCTGACCGCCATCGAGGATGAGTTCAAGACCCAGACCGAGTTGCGGGTCGGCCAGACCCGGGTCAACAGCCAGCTGCTCGGCGACTACGACCTGTGGCAGGAGGCCGTGCTCAACGCCAGGCAAAACGGCTATCAGGCGATCTTTATCGGCCTCTACCACACCCTCATCGATGAGCAGGGCCGCCACGTGGATGAACGCCAGGTGCTGGAGTGGACCAGTGCCCACAGTCCGGTGCCGCTGTTCTGCTTCTGGGAGTTTACGGTGGGCAAGGGCAAGGCCATCGGCGGCCTGGTGCTGGATGGGCACGATCAGGGGGCCAAGGCGGCCGAGCTGGTCAATGCCATTCTGGAGGGAGCCCAGCCCAAGACCCTGGCGCCGCGGGCTGCCCTGCGCGGCGAGTATGTGTTCAGCAAGAGCGAGCTGGCCCGCTGGCAGCTCACCCTGCCCGACAAGTGGCGCTACAAGATCCTCTGGCGTGATTGAGCACCTAAACCTCTAGAAAAAAGAACCCGGCATGGCCGGGTTCTTCGTTTATCTGGTTGAGCCAGCGACTCAGCCCTGCAGCGCCTGCTGCAACTCCTCTTCGGTCCAGACGGTGATGCCGAGCTCCTGGGCCTTGGCCAGCTTGGAGCCTGCCGCCTCCCCCGCCACCAGCACGTCGGTCTTGGCCGACACCGAGCCCGCCACCTTGGCGCCGAGCGCCTGCAGCGCCGCCTTGGCGTCGTTGCGCGACAAGGTGGTGAGGGTGCCGGTCAGCACGAAGGTCTTGCCGGCAAAGGGCTGCTGTGCAGCCTCCTTCTTCTCGATGGCCGGCCAGTGGATACCGGCGGCCAGCAGCGCCTCCAGCACCTCGATGTTGTGGGGCTGGCGCAGGAAGTAGTAGACATGCTTGGCCACCACGTCCCCCACGTCGGCCACTTCCAGCAGCTGCTCCACCGAGGCGGCACGCAGGGCGTCCAGGGTGAGGAAGTGATTGGCGAGGTTCAGCGCGGTCGCCTCCCCCACTTCGCGGATCCCCAGCGCAAACAGGAAGCGCGGCAGCGTGGTGCTGCGGGCCGCGTCGATGGCCGCCACCAGATTGAGGGCGGACTTTTGCCCCATCCGCTCGAGCCCGGCCAGCTGGATGGCATTGAGGCCAAACAGATCGGCCGGGGTCTTCACCAGCCCCTTGTCCACCAGCTGCTCGACTATCTTGTCGCCGAGGCCGTCCACGTCCATGGCTCGGCGGGCGGCGAAGTGCTTGATCGCCTCCTTGCGCTGCGCCTCGCAGAACAGACCGCCGGAGCAGCGGGTCACTGCCTCTCCTTCCAGCCGCTCTACCGCCGAGCCGCACACCGGGCACTCGGTCGGGAAGAGGATTTCACGGGCATCGCTTGGGCGCTGCGCCTCCACCACCGCCACGATCTGCGGGATCACATCCCCGGCCCGGCGCACGATCACGGTGTCGCCGATCATGACGCCGAGGCGCTCGATCTCGTCGGCATTGTGCAAGGTGGCGTTGGAGACGGTGACACCGCCGACGAACACGGGTTTGAGCTTGGCCACCGGGGTCACGGCGCCGGTGCGACCGACCTGGAACTCGACGTTTTCGAGCAGGGTCATCTCCTCCTGGGCCGGGAACTTGTGGGCGGTGGCCCAGCGCGGCGCACGGGCCACGAAGCCGAGCTCCTCTTGCAGGGGAATGGCATCCACCTTGTAGACCACGCCGTCGATCTCGTAGGGCAGTGCACCGCGACGGGTCAGGATGTCGTCATGGAACGCCTGACAACCGGCAGCCCCCTCTTTGAGTTTCACCTCCGGGCTGAGCGGCAGCCCCCAGGCATTGAGCCGGGTGAGGCGGCCGTAGTGGGAATCCCCCAGCAGCTCGCCACCGACCCCCACCCCATAGGCGTAGAAGCTGAGCGGACGGCTGGCGGTGATGCGTGAATCGAGCTGGCGCAGGCTGCCGGCGGCGGCGTTGCGCGGATTGACGAACACCTTCTCGCCGGCGGCCAGCGCCCTGGCGTTCATCGCCTCGAACCCCGCCTTGGGCATGAACACCTCGCCGCGCACTTCCAGCCGAGCCGGCCACCCCTCGCCACGCAGGGTCAGGGGAATGGCCTTGATGGTGCGCACGTTCTCGGTGATCTCCTCACCCGTGGTGCCATCGCCCCGGGTGGCGGCCTGCACCAGCTGGCCGTCCACATAGAGCAGGCTCACCGCCAGGCCATCCAGCTTGGGCTCGCAGCAGAAGGTGAAATTGACCTCCCGCTTGAGGCGATCGCTCATGCGCTGTTCAAACGCCTGCAGCTCTTCGCTGCTGAACACGTTGTCCAGGCTCAGCATGGGGATCTCGTGGCGCACCTGCTTGAAGGCGGTGAGCGGCTGACCGCCCACCCGCACGCTCGGCGAGGCCGGGGTTTTCAGCTCGGGATGGTCGGCCTCCAGCGCGATCAGCTCGCGCATCAGGCGGTCGTATTCGGCATCCGGCACTGTGGGGTTGTCCAGCACATAGTACTGATGCCCATATTCGGTAAGCAGCTCACACAGTTGACGGTGGCGGGAGAGGATATCGCTCATGAAAAAGTCTCGAAGTGTGATGAAAAAACCGGCCAGCGGAGCAATAAAAATGCGGCACCTGGGTACCGCACTTTTGATTCATTCGACCCGCCTGGCGTATTAGTCGCGACTGGCCTCGTAGGCGGCCAGCTCGTGCCGGTAACGGGCGATGGTCTCGTCACTCAGCGGGCTGCGATCCACGTCAGTCAGCATGGCATCGAGATCGCTGGCCAGCTGGTCGGCAGACTGCAGCATGTGCTCGAAGGCAAAGGCTGCGTTGCTGCGCAGCGGCAGTTGCATGAAGAGCGACACACCCGGAGTGGTGAACTGCTCCATCCGGTACGGGTTGAAGGTACCCGGCTTGACCATGTTGATCATGGAGAAGAGCACTTCGCCCTTGCCGTTGAGATCCTCGTGGCGATGGAAGATGTCCATCTCGCCAAACTTGAAGCCCAGCGCCAGCAGGGAAGAGATCAGGGTCGCCCCCTGCAGGTCGTGGCCGGGGCGCGCCATCAGGTTGATGACATAGACATCCTGCCAGATCTTCTCGACCGGCTGACGTTCAATCTGCGGCTCCTGCACCGGCTCTTCATAGGCGGGCTCCTCGTAGGCAGGCTCGGGGGCTGCGTAACGGGGCTGCGCCTTGTATTCGGGCGCAGCGGCCTGGACCTGTTCACGGGCACCGAAGGTGGGTGCGGTGGCGTAGGCTGGCTCCACCAGCAGTTCTTCGTCCAGCGGCTGCAGCAGCGGCTCACGCTGGGGACGGGAACGGTGGACCGGGGTACGACGGATCACCTGGGCAGGCTTGCGCACCGGCGCGGCAGGCACTTCCTCCACAGGCTCGGCGGCCGGCTCCTCATACTCCTCCTCTTCATAGACGGGAGGCGGGGGCACGGGGCGAGCGGCAGGCTTGCGTACCACGGGCGGCGGCAGATCGGCGTCATCATCTTCTTCATCGTCGAAGGCGGACGCGGGGGCGCGACGGCTGACGTCCGGCTGGCGGGGTTCATCATGGTGGAGCTTGGGCTCGGCACGACGGCCACCGCTGACCACTCGCACCTGACCGATGCCATCGCTGTCGAAGGCGTCGTTGTCACGATCCCGTGATTTGGATTCCATCCGACCCAGAGGTTTCTCTTTGATCGGTGCCTGACGATTCTTTCTGTTGCTCCACAACCCGTGAATGAGCAATGCCGCGATGGCAATACCGCCCAGGGCAACCAAGATGTAACGCAATTCCTGCATTAGCTGCTTCTCTTTCTAGTTTTGCTCAGCCAAAGCGACGGCTTCACCGATATCGACCGACACTATGCGCGAAACCCCGGGCTCTTGCATCGTGACGCCAACCAGCTGCTCAGCCATCTCCATGGAGACCTTATTATGACTGATGTAAACGAACTGTACTGTGCTCGACATCTCTTTGACAAGAGAACAGAAGCGACCGACGTTCACTTCATCGAGCGGTGCATCCACCTCATCCAGCAGACAGAAAGGTGCCGGATTGAGTCTGAAGATGGCAAAAACCAGCGCAAGAGCGGTTAACGCCTTCTCCCCCCCGGAAAGCAGGGCAATGGTAGCATTCTTCTTACCCGGAGGTCTCGCCATGATGCTCACTCCAGCCTCCAAAAGATCATCGGAGGTGAGCTCAAGCCAGGCACTGCCCCCACCGAACACTTTTGGAAACAGGGATTTTAAATCTTCGTTGACCTTATCGAAAGTGTCACGGAAGCGTATTTGTGTCTCTTTATCAATTCTTTTAATGGCTTGGCTCAAGGTTTCCAGCGCCTGTTCCAGATCCTGGCACTGGTTTTCCAGGTAGCTTGCGCGGGTTTTCGCCTCTTCATACTCCTCCAGCGCCGCCAGGTTGATGGCGCCAAGCGCCTCCACTTGCGCCTCCAGGGTCTGGATCTCCTGGCGCAGCTTGCCGCGATCAGCCGCTATCAGCACCGCCTGATCGAGATCCACCAGCCGTACCCCCAGCTCTTCGAACTGCTCGTGCAACCCCTGCCGGCGGGTGAGGTTGCGTTCGCGCTCGAGCCGCAGGGTCGCCAGCTTCTCCTGTATCTGCACCAGTTGCTTGTGATCGGCGCTTCTGGCCTGCTCCAGCTCGGTCAACTGGCGCTCCAATTCTGCAAGCCGCTGATGACAGGCAAGTTGCTGTTCCTCGAGGCTGCGCTGCTCGGCCAGCAGGGGCGACAGATCCTGACTCGAAGTGGCCCCCGGCTCCTTGAGTTCGGCCAGCTCCAGCCCGAGGCGGGCCAGCTCCTGCTCGCGCAGGGTGATGAGCTGGCGCTGGTTCTGCTGCTCCAGTTGCAGCCGCTGGCAGGCGGCTTGCTGCTGCTCACGACGCAGGCGGGCCTCTTCCACAGCGCGATCCGCCGTGCTCGCCTGCTCCTGGGCGAGCAGCAGCGCCTCGGCCAGCGCCTCCCCCTGCTCCTGCAGCTCGCCAAGGGCCGCTTCATCCTGCTCAAGCCGCTCCCCAGCCGACACCAGCCGCTGCGCCTCCTCAGCCTGCTCCTTATCCAGCCAGATCAACTCCTCTCCCAGCTGGCCGAGGCGCTGCAACCGCGCCTGGCGCTGCCCTTCGCGCAGGCTCCAGGCCTCACGCAGTTGCTGCCACTGCTGCTCCTGCTCGCGCAGGGTTCGCTGGGCCAGTTCATGGGCGCTGTGCAGCTGGGCCCGCGCCTCATCGGCGGCGGCAAGCTGCTCATCGAGTCGGCGCAGCGCCTCCCGGCCCGCGACCAACTCGCTGTGCAACCGCTCACGTTCGCCGAGCAGCGCCAGGGTGCCGAGGGCCATGCCCTCCCCCAGATCCGCCCAGTTGGGGCCGAACCAGTCGCCGGCTGGAGTGAGCAGCGACTCACCGGCAGAGAGGCTGTGCAGGCGGGCCTGCGCCTCCTCCCGGCTCTCTGCCAGCCAGATGGCGTTGAGGAAGGCGGGTATGTGCTCACCGCCCAGTTGCGCCGCCAGGGTGCCGGCGACCGCCGGCCGGGCCGGACCAATCCAGAGCCCGGATTGCGCCAGATTGCACTCGTCCGCCGGGGTGGCGGTTAACCAGCGACCGAGCACCTTGTCCAGCCCCCGGGCCCACTCGGGGGGGACCTGCAGCCGATCCGCCAGGGTGGCGCCCGCCATCTGCTCCCCCAGGATCTGATCCAGGGTAGCGAGGCGCGCCTCCAGTTCGCGCAGCAAGCCCTGCTGGCGCCCCTGCGCTGCCTTGAGCTCTTCGTGACGGGCCACGCCGGCCTGCCAGGCCGCTTCGGCTTCCTCATGGCGGGCGCGGGAGAGCGAGAGCGTCGCCGCCAGCGCATCGAGCGCCGGTTGCAGGTTCTCCCCCTCCCCGCCGAGGGGGCCGGCCTGTTCATCTTCCAGCTTGAGACGGGCCAGCCGGGTCTTGGCCTGCAGCTCCTGCAGGCCGTTCACCTCGGCGCGGGTCTGGTTGAGCCGCCCCTGCAACTGGCCAAGCTGCTGCTGCCACTGCTGCTGGCGCTGGCGCGCCTGCTCGAGCCGCTCGCCCGCCGCCGCACGCACACTCTGCTGGTCGGTAAGCAACTGCTCACACTGCTCGAGGCGCGCTGACGCTACCTCCCCCTGCAGAGTGCTTTCGCCCAGTTGTTCCAGCTGGTCGGCCAGCTGGGTCTTGAGCCCCTCGATGCGTTCGCCAAGGGCCTGCCGCCTCGCCTGCCAGTCACGACCGAGTTCGGTTTGGTGCAGTTGCTGCTGCTCGAGGCGGGCGATGGCCTGGCCGCCGAGAAAAATCTGTTGCTGACGGCTTGCCTGTTCGGCCTGCGCCTCCTGGCGGGCGACCGACAGGGTGACGTGGCGCCCCTCATCGGTGGTGCGCTTGGCATCGAGGGCCGCCAGCGCCTGCTCGGTCTGGGCAAGTTCGGTCTTGGCCTCGCCCAGACGCGTCTCCAACGCCCACAGTTCAGAACCGATCAGCTCGGCGCGGGCAGCGCGACTGCGGCTCTTGAGCTGCTTGTAGCGCTCGGCGGTCTCAGCCTGGGCCTTAAGATGGTCGAGGCGCGACCCCAGTTCGCCGCGGATGTCGCCGAGGCGCTCCAGGTTTTCCTGGGTATGACGGATACGCTGCTCGGTCTCGCGGCGCCGCTCCTTGTAGCGGGAGACCCCGGCGGCCTCTTCCATGAACAGCTTGAGATCGGCGGGGCGAGACTCCACCAGCCGGCTGACGGTGCCCTGTTCGATGATGGCGTAGCTGCGCGGCCCAAGGCCGGTGCCAAGGAAGAGGTCGGTCACGTCCTTGCGGCGGCACTTCTGGCCATTGATCTGGTAGTGGTTGGAACCGTCACGCAGCACTTCGCGGCGCACCGAGATCTCGGTAAAGCGGCCGAACTCACCGGGTACCCGGTTGTGGGGGTTGTCGAACACCAGCTCCACCGAGGCGCGGCCGTGGGCGCTGCGGTTGATGGAGCCGTTGAAGATGACGTCGGTCATGTTCTCGCCACGCAGATGGCGGGCGGAGCTCTCCCCCAGCACCCAGCGCACGGCGTCGATGACGTTGGATTTGCCGCAGCCATTGGGCCCCACCACGGCAGTCATGTCGGCGTTGAGTTCGATGCGGGTCGGCTCGACAAACGACTTGAAGCCGGCGAGTTTGATCAATTTCAGACGCATGGCGGCCTATGTCGGTAACGAAATAAAGAGGAGGCGGGCAGGCGACTTTACCAAATCAAAAGCTTGTTTGTAATATGCTGGCAGTTTCCCATGAACAGATGGAGCTCCGATGAGCCACTCCCCCCGTATGGTAAAAGACTCGATCAGCGGTGCAGACTACTTTCTGCGCGGCTTCTCCCTCATTCGCCAGCCCGGCATCCGCACCTTCGTGCTGATCCCCCTGCTGGTCAACTTCGTGCTGTTTGCCGGGGCCTTCTACGCCCTGCTGCTGCAGCTGGATGGCCTGTTCGCCTGGCTGCACCAACAGATCCCGAGCTGGCTCGACTGGCTGGACTACCTACTCTGGCCCATCGCCCTCATTACCATACTGGTGGTCTTCTCCTTCCTGTTCAGCTCGGTGGCCAACTGGATAGCCGCCCCCTTCAACGGCCTGCTGGCGGAGAAGGTGGAGCAGACGCTCACCGGCGAGGCGGCCAACGACACCGGCATGCTGGACATCGTCAAGGATGTGCCACGCACCTTCGGTCGCGAGTGGATCAAGCTCAAATACTACCTGCCCAAGGCCATCGGCTGCCTGATCCTGTTCCTCATTCCGGTGGTGGGCCAGACCCTGGCGCCTGTGCTCTGGTTCCTGTTCAGCGCCTGGATGATGGCAATCCAGTATGTCGACTATCCGTTCGACAATCACAAGATCGACTTCATCACCATGCGCGACGCCCTCAAGCAGCGCCGCGGCAAGTGCCTGAGCTTCGGCGCCCTGGTCACCCTCTTCTCCGCCATCCCGGTGGTGAACCTGTTCGTGATGCCGGTCGCCATCTGCGGCGCCACCGCCATGTGGGTCGATCACTACCGCAGCGAACAGCTCAAGCGCTGACCCGGACAAGCATGATGAAAAATGGGGGCGAAAGCCCCCTTTTCATTACTTAATCTAATGCATATATGAGTTTGCTTGTCCCGCCAGCGCTAGATTGTTAGGATGCGGGCCTTTCTCGCACCCTGGGATATCTCATGTTACATGCACTCTTCTTGCTGGGCCTGGTGGCCGAAGGGATGACAGGCGCGCTGGCCGCGGGCCGGCGACGGATGGACTTGTTCGGCGTGGTGATCATCGCCTCGGCGACGGCCATCGGTGGTGGCACCATCCGCGACGTGCTGCTGGGCCATTACCCCCTGCTTTGGGTCGAACACCCGGAGTATGTGCTACTGGTCGCCGGCGCGGCCATGGCCGGCGTCATCTCGGCACCGCTGATGCGCTATCTCGGCAAGCTGTTCATGGCACTCGATGCCCTGGGGCTGGTGGTCTTCTCCATCTTCGGTGCGGCCAGGGCGCTGGAGATGGGTCACGGCGCCGGCATCGCCTGCATCATGGCGGTGGTGACGGGGGCCTTCGGCGGCGTGCTCAGGGATCTGCTCTGCCAGCGCATTCCGCTGGTGTTTCGCCGCGAGCTCTATGCCGCCATCTCGCTGGTGACCGCCGCCCTCTACTGCCTGGCGCTGGATCAGGGCCTGCCCAACGACTGGGCCGCCTTCGGTGCCATCGGCATCGGCTTCGTGCTGCGCCTGCTGGCGGTGCGCTTCAAGTGGGGGCTGCCCACCTTTCACTATCAGTACGCCGCGCACTGAGCGCGCCAGCTTCTGGCGAGCCGGTACGGATCACAGCCAACAAAAAAGCGCCGGTCAGGCGCTTTTTTGTTGGGCAGGGGGGCTGCAACTGCCTCAGTTGATCCCTTCCGAGCTGAAGAATGTCGCCTTATCGGCGATGAAACGGATCTTGATGTTCTTGCCCTCGTCGCCCCAGATGCAGCTGGTGGTGCCCAGCGCATCGTCACAACGCTCGGCCTTGCCGAGGATGCTGCTCGCCTCGGCGTAGCTGATCCCCATCTTGAGCCTGTCGTAGTTTTCGCGGTTGAGCTTGCCACAGCCGGTCAGCAGCAGGGCAATCAGCCCGCCAAGCAAAATATGTTTCATCTGGTTCTCCTCTGCATGGTGTCCAGAGCCTACCAGCTCGGCCACCCCGCTGACCAGTCACCCGCCGGGCCGATGCGGCCAGCAAACCGCCGTTACCAGCTGCGCACGGGCCCGGTGTCGAGATGCACGAAGTTGTCGCTCGGGTAGTAACCGACGCCGCCCACCTTGAGATGGAGCGCCGCCTTGCGCAGGTGCGCCAGCTGTACCCCGGGGATCCGCACGTCCACCGCCTGCCCCAGGGTGTGGTAGCTGTGCTTGGCTACCCCGCGGCTGCGACTGCGCTTCTGGCGATTGGTCACAGGGGAGCGATAGCCCGAGATGAGCTGGATTTCGCCGTGGCGACCCAGCTTGTGCTGCAGCAGGTAGAGCTGGTCGAACAGCTTCCTGTCGATGTTGAACACTTCGTTGCGACGGTAGTCGCGAAAGATGTGGTTGAGCTCGGCCAGCCCGTCTTTCAGATAGCGGCCATCTTCCCAGTAGCTGGTGCGCACCCGCTCGCCGGTATTGAGATTGAAGAAGCTGAGTTCACGTCCCGCCGTACTGCGACTCGCCATGGCGGGGAAGGACAACAGCGAGCCCCCCAGCAGGCAACCAGCACCCAGCAGCAGGCGACGTCGGCTTATCTCTTGATCAAGCATCCCTTGTCCGTCCATCGCAATGTTGAGGTGAAACCGTTGAATGAATTTGATACAGGCGCTTGAAACTACCCGCCGAGCCGGCCGCTGTCAAACCGCAAGGGGCCATGAAAAAGCCCGGCGCAGGCCGGGCTTTTCACTCTGTGGCGAGGATCACAGCAGGCGACTCTGGTAGCTGACTCGATCAAATCCATAGATGTCGTTGCGCAGTTGCTGACGACCCTCCTCGTCGATCCAGCTGCTCCAGTAGACGGTGAACACCGGGATCGGAGTGGTCAGCGGCAGCCACTTGGTCTGGCTCTCCTTCAGAATGCTGGCCACCTTGTCGGGCTGGTAGCGGGAGTCCGCCAGCAGCAGTTCGGCCAGATCGTCGGCGTGTTCCACCCGGATGCAACCCGAACTGAAGGCGCGCGCGCCCTGCTCGAACAGCGCCTTGCGCGGGGTGGAGTGCAGGTAGATCGCCTCGTTGTTGGGAAGATAGAACTTGTAGCGACCCAGCGCATTGTGATCGCCCGGCTTTTGCCGCAGACGATAGGGGAAACCGGACGCCAGTGCCTGCTGCCAGCCCTCTTCGGTGAACTGCACCGGATTGCCTTCGCCGTCGATCACCTCGAACTGCTCGCGATTGAGGTAGGCGGGGTCACGCCCCAGCTTGGGCAGAATGTCCTTGCTCAGGATGGAGCGCGGTACGTGCCAGGCCGGGTTGAGCACGATGGAGCGGATCTCGCTGGCGAGGATCGGGGTAGCCCGCTGCTCCTTGCCCACGATCACCCGGCTGGTGAATACCTCGTTGCCGGACTCCACCACGCTCAGCCGATAGTCGGGGATGTTGACCAGCACGTAGCGGGCACCGGAGAGCTGATCCACCAGGTCACGTCGCCACAGGTTGCGCAGCAGCAGGCTGGCACGCACCTCGGGCCCGGTGTTGAGCCAGCTGCGGGTCTGCCGGCCTATGATGCCGTCGGCGGTCAGGCCGTGGCGGCGCTGGAACTGCTTGACCGCCTGCAGGGTGTCGGCGTCGTAGGTGGCGTCGTCATGGCGAGGGGCCGTGTCGCCCAGCTCGTTGAGGATGGAGCGGATCTGGCCCAGCTCCGGGGAAACCTCGCCGGCCCGCAGGGTCGGCATGGTCAGGGTCGGCCACTTCTTGGCCATGGGCAGCGCCAGCAGCTTGCGCACTTCCTCGCGCACCGCCTCGTATTCCGCGACCTGGGGTCTGAGCTGCTTGACCTGTTCCAGCAGGTTGTCGCCGGCCGGCTCGTGAGCCAGCGGCTTGTTCAGATTGAGTTTGAGGGTCTGCATCTGCTCGCGGGAGACCAGATCCATGGCGCGCCATGCCTGCTGGAACCGGGCCAGCTTGCCGAACGCCTCGTCATAGAGGGCGCCACGCTGATCCGCCGGCTTGGCCTGCAGCTTCTTCCAGAGCGTATAGAAATCCGGGTGCAGCTGGGCCAGCACGGCCTCCTGCAGTTGCTGCTCCAGCTCTTGCCTGGCCTGCTCCGCCGTCCGGTTCTGATACCAGTCATGCTGCTCCGCCGCATTGCTCACCACCACCTGGCCTTCGCTGGCCTGTGCCATGGCCGCTGGCCAGCAGCCCAGCCAGATCAGGTTTGCCAATGCCAGCCAATACTTCTTCCCCATGCTTACCTCAAGATAGGTTCACTTCAATCCGTCAGACCCGGCGGTCAAGGCGCTCATCATGCGTGAATGCCCGCGACTTTGCTAGCCGGCGGGCGCATAGCGCCGCCAGATAATGTCATACTCATTTGTTGCTTTAAACTTGGCCAGCTCGCGATTGAACTCCCGCACGAATTCGGGGGACAGCCGTTTCTTGCTGAACATGAAAAAGGTCGGTGCTTCATATACGGCCATGGCATGGGGGACGATCAGATCGCTCAGCCCCTCCTTCTTCAAGCCCCAGGGGGTGGCCAGCACATCGCCGAGGAAACCGTCGATGCGTCCCAACACCAGCTTGCCGTAGTTCTGCTCGTCGTTGACGACGCTCACCTGGGCGGCATAACGGCGTAGCAGCTCGCTGATCTCGGCGCCGTAGTAGTAGTCCTTGGTGACCCCCAGGGTATGCCCGTCGGCCAACCAGCTCGCCAGATCGGTATCGGAATAGGAGTCTGACTTGCGGATCCAGAGCACGCTGCGGCCCGGATTGTAGGCATCGGAAAACCAGGCATAACGGGCACGATCCTCGTTGAAGTAGGCCTCCATGGCAATGTCGACAGACCCCAGCGCCAGACCGTGCAACACCCGTTTCCAGGGCATCTCCACGTAGCTGGCCTTGCAATCCAGCCGTTTGAGCATGGCGTTGAGCGCCTCGATGGCAAAGCCCTGCAGCTCTTTCTTGCCGGCCGCGGCCTCGAGGTAATAGTGATAGGGCGGCCAGTTGTCATAACCGATCCGCAAGGGAGCAGGGCACAGCGCATTTGCCGATACCAGCGGTGTCAGCAACCAGAGCATCCAGCAGCAGAGTTTCAGCTTCATGGGTCATCCTTGACGGCGTATCAGCTCATCATAAATCGGCCTCGGCAAAATGGCGACAGATCCTGCCACAGGGATGCAGACCATGATCGGGGCACCGAAAAAGCGGCATCGCCCGAGCAGAAAAGGGGCCCGGCCAGCCCGCCACAACAGGGCCTGGGGGCTAGCTAAAAAGAGGGAGAAGCGACATTTGGAACACCAATCAGAAAGGGGTTAATATGTGACCAAATATATTTTTGTGATCCACTATGCTTTTTTTGCAATTGGATTAGCATATGCGCGAAATCAGCCTACAAACCGTGAGGCGCAGAGAGTGATATGACGTACAAAAAGTTTGGTTTTCTGACCGCCATCATGGCGCTGAGTAGTTTCTATCTCTACACCCTCTATCTGGCCGCCCACCCCAACGTGAGCCTGGCCTACAAGCTCTATTACCTGGAAGGCAAGACCCGCTTCTGGGAGCACAACTCCAGCATGACCTATCAGCCCGGCAACGAGCTCAATCTGACCAAGCCGAGCCGCTTCCTCTCCAGCGAAGGCTGGGCCAAGAAACCGAGCGCGGATGGCACCGAACTGAGCGGCCAGGGTGGCCTCTATTTCGTGCTGCCAAAGCAGCAGGCGCAGCCGGAACAGCTGACCATCCAGGCCCGGGTCAACAGCCCGCAGGCCGGTGCTCTGCTCAAGGTGGCGCTGGGTCACGATTTCACCACCACCGTCAAGCTGGCCAAGGCCGGCATCAACGAGATCCGTCTCAGCCTGCCGGGCGAGTCGCTGACCTCGGATCCCAAGCGTCCCAACTTTCTGGCGCTCTCCGCCCCGACACCGCTCAATGTCCAGTCGGTGCGCTTGACCGTCGCCCAGTAAGACGTATTCTCCAATACGCTGTTTTATAAAATAATTTTCCAAATAAGGAAGTTTTCATGTCGCATGCCGATTTTCGACTCTCTCTGATCGTTCCCGTTTACAACGAGGAAGAGAGCATAGATGCCTTCATCAACGCGATAGATAACGAACTGGCGCCGCTCAAGGATCAGCTGGAAATAGTATTCGTCAACGACGGCAGCCGCGACCGCACCCGTGAGGTGGTCGAGCAGGCCATCGCCCGCGACCCGCGCGTCACCCTGGTCAACCTGGCCCGCAACTTCGGCAAGGAGGCAGCCATGACCGCCGGCCTGCATCACGCCAAGGGTGATGCCGTGGTGCCGATGGACGTGGATCTGCAGGATCCGCCCGCGCTCATTCTCGAATTCGTCAAGTTGTGGCAGACCGGCGACTACGACACCGTCTACGGCATCCGGGTGGATCGCAGCGCCGACACCCCGATGAAACGCCTCACCGCTGGTGGCTTCTACCGCTTCTTCAACGCCCTCTCCACCAGCACCAAGCTGCCGGAGAACGCCGGCGACTTCCGCCTGATCGACCGCAAGGTGGTCGAGGCGATCAAGCAGCTGCCGGAGCGCAACCGCTTCATGAAGGGGCTGTTCGCCTGGGCAGGTTTCCGCGCCGTCGGTGTGCCCTACGAGCGCCCCGCCCGCCATGCCGGCGAGACCAAGTTCAACTACTGGAAGCTGTGGAACTTCGCCCTCGACGGTCTGATGAGCTTCTCCAGCTGGCCGCTGCGGGTATGGAGCTACGTCGGCGTCGGCGTCTCCTTCGTCGCCTTCCTCTACATCCTCAAGATCGTCACCCAGGTGGTCTTCTTCGGCATCGACGTGCCGGGTTACGCCTCCCTTATGTCGGTGGTGCTGTTCCTCGGCGGCATCCAGCTGCTGTCGCTCGGCATCATCGGCGAGTACATCGGCCGCATGTTCGTGGAAGTGAAGCAGCGCCCCGTCTACCTCATCGAAGGGGTCTACGGCCAGTATGCCAAGCAGGATGAAGAGCCCAAGCAAGACGCCGCCAGCGGCAGCAAGAAGAGCGCCGGCAAGAAGGCTGCTGCCGCGAAAGCCGCTGATGACCAGCAGGAGCAGGCTTCTCAATGATCTCCCGCGAGGAATTCTGGCGGCTGGTACGTTTCGGGTTTGTCGGCGGGGGGGCCACCCTCGTCGATCTGGGCACCTCCATCGCCCTGTTTCACACCTGGCCCACCATCTCGGAGCACCTAGTGACGACGCTGGCCTTTGCCATCGCGTTCTGGTTCTCCTTCTTCGGTCACCGTTACATCACCTTCCAGAAGCAGGGTGCCGCCAGCAAGTTCCTGCTGGTCGCCCTTTTCTCGCTGGCGGTGCGTAACCTGATATTGAGCGGTCTGCTGTTTGCGGGTCTTTCCGGTCTGTTGCCGGTGGTGATCGCCACCCTGACGGTCACCGTGCTCACCTACCTCCTCTCCAGGATCTGGGTATTTGCCTGATGAATGACATGACTACCACCATTGCCCCCGACCAGGTGGCTCCCTATCGCCCGTCACTTCGCATCAGCGGTCGCGACTGGCTGATGATCATCGCCGCCTTCGTGCTGAGCCGGGTCGCCCTGTACGGCATGGGTTACTTCGGCGTCCAGCTCTACGGCGCCACCGACATAGGTCCGCTGCAGGCCTATTGCCAGTTCGACTGCGTCTGGTTCCAGCGCATCATTGAGAACGGCTACGACCTTTATCCGCGCTGGCTGAGCAAGGGCAATGCAGCCAACTGGGCCTTCATGCCGCTCTACCCGATGATCTCCGGCACCCTCTCCAACCTGCTCAACGTCGAGAGCCTGATCGGCCTGATGCTGGTGGCCAACCTGGCGTTCTTCATCAGCCTGCCGCTGATGCTGCTGGTGCTGCGCCAACTCAAGCTGGGTGATGACACCGCCCGCTTCGGTGTCTGGCTGCTGGCCTTCTCCCCCTTCTCCGCCTACTTCGTCTCCGGCTATACCGAGTCGATGTTCATGGCGCTGATGCTGAGCATGTTCCTGTTCGCCTATCGCCAGCAGTGGCTGATGGTGGCCCTGCTCGGCGTCTTCATCTCCGCCACCCGCAACCTGGGGGTGATGATGGTGTTCCCGGTGCTGATCCTGGCGCTGCAGGCCTACGGCTGGCGCGAGTTCTTCCGCTTCACCGAGCGCGCCTTCAAGGTGGTGTTCACCCTCTGGATGATCCCGCTCGGCCTGTTCGCCTACATGTTCTATCTCTATCACCTCACCGGTGACGCGCTGGCGTTCAAGCACATCCAGGTGGCCTGGGGCCGTTACATGGACAGCCCGCTGGACTGGTGGCTGAGCGGCTTCGAGCTGGGCGGACGCAAATCCTACCTCTCCATCATGGTGATGTTCGGCTGGGCGCTGAACCTCTATCTGTTCAGCCAGAAGCGCTGGGCCGAGGCGACCCTGATGTTCATCTGCTGCACCATTCCGCTGATGACAGGGCTCAATGCCATGCCGCGCTACATGTTCGGCCTCTATCCGACCATGCTGGCGATCGTGCTGTTGACTCATCGCTGGCCGGCCATTCGCCCGGCCGTGCTCTGCCTGAGCGGCATGGTGGCCTCCTTCATCGCGGTGGCCTTCGTCAACTTCAAGTTCTTCACCGTGTGACGAAGGTGACAATGCAACAAGCCGGTCTATCGACCGGCTTTTTTTATGGGCGCGACACCCCGCTCACACTTTTCCATTCTTGAAAACGTAACCATTTGAACTGATGTCACAAATCGACGGTTTGCCTGTCCAAGCCCGCCCTCATGCCTCCTAGAATGAGCCCCATTGACGGCAATCTGGTCCGCTTAACCCCAGCAAGGAATGGCTTATGCGTCGCACTCCCTCGGTTTCTTCCCTCTGGCTCGCCCTGCTGGCCAGCCCCCTCTTCCTCCATCAGGCCATGGCCGCCGAGGTGCGCCTCTACGTGGATGACCAGCCGGTCGGCGCGCCGCTGGCGCTGGACAAGGGGGCGGTGCAGATGACCCATCCGCTCACCAAGGGGAGCCACCAGATCCGTATCAGCGACGCAGGCAACAGCTGCGGCACCAGCTTCGGCCCGAGCGAGGCCAAACCGCTCCCCTTCGGCACAGCCCAGCCCATGGACAAGTGCAGCAAGGGGCAGCACTTCAACCTGCGGGTGATGCTGGCGGGGGATTATCAGTTCACCTTCAACCCGGATACCCCCAGCCTCAAAGTGCTGCGAGCCACCAAGAAGAGCGAGTTCAAACGCCAGCCGCCAGCGGAGCCCTGCATCAGCTGGGATGGTGGCCCGGTCACGGTATCCCTGAAAGGGGTCTGGCCCGACGGCACCCAGCTGCGGGACGCCTACTCCGGCCAGCAAGGGGTGGTCAAGGGCGGCAAGCTGACCCTGACGCCCAGTAAAGAGAGCGGTGGCCTGCTGCTGCTCGAGCCGGTCAAGGCGGCCACAGCGGTTCCCTTCAGCTGGGATCAGGCGAGCGTCTATTTCCTGCTGACCGACCGCTTCAACAACGGCGATCCCGCCAACGACCACAGCTTCGGGCGCCAAAAGGACGGTCAGGATGAAGTGGCCACCTGGCACGGCGGTGACTTCAAGGGGTTGACTGCCAAGCTCGACTACATCAAGCAGCTTGGCATCAACGCCATCTGGATCACTCCCATGGTGGAGCAGGTACACGGCTTCATCGGCGGCGGCGAGCAGGGCAACTTCCCCTTCTACGCCTATCACGGCTACTGGGCACTCGACTTCACCAAGATAGATCCCAACTACGGCGACGAGGAGAGCCTCAAGACCCTGGTGGACGAGGCGCACAAGCGCGGTATGCGCATCATCCTCGACGTGGTGATGAACCACGCCGGCTACGCCACCCTCGCCGACCTGCAAGATCTGGGGCTCACCGACCTCACCCAGAACACCGGTAAACTGCCGGCCCGCTGGAACCAGTGGCGCCCGAGCGGCGGCCTCAACTGGCATGGCTACAACCAATTCATCGACTACCAGTCGCCGAAGTGGGACCAGTGGTGGAGCGGTGACTGGGTGCGAGCCGGCCTGCCCGGCTACCCGCAGCCTGGCACCGACGACGTCACCGGCTCGGTGGCGGGGCTGCCGGACTTCCTCACCGAATCAACCAAGCCGGTGGGGCTGCCGCCGCTGCTGGCAGCCAAACAGGACACCAGGGCCAAGGTGCTGCCCAACGCCACCGTGAGCGACTATCTGATTGCCTGGCACACCGACTGGGTGCGCCGCTTCGGCATCGACGGCTTCAGAGCCGACACCGTCAAACACCTGGAGCCCGCCGTCTGGGCCCGCCTCAAGCAGGCTGGCACCGCCGCCCTCAAGGAGTGGAAAGCCGCCAACCCGACCAAGAAGCTCGACGAGCTGCCCTTCTACATGGTGGGCGAGGTGTGGGATCACGGGGTGGCCAAGGATTTCTGGTATCAAAACGGCTTCGATTCGCTGATCAACTTCGACTATCAGCGCGAGTTCGCCCTGCCCCAAGCCCAGTGCCTGGCCAGCGCCGAGCCCACCTATGCCGGCTACGCCAGCCGCATCAATCAGGATCCCGAGTTCAACGTGCTGAGCTACATCAGCTCCCACGACACCAAGCTGTTCTTCGGCGACTATCAGGACGTGCCGTTGCAACGCCGGGTCGCCAGCAGCTTCATGCTGCTGCCGGGCGGCATCCAGATCTACTACGGCGATGAGTCCGGCCGCGGGCTCGCCAAGGATGGTGGCGTGTTCGATCAGGCGCTGCGCTCGGACATGAACTGGCAGGAGCTGGCCGGCGGCGAGAAGGCCGAGCTGGTCAAGCACTGGCAGCGGCTCGGCCAGTTCCGCGCCGCCCACCCGGCGGTGGCGGCGGGCAGCCACCAGAAACTGGCCGACAGCCCCTATGCCTTCGTGCGGGAGAAGGGAGATGACAAGGTGGTGGTGGTGTTCGCCGGCCGCCAGCCGTAATCCAGCCCAAGGAATCAAACCCAAACAGAGAGGGGAGCCAGTGGCTCCCCTCTCTGTTTACACCAGTCGTTCAGACAAGCTGTTTACAACGGTTGTGTCCGCGGGTTCACTGCGGCTGACGGGCTGCCGCCGGCCACTGCAGACGCGCCTTGACCAGGGTCTGCTGCCACAGCGGCCAGGCCAGCAGCGCTTGCTGATAGGCGCCCGCCTGGCCGGGCAGCTGGATGCCATAGCTCGCCAGCCGGTAGGCCATCACCGCATAGAAGGCATCGAGGATCCCCGCCTCGCCAAAATAGAAGGGGCCCCGCGCCTGGGACCAGATGGTCTGCAGCCGGGCCAGCTCGCCGATGGCCTCCACCGGCGGTTCGCTGCGGGTCGGGGCGCCGAGGAAGAAGGGTAGCAGGGTACGGATCTGGCGAAAACCGGCGTGCAGCTCGGCGCAGAGGCTGCGGGCCAGCGCCCGCTCGGCTTGCGCTTCGGGGTAGAGCCAGCGATCGGGGCAGAGCTCGTGCAGGTACTCGGCGATGGCCAGCGAGTCGTGTACCCGCACGCCATCGTGATCGAGCCAGGGCACCAGGCCGGCGGGGGCCAGCCGTTTGAGCCGCTGCAGATCCTTGGCATCCTCCAGATCGAACACCTGCTCCTGCCACTCCAGCCCGCTCATGGCCAGCACCAGCGCAGCCCGCATCGCCCAGGTGGAGCCAGTGCCCACCGTCAATACCAGAGATCCCATCTATTGCCTCCTGCATGGGTTGTTCATGACCATCCCATCTGCCCCAATGGCACGACATCCGACGGTCGCTTCACATTTGCGCGCCGGCAGGTTTGACCCTCTCCGGGAGCGGTGCTAGTTTGATTTTCCAAAACAATCAGTTAGCAACAATGTGAGCAATGGACAGCCAATTTACCATCGTCATCGCAGATGACCACCCCCTGTTTCGGGGCGCCCTCTATCAAGCGGTGCACATGGCCATCGACGATGCCCAGCTGCTGGAAGCGGACTCCATCGACAGCCTGGCCCACCTGCTGGGGGAACACCCGGAAGTCGACCTGCTGCTGCTCGATCTCAAGATGCCGGGGGCCAACGGTTTCTCCGGTCTCGCCCACCTGCGCGGCCAGTATCCCGACCTGCCCATCGTGGTGGTGTCGGCTTCGGAAGAGCCTGCCATCATCCAGCAGGTGCTGCGGCTCGGCGCGCTCGGCTTCATCCCCAAGTCGGCGCCGATGAAGGAGCTGGTCAACGCCCTCAATACGGTGATCGGGGGTGACAACTGGGTGCCGGCCGGCATTTCGCTCCATCCCGAGCCTTGTGAGGGCGCCGATTTTGCCAGCAAGCTGGCCAGCCTCACCCCCCAGCAGTACAAGGTGCTGGTGATGCTGCGCGACGGCAGCCTCAACAAGCAGATCGCCTGGGAGCTCAACGTCTCCGAGGCCACCATCAAGGCCCACATCACCGCCATTTTCAGAAAGCTCGGCGTCAAGAACCGTACCCAGGCGGTTATCGCCCTGCAGCAGATGGATATCAAGGACGACTGAGCCTCTTGCCACCATCAAGATCCACCTCATTCCCATCTTTCAGAAAAACCGGCGTCAAGAACCGCACCCAGGCGGTTATCGCCCTACAGCAGATGGATATCAAGGAGAGCTGAACCCTCCCTGCAGGCCTGCATATCATCTGCCGCTCGACAAATAGCACGGTCGTACTTTATGCTGCCCCGGTCAATGAAGGAGAGTGCGATGAGCAAGGGCCGGCTGACCCGCGACAACATTTTGCAGACTGCGTTCGAGCAGGCGAGCCAGCAGGGGCTGGAGAGCCTCACCATAGGCTCCCTTGCCAGCGCCTGCGAGATGTCGAAAAGCGGCCTGTTCGCCCACTTCCAGTCCCGCGACAACCTGCAGATCGCCGTGCTGGAGTACGCCGCCGAGGTGTTCCGGGAGCGGGTGATCCAGCCGGTGCGCCAGCAGCAATACGGCAGCCAGCGAGAGAAGCTGACGGCCCTGCTGCAGGCCTGGCTGGCCTGGAACCAGTGTTTCGCCGGTCGCTGCATGTTCCTCGACGCCTGGACCTCGGCCCAGGAGGGTGAGGTACAGCAGGCCGCCCGCCAGCTGGTGCGCTTCTGGCTCGACTACCTGGCCCGCCAGGTGGTGCAGGGACAGAGCGAGGGCGAGTGGCGCAGCGACATGGATCCCTGGCGCGCCGTCTACCGCCTCTACGGCCTCTATCTGGCGGATCAGGTGTTCAATGCCCTCGATCTGTGTCAGGATCCGGCCCGCCACTTCTGGCCCGAAGTGGAGACACTGCTGGATGGCTGGCGCTGATGGATTGACCTCTCTTTTTTAAAACCGACAAAAAAGCACGACCGTTCGCACATAAAAACCACAGGATCACCATGAGCAGCAAGATCTACTTCAACACCCGCCGCTTCAGCCCGAGCAAATGGTTGCTTGGCCTTGGCACCCGCTTGCATCACACCCTGGCCCCCGCTCATGCCAAGCGTACCGCCAGCAAGCTGCTGCTCACCCCCCAGCGCAACCAGCGGGATGACAAGGTCCCAGCCGGACTGGTCAAACAGGCCTTGCACACCAGCGAAGGCACCCTGATGAGCTACCGGCTCGGCCAGGGGCCGGTCTGGCTGCTGATGCACGGCTGGTCAGGCAGCGCCAGCCAGTTCTACCCGCTGATGAGCCACATCGCCGCCCAGGGCTTCACGGCCATTGCCTACGATCACCCGGCCCACGGCCACAGCGCCGGCCATACCGGCCACCTGCCCCGCTTCGTGCGCGCCTTCGACGAACTGGTGGAGAAAATGACGGCGGAGTGCGGCCCGCTGCAGGGCGTCATCGCCCACAGCATGGGGGGCGCCGTCACCCTCTCCAGCCGCCGACGCGAGCTGGATGCCCTGCCGCTGCTGCTCATCTCGCCGGTGCTCGACTACGTGCCCCAGCTCTACGGCATGGTGGCGCGCTCCGGCTACTCCATCCGGCTGTTCGATGCGGTGGTCAAGGAGATTGAGCAGGAGTACCAGCACCCCTTGAGCACGGTCGATCCGCTGGGGCGGCTCGCCGGCCGCAGCGGGCCTGCCATCATAGTGCACGACGAGGAGGATCGCTTCGCTCCGCACGGCGACTCCCTGCGCGCCACCCAGGATGGTCGCACCCGGCTGGTGAGCACCCGCGGTCTGGGCCACGGCCGCATTCTCGCCAGTGCCCCGGCCTTCGCCGCCTTCGATCAGCTGAGTACCGCCCGCAGCAACCACTGAACAGCCTCAAAAAGGGCCTGCAAAAAATGGTTGGCAGGCCTGTTTTTATATTTGATACAGCGTCTTATAGTTAAATTGCTCGGTGGCAACACCCCCAGTGGCATGCATAAGGCGCAGTATCATGGCCAGACCCAACACAGCTCTTCTGTTGACCGGTGGTGGTGCCCGCGCCGCCTACCAGGTCGGCGCCCTCAAGGCGATCGCCGAGTTCTATCCCCGCAATCTCGGCATACCGTTTCCCATCCTGTGCGGCACCTCGGCCGGCGCCATCAATGTCACCGCGCTGGCCTGCTACGCCTCCTGCTTTCATCTGGGAGTGCGCAAGCTGGAGTGGGTCTGGCGCCGCTTCGAGACCCACCACATCTTCGACTTTCACCCGGGGCGCCTGTTGTGGCGACTGATGTATGAGGGCTCGGCGGGGCTCGTCAATCCCCACACCAACCACGCCTTTCACCTGTTCGACAACGCGCCGTTGCGCCGCCTGCTGGATCAGCTCATCGACTATCACCGCATCGACGACAACATCCTCTACGGCAGCCTGGAAGCGCTGGCCATCACCGCCTCCGACTACGACGATGGCCTCTCCACCACCTTCTTTCAGGGACGAGCGGAGCACCTGCCGTGGGAGCGGGCCAGACGGCGCGGGCTGCGCACCCTGCTCACCTCGGATCACCTGCTCGCCTCCTCGGCGCTGCCGTTCGTCTTCCCGGCCACCCACATCGGCGAGAAGTTCTACGGCGACGGCTCCATCCATCAGCTGAGCCCGCTCAGTCCCGCCATCCACCTGGGGGCGGAGCGGATCCTGCTGATCACCCTGGATCCGCCGGCGCATACGGCGCCTACCTTCCACCATGGCCACCTGACCAGCTCCAACATCGCCAGCCACCTGCTGGACACCGTCTTCACCGACACCCTCAACTCGGATCTGGAGCGGCTTTGGCGCATCAACCAGACCCTGGATCTCATCCCGGAGCGGGAGCGCAACCGGTTGAAACTCAAACGGGTGGAGACCTGCGTGCTCAAACCAAGCCAGGATCTCGACCTGCTGGCGCTGGCCTATCTGCGCAAGCTGCCGGTGCATCTGCGCCGCCTGCTGCGGGTGCTGGGGGTGACGGGGGACGAGACCAGCAGCCTGGCCAGTTTCCTGATGTTCTATCCCGGCTACTGCCAGCAGCTGATCAAGCTGGGCTACCTGGATACTCTGAACGAGCGCCAGCGGGTCGAACAGTTTCTGGGGATAGAGGAGGCGGTACGGGTCGAAGCCTGAGCCGGAGCATTCAAGGGAAGCGGGGACGGCATTGGCAGCAGGGCTGGTGCAACATGGGCTCAGGGATCAATGCCCTTCCAGCAGGCGCTGTTCCGCCTGCTCCACCGCCACCGCATTGCCGAACAGCACCAACTTATCCCCTGTCGCCAGCACCAGTTCAGGCTTGGGCTCCAGCCGCTGTGCGCCCCGCTGCACCTCCCTGATCCGTACTGCATCGAGCCCCAGCGCCTGCACGCTGCGCCCCACCGCCCAGGCCTGCTCGTGCAGCAGCACGGGGTGCAGCCGCTCGAGCAGCTGATCCGTCTCCAGGTTGCCGGCGCTTTGATCTCCCCAGTAGAAACCGTGCAGGAAGCGATACTGGTTGCTGCGCTCGTGCTCCATACGCCGGATCACCCGGCCGATGGGGATGTCGCAATTGAGCAGCAGGTGGGAGACCAGCATCAGGGCCCCCTCCTGGGACTCGGGGATCACCTCGAAGGCCCCCGCCCGCTTGAACGCCTCCAGGAAGCTGTCGTCCCGGGTCCGCACCAGCACCTTCACCTCCCCCGCCAGCTCCCTGATCAGCGCCAGCATGGCCTCCACCCGCTTGGGATCGTCAAAGGTGATGATCACCAGCCGGGCCCGCAGCAGGCCTGCGGCCAGCAGGATGTCGCGCCGGCTGGCATCGCCAAATGCCACCTGTTCCCCCGCCGACTTGGCCTCGCTCACCCGCTCTGGGTCGAGATCCAGCGCCAGGAAGGGGATCTCCTCCTGCTTGAGAAAGCGGGCGCAGGTCTGGCCGGCCCGGCCAAAGCCCGCGATGATCACGTGCTGGCTCTTGCTCAGGCCCGACTGGGCCACTTCGGAGCGGGTGAGCAGGGCCGGATCGGTGAGGGAGCGGGCCAGCTGGTGAGCCTGTTGCACCAGCCAGGGGGTCATGGCGATGGAGGTGACCCCGCTCCCGATGAGCAAAGAGACCAGCCGGTGATCGAGCAGACCGTGGTGATTGGCCAGTGCCAGCAGCACGAAGCCGAACTCCCCCACCTGGCTCAGCATGATCCCCGCCGCCATGGCGTCGCGCTTGCGCTCCCCCATCAGCCGGCCGGCCAGCAGCACCAGCAGGGACTTGAACAGAATAAGGGCCGGTACGCTCAGCGTCACCAGCCACCAGTCCAGCGCCACCCGCTGCCAGTCCATGGTCATGCCGATGGTGATGAAGAAGAGCCCCATCAGCACGTCTCGAAACGGCCGGATGTCCACCTCCAGCTGGTGACGGTAGTGGGATTCCCCCAGCATCATGCCTGCCAAAAAGGCCCCCAACGCCATGGAGAGCCCCATCCACTGGGTCAGCGAGGCGGCCAGCAGCGCCACCAGCAGGGTGCTCAGCACGAACAGTTCGTCGGAGCGAGCCCGCGCTACCTCGTGAAACAGCAGCGGCAGCAGCCACTTGCCCACCGCCAGCAGGCTCAGCAAGGCAAACAGCCCCTTGAGGGTGGCCCAGGCGATCTCCGCCAGCAGGGCGCTGCCCTGGATCTCCGGCCGGGCCAGAATGGGGATCATCACCAACAACGGCACCACCGCCAGATCCTGAAACAGCAGCACGCTCACCCCGAGCTGGGCACGGCGGGTATGCAGCTGCTTCTGATCCCCCAGCTGCTTGATCACCACGGCGGTGGAGGAGAGCGCCAGAGTGCCCGACACCACCAGCGCCTGAGGCAGGCTCAGGCCCCACCACCAGGCGATGGCAAAGAACAGCAGGGAGGTGAGCAGCACCTGCAGGCCACCGACCCCGATCACCAGCCGGCGCATGGCGATGAGCCGGGGCAGCGAGAACTCCAGCCCCAGCGAAAACATCAGAAAGACGATGCCGAGCTCGGCGATGGTCTGCATGATCGACTGGCCGGTGATCACGGCAGCGCCATGGGGGCCGAGCACGACCCCGGCGAGCAGGTAGGCGAGGATCACCGGCTGGCCCAGGCGCCGGAAAATCGCCACCAGCAGGACGGCGGCAAGCAGCAGGATCAATACGTCTGCGTACAATATTTCCTCCTTTTTTATCTACTTAAGCCTAGCCAGCCGCCCTTGTTCGCATCGAACATATTTTGGGCACAGGTATTGCAGGTAAGCAGCAGGAAGTTGGTTGTTTGAGGGCTGTACCGTGGAAAACACATCATCATTGAGCGGTTTGGGACATGGCATCGAGCAGTGGGTTCGCCAGATGGAGCGGCTCACGCCGCTGGCAAGCCAGGATCGCAACCAGCTGCTCGAGCAGTTGCTGGTGCAGACCGATCTGGGCAGCCTGCTGGCAACTTTTGCCGATCGTGCGGCAAGAATTGTCCGGATCCACAGCCTGCACTTCGACTGTGGCCAACCGCACACCCTGATCCAACATCCGCCCCAGGCCAGCCTGACCCTGCACAGCTACCCGTTCGAGCTGCGCGGTCAACACGGCCAGTTGCTGGGCCAGCTGCACTACACCCTCGAACACGCCCTGAGCGGCAGTCAACAACGGGTACTGCAGCAGTATCACCAGCTGCTCAGCCTGCCGCTGCCCCTCTATCTGCGCCTGTCACAGCTGGAGCTGCAGGTGCGACTCGATCACCTGACCGGGCTCGGCAACCGCTCCTACTTCGACGAGGCCATCGGCCGCGCGGTGGAGCAGCACAGCCGGGAGTCCCACGGGTTGGTGCTGGTGCTGCTGGATCTCGACAGCTTCAAGCAGATCAATGACACCTGGGGCCACCCGGTGGGCGATCTGGTGCTAAGCCGCTTCGCCCAGCTGCTGACCCACTGCATCCGCAGCACGGATCAGGCGTTTCGCCTCGGTGGCGACGAGTTCGCCCTGCTGCTGCAACCCGCCGAGCCCGAGGCCTGGCGCCCGGTCTGGCTGCGTCTGCAGCACATGTTGCTGACTCACAAGGAGCTCAGTACCTTCTCGGTCGGCTGCAGCCTGGGAGCCGCCAGCTGGCAGTCCGGAGTGGACGTGCACAGCCTGTACGAGGCGGCCGATGCCCACCTCTACGCCCGCAAGAAGGCGGGCAAGGCCGGCCTGCTGGACTGAACCGGCCAGCCGCTGAATACGACAAGGCCGGCATATGCCGGCCTTGTCCGTTTGCTGCAGAGCGGATTACAACGGGGGCTGACAGGCCGCCGCCGGCAGCCAGTGCCAGGCCAGGCCAGGCTCCTGCGTCATGAATCCGTCACAGAGGAACAGCTCGCCCACCGCCACCACCTGTTCTCCGTAATAGAGGATGGGAATGCGGCCGCGCTGCCAGGAGGGCACCCCATACTCCTGCAGCAACTTCTTGAGACGCCGGCTACCACCGCGCCCCACCGGTTTGAGCATGCTGCCGGCGGCCACCCCGAAGCGTACCGACAGCGGCTCGTCCGCCCGTGGCAGCCGCAGCCCCTCGCCCTCCATCCGCGATAACAGTCGCACCTCGCCGAGCCCGTCCGGCAGGATCAGCGTCTCCCCCACCCTCAACGCCAGCTGCTCGTGACGAGGTTGCAACCCGGGTCTCACCAGGTGAAGACGCCCCTGAAAGCGGCGGCAGCTCTGCTCCCCCCAGTTGAGCTGGGGATTGGCGTCTTCCCGCGCCAGCGCCACCTCCTGCCAGAGCAGACCGAGCTGCTCGCGGGAGGGCATCTCGCCTCCCTGGCGGCGGATCCAGTAACGCAGCAGGTTGTTGCGCCGGGTGCCTGACAGGGCTAGCAGCGGCGTGATCTGCAGCGCCTCTCCTGCCGCCGCCAGCCGCCAGTCGGCCTCGGCCAGCTCCTCCAGCAGCGCCTCCTGTTCGGCGCACAGCGCCATGCTGCGCGCCGCGGTCTGGGCCATGGCGGGCCAGCGGGCCTTGAGCTGGGGAATGAGCTGCTGGCGCAGGAAGTTGCGGTCATAACTCACATCTAGGTTGCTCTCATCCTCCACCCAGCCATAGGGGAGGCCGGCCGCCACCTCGGCCAGCTCGGCCCGACTCACCTCGAGCAGCGGGCGCAGCAGCAGGCCGCCCGCAAAGGGCTGGCTTGGCACCATGCCCGCCAGCCCGCGCAGACCGGCGCCGCGCTTGAGCGCCAGCAGCAGGGTCTCCAGCTGATCGTCCTGATGGTGGGCGGTGAGCAGCCACTCCCCCTCCCCCAGCTGGGCGGCGAGGGCCTGATAGCGGGCCTCCCGCGCCTGCGCCTCCAGGCTGTCGCCGCTGCCCCGTTGCAACTGCACCCGCTCGACCAGCAGCGGCACCGCCAGTTGCTGACACACCCCTTCACAGTGGGCCACCCACTCGTCGGCATGTGGGCTCAGGCCGTGATGGACGTGCAGGGCGCGCAGGGCAAGGCCGTGGGCGTGAGCGAAGCGGGCCGCCAGCACCAGCAGCACGGTGGAGTCGAGCCCGCCGCTGAAGGCCACCAGCAGGCCGCGGGAACCTTCGGGCGCAGGCAGAGTCTGACAAAAGCGAGAATAAATACGAGAAATCATAGGCTTCCCCAATACGACCAGGCCGATCTTAGCAGAGTCGGGCTTATCAAGCGCTAACCCGACTGCTAGAGTGAATCGCTCCCTGCGTGGGCAAGGAAGCCGTATAACCCGAATTGGAATCAAAAAATGAACAATAAGAAAAGCATACTGGCCGGCCTCATCGGGCTGGCCCTGCTGGCAGGCTGCAGTCAGGCGCCGGATACCAGCAACAAGCACTCCGGCCTCGCGCTGGCCAACATGGACACCAGCGTCAAACCCGGCGATGACTTCTTCCGCTACGTGAACGGCCACTGGCTGACCACCGCCAAGATCCCGGACGACAGGCCCGCCGACGGCGCCTTCTACCTGCTGCGGGACAAGTCCCTGGCGGACGTGCGGGTGCTGGTGGAAGGGCTGGATGGCAAGGCTGCCGCCGGCACCCAGGCCCAGCAGATCCGCGATCTCTACCACAGCTATCTGGATCAGACGACCAGGGATGCCAAGGGTACTGCTCCCCTGCTGCCGATGCTGAGCGAGATCGAGCAGATCAAGAGCAGCCAGGATCTCGCCCGCGCCTTCGCCCAGAGCGGTCGCAACGGCGGCGGCGCCCCCTTCGGCTTCTGGATAGACGCCGACGCCAAGGCCCCGGACAGCTATGCCGTCTACCTCTACCAGGCCGGCCTCAGCCTGCCGGATCGGGACTACTACCTCAAGACGGATGCCGCCAGCCAGGCGCTGCTCAAGAAATACGAGCAGCACATCGCCACCATGCTGGGTCGCTTCGGCGAGCCGGATGCCGCCGCCAAGGCCAAGCGGGTGCTGGCCCTCGAGAGCAAACTCGCCAAGATCCAGTGGGACAACGTCAACCTGCGGGATCGGGAGAAGAACTACAACAAGGGGCCCCAGAGCGAGCTCAAACGCCTCGCCCCCGCCATCGACTGGGACACCTACCTGAGCCAGGCCGGCCTCGCCGGCCAGCAGAGCCTGGTCATCGGCCAGCCGAGCTATCTCGCGGCCCTGAACGAGGTGATGAAGCAGACCCCGATCGGCGACTGGCAAGCCTACCTCAAGTGGCAGCTCATCACCGATTACGCCCCCTACCTCGACAGCCAGACCGATGCCCAGAACTTCGCCTTCTTCGGCACCACCCTGAGCGGCACGCCCAAGCAGCGGGCCCCCTGGGAGCGGGCGCTCGGCGTGCTAGACGATCATCTGGGCGAGGCGGTGGGCAAGCTCTACGTGGAGCGCTACTTCCCGCCCCAGGCCAAGGCCCGCATGGAGCAGCTGGTGGAGAACCTGCGCACCGCCTACGGCCAGAGCATCGAGGAGCTGGACTGGATGTCGCCAGCCACCAAGGCCCAGGCCAAAGAGAAACTCGCCAAGTTCCGCCCAAAGATCGGCTACCCGGACAAGTGGAAGGATTACAGCGCCATCGCGATCCGCGCCGACGATCTGGTAGGCAACCTGCAGCGCGCCCGCGCCTTCGAATACGCCGACAACCTGGCGCGCCTCGGCAAGCCGGTGGACAGAGACGAGTGGCACATGTCACCGCAGACGGTGAACGCCTACTACAACCCGAGCAACAACGAGATCGTCTTCCCGGCCGCCATCCTGCAGCCCCCCTTCTTCGACATGCAAGCGGATGACGCGGTCAACTACGGCGCCATCGGCGGGGTGATCGGTCACGAGATGGGTCACGGTTTTGATGATCAGGGGGCCAAATCCGACGGTGACGGCGTGATGCGCGACTGGTGGACGCCGACCGATCTCAAGGAGTTTCGCTTCCGCACCAGCCGGCTAGTGGCCCAGTACAACCGCTTCGAGCCCATCGCGGGGCAGTTCGTCAACGGCCAGTTCACCCTGGGGGAGAACATCGGCGATCTGGGCGGCCTCACCATAGCCCACAAGGCCTATCTGCTGTCACTAGATGGCAAGGAGGCCCCGGTGCTGGACGGCTTCACCGGCGAGCAGCGCTTCTTCCTCGGCTGGGCTCAGGTATGGAAAGGCATGTATCGCCCCGAGCTGATGCAGATGCTGCTCGCCTCGGATCCCCATTCGCCACCGGAATACAGGGTCAACGGCGTGGTGCCGAACATCCCCGCCTTCTACGAGGCGTTCAACATCCAGCCGGGTGACAAGCTCTATCTGGACCCGGCCAAACGGGTCAAGATCTGGTAATGACGACCCCGCTGAGGGGTGGATGACGCGGACCGGCGGGGACTGCCCGACCGGTTCGCACAGTGACACAGGTGGCGGGCAACCGCCGCCGCAGTAACAAGGGTCAAACCGATGAAAGCCTTGCTCATGACACTCGGCCTGCTCACCCTGCCCATCGCCAGCCAGGCGGCGGACGGGTTCTTCAAACAGCTGACGCTCCCCTCAGGCCAGGTAGTGACCGTCAGCGAAGGGCGCGGCGAACCGGCCTCCACCGGCAGCTACGACGTGCGCCTCTACTCCGGCGCCAACCCCCAGTTCCCGCTGGATCAGTTCATCGACGGCAAGGTGCTGCCGCGCGATGGCAGCATCAAGGGGCTCAAGCTGCTGGATCTCAACGGCGACAAGCAGCCCGAGCTCATCGTCGTGGTGGAGAGTGCCGGCAGCGGCAGCTACCTGAGCGCCGACGCCTTCACCCTCAACCCGCAGGAGGGGGTGGAGAGCTTCAACCACGTGGAGGGGCTGGCCCCCAATGACGATGTGATTGAGGCGCTCAAGACCCCCCGCGACTGACATCCCCATCACCACGCCCCGCCCAGCGGGGCGTTTTTTTGCCCTGCCGCTGACAAAGCGCCTTCCCGCCTCATCCACAGGGCACCGCCATGGATAGACGGTTATTTTTTCTGCGCTTATAATCGCCGCACCGTGCCATAACGAAACACAAGGAGGTAAAAAATGGTTATCCAAGCGTGTCCGATGTTCTCGGCTCGCCTGTTCGGCACATTCGCCTGCTCTTGCCTGCATACCATCGCGCTGCGATAGCGGGTTCGAGCAAAGCCGACTCCCTTCCATACCGAGACCTTTCTCGACTCTGCCGTTGTCGCCAGCGCTCCTGATGACAGGGATTTCCGATCCCGCCATTTAAGAGAGCAAGAGCATGACAACCCTGATGAGTACCCATTCCCTGCAGATGAGTGCGGGGCACCTTCCGTTATTTGACCATCTCGAACTCGGCATTCGCGCAGGCGACCGACTCGGCCTGATTGGCGCCAACGGCTGCGGCAAGAGCACATTGCTCGCGCTGCTGGCGGGCGAGCGCACGCCCCAGGCTGGCCGGGTCGTGCAGGCCGCAGCCTGCCGCTGCGAGTTCGTGGCCCAGCAACTGCCCGCCGGGCTTTCAACCCTCAGCACCCGCGCCGTGCTGCTGGATGCACTGGGCAACGACCCGAGCGCCGAGTGGCAGGCAGACAAGCTGCTGGCCGAACTGCAGCTGGAAGCCCAGGCTGCGCTGCCGGTCAGTGCACTGAGTGGTGGCCAGCACAGCCGGCTGCAGATAGGGCGCGCCCTGCTGCGTCAACCCAACCTGCTGCTGCTCGATGAGCCCAGCAACCACCTGGACTTGCCCGCCCTGCTCTGGCTCGAGCAGTTTCTGCTGGGCTGGCGCGGCGCCTTCGTGCTGGTCTCCCACGACGCTCGCCTGCTGGACAGCGTCACGGATCAGACCCTGCTCCTGCAGGGTGGCCAGCTGCACCGCTTCGCCCTGCCCTGCAGCCAGGCCCGGGCGGCGCTGGCCGCCGAGGATGAGCAGGCCCGCCTGCGCCGGGCCGACGAGCAAAAAGAGATAGACCGCCTGAGCGCCAGTAGCAAGCGCCTCGCCATCTGGGGGCGGGAGCATGACAACGAGAAGCTGGTACGCCAGGCCAAGTCCATGGAAAAACGCATCGCCCGCCTGCAGGAGGAGCAAAGCCAGGTCGCGGCGCCGGCCCCCTGGCGGCTCGAGCTGCGCGGGCTGAGCCTGCCCGCCGACACCCTGCTGCGGCTGGAGGCCCTCGACGTGGCGCCAGCGCCGACACTGCCGCCGCTGCTGCGCGCCGAAGGGCTCTGGCTGCGGGCGGGGGACAGGATCGCCCTGCTCGGTGCCAACGGCACCGGCAAGTCCTCCCTGCTGCGCCAGTGCTGGCGCGAACTGGCCGCGCAGAGCCCGCAGGCGGGCTGGTACTGCCACCCCGGCGCCAGCATCGCCTATTACGATCAGTCCCTGCAGCAGCTGGCTGACGACGCCACCCTGAGCGATGCCCTCTACCCGCTGGCCCCCCTTCCTGAAGGGGCTCGGCGTCAGGCGCTGATCCGGGCGGGCTTCCCCTATGTCCGCCATGGCCAGCAGGTGCGCACCCTGAGCGGGGGGGAGCGGGCACGGCTGCTGTTTCTCGCCTTGTCCCTCGGCAGCCACCACATGCTCTGGCTCGACGAGCCCACCAACCACCTGGATCTGGCGGGCAAGGAGGAGCTGGCTGACGCCATTGCCGCCTTCCCGGGGGGCGTGCTGCTGGTCTCCCACGATCGGGAGCTGATCGAGCGCAGCTGCAACCGCTTCTGGCTGATCAGGGACGGGCGCATCCAGGAGGCTCACAGCGCCGAGCGGGCCTATGCCGAGCTGCTGGGCAACCCGCCCTTGTCGGCAGCAGACAGTGCAAACCTGACACTTCTCGCCACCACGCAGACCCAGGCTGGCCCGACGGATGACGAAGAGGCACTGCTGGCACGCTGGTATGAGCTCGATGCCCTGCTCGCCGCCGATCTGGCCCGCAAGCCCAGGCACCAGACCCCGCGCCTGCAACAGCAGTGGCGTGACGAGCTGGCGCGCCTTGCCGACCTGCTCGGCTTTGCCTGACGCCAGCCAGCATCATCCATCCTTTATCACTCAACTCACGCGGCCAACTCAGGTTGGCCGCAAGGAGCCACCATGACATCAACGCAACAACCCCACATCCGGCTCGATCCCGTCAGCGACGCCGACCTGCCCCACATCTACCGAGGCCTGTCCGATCCGCGGGTTGTCGCCTACTACGGCGTCAGCTACGACAGCCTGACGGCGTGCCAGGCCCAGATGGCCTGGTATACCGAGCTGACCCGCACCGGTCGCGGTGCCTGGCACCTGGTACGCGACCGGCGCACCAGCGAGCCGCTCGGCGCCATTGGCTACAACGATGCAGACCCTGAGCACCGGCGGGCCGAGCTGGGCTACTGGCTCTATCCCGAACATTGGGGCAAGGGGGTGATGAGCGCGGCGCTGCAACTGTGGCTGCCGCTCACTTATCGCAGCACCGAGCTGCACCGGCTGCTGGCGGTGGTGGAGGAGCCCAACCTCCCCTCCGCCCGCCTGCTGGAGCGGGCCGGCTTTCACTACGAGGGCACGGCGCGGGAGTGCGAACGCAAGGGGGACGGTTTCATCTCCCTGCGCCACTACGCCATCTTGCGCAGCGACCTGCCCGCCAGCCGCTGAACGGAAGCAAAAAGCCCCGCACTGCGGGGCTTTTTTCGGGTTACTTGATGGCGCAGACACGATCATCTGGCGCCGAGCGGCGACCTCTGCGCCGCCACCACGAGAAGCAGCCATACCCCAGACTCAGCACGACGGCATAGAGCACCTGGGAGGCGAGCGCCACCAGCACCAAGGCGCAGAGCAGTACGCTTATCCCCGCCAGCCCCTTGCCGACCCCGCCGAGCAGACGCCAGCCCGCCGCCATGCAGAGCAGGTAGACCAGCACGAAGTTGCCGTTGGCGTAGCGGATCAGCTCATCGAGGGGCAGTCGCAACCAGATGATGAGGGTGATGCAGAGCAGGCAGATGAGCAGTACCAGACCGAGCGCCCGCAGCGGCGCGCCGCGAGCGGTAAGCACCGCCAGCGAGGGGGGCAGCTTGCCTTCGCGCGCCATGCTCCAGATAAGCCGGGCAAAGCCCTGAATGTAGATGTTGATGCTGGCAAAGCAGGAGAGGTAGCCAAGCACCGCCACCAGCCACTTGGCGGTGGGGCCGAACAGCAGGGAGAGCAGGGCCGGAATGGCGGTGGCGTTGGTCGCCTCATCGCCGTAGAGGCCATATTTGAGCACCACCAGCGAGTGCACCCAGTAGATGAGCCCCGCCAGCAGCACCCCGCCGAGCAGGGCGATAGGGTAATCCCGCTCCGGTCGCTTGAACTCCTCCCCCATGTGGGCGAAGGCCTCGAGCCCGACGAAACACCAGAACATCACCGCCAGCGCGGTGGCCATGGCAGGCCACTCGTCTGTCGTCGGCAGCGGCCGGGCGGCATCGCGCCAGCTGATATCCCCCTTGAACCAGATGAGCAGGGTGAGCCCCAAAATGGCGAGCGCGATCAGCAGCTGCAGGTTGCCGGAGGAGCGCGCCCCCCGCACCCCCAGCAAAAATACCCCCAGCAGGGTGAGCAGCTGGATGCCCCACAGGGTCCACTCCCCCAGATCGAACAGGGCGTGCCAGAAGCCGGCGGCGATCATCAGGGCGGCGGGCAGACCCACCGGCAGCACAGCCAGAAACAGGAAGGCGGAGAAGCGTTCGGCGCCATTGCCAAAGGCGAGGCCAATGAGGTGCGGCGCGCCGCCGGCGTGGGGGTAGCGGCGGCCGAGGCGGGCAAAGGTAAAAGCGATGGGCAGCACCAGCGCAATCAGCAGCAACCAGGCCCACAGCGAAGCCCCGCCCGCCAGCGAGGCAGCGGTCGCCGGTACCACGAAGATCCCGGTGCCGAGCAGCGAGGTGGCGAGCAGCCCCATCCCCTGCCAGAGCCCGAGATCCTTTTTCAACCCAGACATATCCTTTTGTCCTGTCTAGAAAAACATCCCGCCATGTTAGGCCTGCCCCGCCCCTTTGTTAAGGGCGGCGGCGAGAATATGCCCGGTTTTATGCAAGGCCGTAGCCCAGGACAGCGGCCATAAAAAAAGCCGCCTCTTGCGAGGCGGCGTCTTCATTCAAGCGGGTGACCGGTGTTATCAGGCAATCAGCTTGTAGATGATACCGGACATGGCGATCAGGCCGATGATGGTCACGAAGCCGTTGCTGATGTTGCCAGCGTATTTGCGCATGGCCGGCACCTTGGTGATGGCGTACATCGGCATCAGGAACAGCAGCATGGCAATGATGGGGCCGCCCAGGTCTTCAATCATGCCGAGGATGCTCGGGTTGATGGTGGCGATGGCCCAAGTGGTCAGGATCATGAACACGGCAGTGACTTTGTTCAGTTGCTTGGTGTCAACGTTCTTGCCCTTCTCGCGCAGCGCCTTGGCCATCAGGCCGTTCATGCCCTCTTGCGCACCCAGGTAGTGACCCAGGAAGGATTTGCTGATGGCAACCATGGCGATCAGCGGAGCCACGGTGGCGATAACCGGGTTGTCGAAGTGGTTGGCCAAGTAGGACAGGATGGAGATGTTCTGTTCCTTGGCAGCAGCCAGGTCAGCCGGAGAGAGGCTCAGTACGCAGCTGAACACGAAGAACATAACGGTCATCACCATCATGACGTGGGCACCCAGCAGGATGTTGCTGCACTTCTTCTCGGCACCTTCACCGTAACGACCCTTGTTGTCCACCGCGAAGGAGGAGATGATCGGGGAGTGGTTGAAGGAGAACACCATGACCGGGATGGCCAGCCACAGGGTCTTGATGAAATCGCCGTTGAAGGCATCACCCAGCGCCGGGGCTTCGGTGATGATGGCACCATTCCAGTGCGGGATCAGGTAGAGCGCCAGGCCCATCAGGGTGATCACGAACGGGAATACCAGCACGCTCATCGCCTTGACGATGACCTGGCCGCCCAGACGAACAACCGCCATCAGACCCAGGATCAGCGCCAGTGACAGGACGGCACGGGGAGGTGCAGTCATGCCCAGCTGGTGAACAATCAGGCTCTCGACTGTGTTGGTGATGGCGACCGAGTACATCAGCACGATCGGGTAGATGGCAAAGAAGTAGAGCAGGGTGATGAACTTGCCTGCGGTCTTGCCGAAGTGCTCTTCTACTACTTCGGTGATGTCGCCGTCACGGGTGGAGCCGGACAGCACGAAGCGGGTCAGGCCACGGTGGGCGAAGAAGGTCAGCGGCAGGGCCAGGATCAGCATGGCAACCAGCGGCCACAGGCCACCTACACCGGCGTTGATCGGCAGGAAGAGCACACCGGCACCGATGGCGGTACCGTACAGACCCAGCATCCAGACCACATCGGCCTTGTTGATGCCACGGGAAGATGCATTACTGGCTAAGTTGCCTTCTACTGCAATGTTCATGTCAGACATAGGGGTGTTCCTGTCATCAAGGAAAATAGAAAATATCTAGTCAACCGGGCGCAATGCCCTGTCCCATTTCCCTGGAACGCCTGCAGTTCATCCCTGTTTTATTCTCATTCCCATCGCTCCGGCAAACTGGTCATCACTCCATGTAACAACCAAATTGCAACAAACAGACCGGTGGGGAGTGGGCCCGAGGGCCGCAAACGCGTCAGTTTTTACAACTCACTAACACGCCTTTGTTTCGATGAGCTGACTCTAATTAAATCCCCTTAGCGATCACAGTGTTTTTTTGAATTAATCAACCAAAGTTTGATTGGAATCGCCTTTCTGGCGTCAGAGATCACGTTTCGAGCCCAATTTTGTGAACAGCTGTTAACAAATAACGGTAGTTTCACCCGTATCTATATCCTTATGGGTACAACAATTTCGCTACATGTGTCTGTTTGTTGGCCACGTTGTGCCTTGCCCCGCCCTGGCGTACCCTGTTGTTCAACATTTTTCCGCTGAATTAATATGGCCATCACCCGTACCGACCTCGCCGAACTGGCGGTGTTTGCCGCCGTCGCCCGTCACCAGAGCTTCAGCAAGGCCGCCCTCGAACTTGGGGTCTCGGCATCCGCCCTGAGCCACAGCCTGAAAGGGCTGGAGACCCGGCTGGGGGTACGGCTGCTCAACCGCAGCACCCGCGCCGTGGTGCCCACCGAGGCGGGCCAGCGGCTGCTGACCCAGCTGCTGCCGACCCTGAACCATCTGGAGAGCGCACTGGGCGAGCTGACCCGTCACAGCGACGAGCCGGTGGGACGGCTGAAGATCTGCGCACCGCGCGGGGCCATCGACGACCTGCTGGCCCCGGTGTTGATCGATTACCTGGTGCGCTACCCACGCATGCAGGTGGAGGTGGTGGAACAGGAGCTGATGCCGCGCCTCATCGAGGATGGTTATGACGCCGCTATCTTTTACGGCGATCTGCTGCCCAAGGAGATGATCGGGGTACCGCTTGGGCCGCCCCAGCGCTATCTGGTGGTGGCGGCGCCCGCCTATCTGGCCGAACACGGCACCCCGCAACACCCTCGCGAGCTGTCGCGCCACGCCTGCATCGGCTACCGGCTCACCCCCTCTCATCACTACCGCTGGGCCTTCGCCGGGGAGGAGGGATCCCTGCTGGAGATAGAGGTGACGGGTCCGCTCACCACCAGCACGCCGGCCCTCTATCTGGGGGCGGCCGAGGCGGGGCTGGGGCTGGCCTACTGTCTGGAAGAGGAGGTGAGCCAAAAAGTGGCCCAGGGGAAACTGCTCACCGTGCTGGAGCCCTGGTGCCCCACCTTTGCCGGTTTTTATCTCTTCTATCCCAGCCGGCATCAGCTGGGCAGCGGTTTGCGAGCGCTCATCGACATGCTGAAAGCCCACTATCAACCTACCAATTACTGAATATTACTCATCAATCCTTCAAGTAGAACCCGGATTATCGCAAAAATAATATTAATCTAGACTGTCTGCTCGATAATCGAACTCCCCAAGAGAACAGATATGTCTGCCTATTTCACTCTGCGCCAGCGGGCGATGACCCGCCGTTTCTGGGGCTATGCCCTCCCCTCCGTCATGGCCATGCTGGTATCCGGCGCCTACTACCTGGTCGATGGCATCTTCGTCGGCCACTACGTGGGGGCCGCCGGCCTCGCCGGTATCAACCTGGTCTACCCGGTCATCATGGTGCTGATCGGCCTTGCCGCCATGATCAGCATGGGGGCGGCCACCGCCATCTCCTTCCAGCAGGGCGCCAGGAACACTGGGCTGGCCCGCCAGGCGCTGGTCAATGCGCTCTGGCTGCTGGCGGGGCTGGGCACGGTGGCACCGCTGCTGCTGCACTACTGGCACATCGACATCCTGCTGGCACTGGGCATCGAGCAGGGCACCGACACCTGGCAACAGGCCAGCGACTACCTCTACTGGATCGGCGGCGGTACCCTGCTGCTAGCCTGCAACCTGGCGGTGCCCTATCTGCTGCGCAACGATGGCCGACCGCGGCTCGCCATGCTGCTGGTCAGCGGCGGCGCCATCCTCAACATCATCCTCAACTACATCATGGTGGGCCGGCTGGGGCTGGGACTCATCGGTACGGCTCAGGCCACCCTCATCTCGGAAGGGGTGGTCAGCCTGCTGGGCCTGGGTTACTTCTTTACCCGTCACGCCAGATTGCGGCTGGAATGGCGCCAGCTGCTGCCCAGCTTGCCGGCCATGCCCAACCTGCTGTTCACCGGCCTGCCGAGCCTTATCGCCCAATTCAACCTTGGCCTGCTGCTGATGCTGCACAACAGCCAGCTGATGGTGCACGGCTCGGTCAAGGATCTGGCGGGCTTCACCGTAGCCGGCTACACAGAGGCGGTGTTCATCGTCATCCTGCAGGGGCTGGCCTTTGGCATCCAGCCGCTGGTCAGTCAGGCGGCCGGCGCCAAGCGCCATCGCGATCTGAAGTTCCTGATGGAGATGGGGCTCAAGATCACGCTCGTCTACGGTCTGGCGGTCTGGCTGCTGATCCAGCTGCTGCCGCGCCAGGTAGCCATGCTCTACACCGGCGATCAGGATGGCGAGCTGCTCGCGGCCGCCATCAGCAGCCTGACCCTCAATCTCGGCGCCATTCCGCTGGAGGGGATCATTATGTTCGGCATCGTGTTGCTGCAATCCATGGCGCGCACCCGTCAGGCGCTGTTCATCTCCATCGCCAAGACCCTGCTGCTGCTGCCGCTGATCTTCATGCTGCCGCTCTGGTGGGGCCGCGACGGCGTGCTGCTGGCCCAGCCCACCACTGTGCTGCTGCTGACCCTGCCACTGTGCTGGTTGCTGTGGCGCGAGTGGCACCTGCTCAAGCTGGCCTGCGCCCCGCACACCAGGCGCTCGCCCAAGGCGCTTGCCCGCCAGCAGGTCACGCTGGCACGGCGCGCAGGCTGATGCGCGGCTAACCCAGCCGGCTGGCGCAGGTGCGGATCTCGGGCTCGACCAGCGCCTGCTGGGCAGCCACCAGCTGCAGCTCGTAGGCGCCCGCCAGCCAGGTCTGGGCCAGCACCGCATCCACGCTGGCATTGGTGCGCTCGAACGCCGCCACCGGCGTGAAGCCCGCCAGCAGGTTGGCCAGCATGGTCGCGCTCAGCAGATCCCCCACTCCGATGGGCTGACGCTGAAACTCATAGAGGGGGCGCGAGATATGAAACGCCCCCTCTTCGCACACCAGCAGCATTTCGAACCGATCCAGGCTCAAGCCGGCGCGGCCCAGATGCTTGACCATCACCAGCTCGACGCCCCCCTCACGCAGTTGCTGGCAGGCGGCCAGTGCCTCGCTCAGGTTGTGGATCTCGCGGCCGGTGAGCTGCTCCAGCTCCAGCAGATTGGGGGCCAGCAGGTCGGCGCAGGCCAGCGCGCGGTTTTTCAGAAAATCGGCGACGCCGGGCGCGACGATACACCCCTTGTCGGGATGCCCCATCACGGGGTCGCAAAAATAGCGGGCATGCGGATTGAGCGCCTTGAGGTGAGCCACCGCCGCCAGGATCTCCTCCCCCTGCTCAGCCGAGCCGAGATAGCCGCTCAGGATCGCATCGCACTGCCCCAGCACGCCGATGTCGGCCAGCCCCGCCATCAGCTGGCGGATATGGCCGTTTGGCATCACCATCCCCTGCCAGCCGGCGCTGTACTGGGTATGGTTGGAAAATTGCACCGTGTTGACGGGCCACACCTCCAGCCCCATGCGGCGCATAGGAAATACGGCGGCGCTGTTGCCGGCGCAGCCGAACACCACGTGGGACTGGATGGAGAGAACTCGCTTCATGCTGACTCGCAAAAAATGGATGAATCAAAATGGGAAAAACGGGCCTTGCGGCCCGTTGTTGTCACTGTGATTAGCGCAGCACCTTGACGGTGTAGCTGCCGTCGACCTGGCGATAGAGGCCGTGGATGTCGGTCTCAAAGCCCGGATAGTGGGCACCGATCTCGCACAGCATCTCGAGGAACTCGAGCACCGGCAGGGAGTCGGTAGTCACCATCTCACCCGGCAGTACCAGGGGCACTCCCGGCGGGTAGGGCAGGATCATGTTGGCGCTGATACGGTCAACCATGTCACGCAGGGGCACTTCCTCCACGTTGCCGGCCAGCTCCTGCTGCCAGGCGGCGTGCGGGGTCATCTTCATCTCAGGCAGCACGTCGAACGCCTTGAACATCAGCTCCGGCAGACGGTACTTGCGGGTCAGATCGTGGATACGCTGGGCCAGATCCTGGATGCGCATACCTTCATAGAAGGCCGGATCTTCACGATAGAGGCTCGGCAGAATGCTCTTGATGGTGAGATTCAGATCATAGCCGCGCTTGAACTCGGTCAGGGCGCGCAGCAACTGCATCGCCTTGGACTTGTCGATACCGATGGAGAAGAGGAACAGCATGTTGTAGGGACCGGTCTTCTCTACCACGATGCCGCGTTCGTCCAGGAACTTGGAGACCAGGGAAGCCGGGATACCGCTCTCCAGCAGCTGACCATCGCGACCCATGCCCGGGGTCAGCAGGGTCACCTTGATGGGATCCAGGTACATGTGGTTGTCATCGATGTCCTTGAAGCCGTGCCAGTCATCCTTCGGATCCAGCTTCCAGCACTCGACGGTGTCGATGTCGTCCGGCTGCCATACGTCGAAGAACCAGCCTTCGCTCTGCTCACGCAGGCGCTTGATCTCTTTGCGGAAGGAGATGGCGCGATCGATGGAGTCCTTGATCAGCCGCTTGCCGGTGTTGCCACGCATCATGGCAGCGGAGATCTCGGTGGAGGCCACGATGCCGTACTGCGGCGAGGTGGAGGTGTGCATCATGAAGGCTTCGTTGAAGGTCTCTTCCTCCACGTCACCCTTGATGTGGATCATCGAGGCCTGGGAGAAGGCCGCCAGCAGCTTGTGGGTGGACTGGGTTTCGTAGAACACCTTGCCCGGCATGGCTTCGCCGCTCATGCCGCACTTGCCTTCGTAGATCGGGCTGAAGTTGGTGTAGGGCACCCAGGCACTGTCGAAGTGGATGTAGGGGGTGTCCAGCGCCTCCTTGATGAAGCCGGTGTTGTAGAGCAGGCCGTCATAGGTGGAGTTGGTGATCACGGCATAGCGCGGCGCCTGGGCACCCGGGGTGGCGGCCACCTTGGCGGCGATGGTGTCGCGGCTGAATTCGCTCTGCGGGATGCCACCCAGAATGCCGTAGGCGTTGCGGGTCGGACGGAAGTAGATCGGAGTCACGTCGTTCATCATCATCAGGTGAGTGAGCGACTTGTGGCAGTTGCGATCCACCAGCACGGTGCTGCCAGCCGGCGCCGAGTACATGCCGACGATCTTGTTGGCGGTGGAGGTGCCGTTGGTGACGATGTAGGAGCGATCGGCGTTGAAGGTACGGGCGATGTACTCCTCGGCTTCCTTGTGCGGACCGGAGTGATCCAGCAGGGAACCCAGCTCCGGCATGGAGATGGAGACGTCGGCCTTGAAGGCGTTGGGGCCGTAGAAATCATAGAAGATGCTGCCGGCCGGGCTCATCTGGAAGGCGGTACCGCCCATGTGACCCGGGGTACAGAAGGTGTACTTGCCCTCTTCCACGTACTTGAACAGCGCCTTGGTGAACGGCGGCAGGATGGCGTCCTGATACTCCTGGGTGGCCTGACCCATCTTGAGGGCGATATCGTCGGCCATGCCGAGACGGTACTCGAAGAAGTGCACGTTCAGGCGCAGGTCGGTCAGGTGAATGTCCAGGGTGGACTGGTCGTTGGCGAAGGCGAAGATCGGCAGCTTCTCGTTGCGATCGTGGATCTCCTTGCACAGACCCAGGGAATATTTGTCCCAGTCAAAGATGGCGCCGCAGACGCGGGGGTTCTTCTCGATGAGTTTCAGCAAGTCGGCCACATCGACCGGATAGACGACCTCGAAACCCTTGCGCTCGAGGGAGGCTTGCAGCTGGCGAATGGGTTCTTCTTTGAAGAAAACGCCGAGGTGGTTGAGGATGGCAATGATGTTCATCTTGATGCTCCACACGTAAGAGGGCGCTCTCCATCAGGGATGGTGAGTGAAGAGCGCTCGGAAGATAAAAGGGGAAATCAGTTGCTGGGCTGTTCGCTCAGCAGGGCATCGTGCTGACGCAGGCCCAGTTTTTTGGCGTAGAACATCAGGATGATGAGCGACACCACGAAGGTTGCTGTGAGGTTGGAACCCTTGGCCCCCATCAGGGCAATCAGGCAGAAGACGCAGGCCACACCGGAGAAGATCATGGCGCCGATGCTGCGGGAGGTCATGCCCTCGAAGCGAATGAGGTTAATGCTGGAGTAGAAGTAGGGCAGCATGGTCAGCAGCACCGCATCTGTGGTCAGCACGTTGAAGAGATCGGCCGCGTGGGCGGACTGGGAGGTGAAGGCAGTCAGGCCGATCATCAGCGCAGTCATCTTGAGGGAGCCCAGGATCAGACCCTTCTTGGCCACGCCGTTCTTGTCCACTTCACCGTAGATTTTCGGGAAGTTGCCGTCGTGGGCGGCGCGCTTGCCCGCCTCGCCCACCAGCATCATCCAGGAGCCCAGCGAGGTGAAGCAGGCCAGGGCGGTAAAGGCGGAGACGAACGGTGCGGACCAGTTGCCGAAGATGACGGAGGAGGCCATGGCAAACGGTGCGCCGGAGGCAGCCACTTCACCGGCCGGGAACATGCCGCTGATCACCTGGGTGGAGAGGATGTAGATGACCCCAGCGATACCTGTGCCCAGCATGGTGGCGAGCGGTACGGTGCGCTTGGGATTCTTCACCATGCCGGAGGAGACGGCAGCAGACTCTACCCCCACGAAGGACCAGAGGCAGATCAGCACGGCACTGATGACCGCATGCAGGTCGCTGCCGCTGGTGGTGTTCCAGTTCTGGCTGTAGACGGCGGCATCAAAATGGCCCCAACCCACCAGGGCGGTGCCCACCACCGGCAGCAGGATCAGCACCAGCCCCAGGGTACAGAGCCGGCTCACCCAACTGCCGCCCAGCAGGTTGACCAGGGTAAAGATCCAGACGGCGGCGATGGTGGCCGCGGCGGCCGGGATCGGGCTGTTGAGGATCGGGAAGAAGACGGAGAGGTAGGAGACGCCGGTGATGGCGATGGCCAGGTTGCCGATCCAGTTGGCATGGTAGTAGAGCACACCGGTCTGGAAGCCGAACACCGGAGAGATCTCGCCGGCGTAGGCGATGGGGCCGCCCTCCTGCGGGTTCTTGGTGGCGAGGCGGGCGAACACGAAGGCCAGCCCCATGGCGCCGACCAGGCAGATGGCCCAGCTGAACACAGAGATGGAACCTATGGTGGCCAAGGCCGAGGGCAGCAGTGCAATACCGCTCCCCATCATGTTGCCGGCCACCACACCTGTACAGGCGACAAGGCCGATCTTCTTGCTCGTATCTAGGGACATAAAATCTCCGGGTCGATATTAAGGCATCAAACACACGCTTGGCGGAGCCTCCCGCCAACCAATGGCCACAGACTAGGCTCCTCGGCCCCGGAAAACATAAAGACCAGCTAAGGGATAAAAACATGAGTGAACTTTTTCGACCGGACGGACAAAATCGATAAAAACACTTTAAAAACAATCAGCTGACTGATGCGTCATCGAGCGCCTTGATAAAACCTTGATATCCGCCGCCCTCCTTGATACGGCCGATGAGTGCCAGTCGGCACGCCTTGATATTTTTCTGAGGGGCGCAGCGGCATAAAGCGCGTCATTCATGACCCATAGTGTCTGGCCATGCCCGGCAGACGGGTTCGCACGGCCCCTTTTGCTGGATGTTTTTGCTCTTCCCTCGGCCGTGGGTACGCTCTCGCCTTCGGCCGGTAGTGCTGGGCCGCCACAACTGGCACCGGCTGGCGACCACAACTGCGCCTCGCTCCTGGCTCAAGACAACTCAAGACAATATCAAGGCTGAGATCGGGCACCTTGAGTGCCTGCAGCACGGTACACACCGGCACCAGCTCGGCTGGTTCGGCGGGGAGACAGAGAGACAGTTCGATGCTGGCGCCAAGGATGGCGGCAACCATGGCTCATGCCTACCTAGGATGGGGATGGATATGGCTGAGAGAAGGTCAGACGGCGCACCCGCCGGTGGCCCTCAGGCAACCGGCGGTGAGCGCCGCCTTGGCGACAGGGCCAGGATGGCCCCGAAAGAAGTCAGAACAGCTTCACCTTGCTCTGGCCAAGGGCATTGAACAGGGCCGGGGTGAGGGTTTCCATATTGCTGTAAAAACCGAGCTGCTGGCAGAGCAGGTAGGTCTGCTCGGTCGCCTCCATCAGGAAGGCCTGGCTGTAGGCATCCCCCGCCGCTTCCGGGTGGCCATCCAGCTCCGCCAGCTTGCCGCGCAATATGTGATAGAGCACAGAACGACCCCGGCTGCCAGCCTCACCCAGCAGACGGTTGGCCTCCTGCTGCTGGCCGCCCAGAATGGCCTGCAGGGTCAGCGCCTCCCACACCCGGGCCGGCTGCAACGGCTGGCTCTGAACCACCCGGGCCAGGTGAGCACCGATCTGCTGCAACCGGTCGCTCTGGGGGGTGCCCGTCAGGGTTGCCAGCGCCTCCCCGGCCAGATAGCGCTCCGCCAGTAGCAGCGGCTGATCCGGCTGGCTGGTCAGCGACTTGTCGAGCAGCTCGACGCCACGCTTGAGGGCCACCGGATCCTGGCTGTTGATGTAGTAGTGCGCCTCCATCATGGCCATCAAGGCGCCGTCATCGGTGGGCCATCCCATGCCAGGCTGCGCGTCCGGCTGATTGAGGGCGCTCAGCAGATCCCGGCTGCTCGCCTGCAGCACCCCGTGCACGTTGTGGCGGCTGAGCTGGTACTGGTGGCTGAACAGCACCCGGTTGGTGTTGATGTTGCGGTACTCCAGATCGAGATAGGTACCCCCCGGCTGGCGGGAGACCCGCACGCTCAACTCCTTGCCGGGCAGGATGCCCCCCATCAGGGTGTTGGCGCCGTACTGCACCCGCAGCGGCGTGGCAGCGGCCACCTCCCCCATCAGGGCGCGGGTGATGCCGTCGGCGAGGCGCACGTTCTCGTTGCTGCCATCCATGCCGGAGTGAAAGCGAAACACCAGCAGCTCGGGATCCAGCATGGAGTGCACCTGAGGGCTGGCGTGCTGATAACTGAGCAGGCTGACCAGGGTGACCAGGATCGCCACCACGAAGATGTCGAACCCCACCAGCTTCCAGCGGCTGCCCCCCTCCCTGGCATGGGTGGTGACGGCGCGGGTCAGCGGGCCGGCCGGGAAGGGGGTGACGTTGGCCTGCTCCTCTTCTTCATCGATGGCTGGCACCGCGAGCGGCGGCCGGAGGGCATTGACGCTCTCCTGCTCGCCTGCCATCACCACCGAGACCACCTGCTGCGGCCGCACCGGCGCCACCAGCTTGTAGCCGCGCTTGGGCACGGTGACGATGTAGTCGGCGGCGTCGTTGCGGCCATCCTTGAGGATCTTGCGCAGCTCGAAGATGGATTGGGTGACCACCTGATCGGTCACCTCGGCGCCGTCCCACACCTCGTTGATCAGGCAGTCACGCCCGAACACGGTACCGGCGTTGCTCGCCAGGAAGCGCAACAGATTGACCAGCCGGGGCTCGAGGTAGACCTCGCGGTCGGGGCGACAGAGCATGTTGTCGTCGACGCTCAGGGTCCAGTCGTGGATCTCAAAAACCGATTCGCTCATGATTCACTCGCTGCAGATGGAGACGATGCAAGATGAGAGTGACGTAACACCGGGCGGCTGAACGGGCAGCAGGGCGCTGCAAAAGGCAGTGCCGCCGGCAGGGTGAACATTCCTGTGAGTCAGGCCGGGCTGGCCTGTTTACGTCCGCAGAGCGTCCTTGCGGGCATGCCGATCGGGTCGATCGGAAAGGGCCACTTTAAGCAAAACGGGAGTGGGATCCCACTTTTTTTGGCCACAAATCGCCGCTGAATTGATCCAACAAGGGGGTTTTGGCAAACATCATGCCAACAGGTATCCATATGGACAGGATTTTTCCCTGCCGACAGGAGCCCTGCCGCCATAAAAAAGAAGGCCCCCGCAGTGCGAGGGCCTTTCATCATCCATTTGTTCCCGACCGGGCTCAGCAGTAGCCGTAGCCCAGCAGACGCTGGTAGCGCTGCTCCAGCAGCTGCTCGTTGTCGAGCGGACGCAGGGCGTTGAGATCCTGCTGGATGCGGTCTTTCAGGTGCTTGGCCATCTTCTCCACATTGCGGTGGGCGCCGCCGAGCGGCTCCTCAACGATGTTGTCGATGAGCTTGAGCTCTTTCAGACGCTGGGCCGTGATGCCCATGGCATCGGCAGCCACCGGTGCCTTGTCGGCGCTCTTCCACAGGATGGAAGCGCACCCTTCCGGCGAGATGACGGAGTAGGTGGAGTACTGCAGCATGTTGACGCGATCGCCGACACCGATGGCCAGGGCGCCGCCCGAGCCGCCTTCACCGATCACGGTGCAGACCACCGGCACGGTCAGACCGGCCATCACTTTCAGGTTGCGGGCAATCGCTTCGGACTGGCCACGCTCCTCGGCACCGACGCCCGGGTAGGCGCCCGGGGTGTCGATGAAGGTGATGATCGGCATCTTGAAGCGCTCGGCCATCTCCATCAGGCGCAGGGCCTTGCGGTACCCTTCCGGGCGCGGCATGCCGAAGTTGCGCTTGATCTTCTCCTTGGTCTCGCGCCCCTTCTGGTGGCCGATGACCATCACAGGCTCGCCGTCCAGACGGGCGATGCCGCCGACGATGGCCTTGTCATCGGCATAGGCGCGATCGCCGGCCAGCTCATCGAAATCGGTGAAGATGTGCTCGATGTAGTCGAGGGTATAGGGGCGCTGTGGATGACGCGCCATCTGGGACACCTGCCAGGCGCCCAGATCGCCGAAGATCTTCTTGGTCAGCTCTTCGTTTTTCTTCTCCAGCCGACGGATATCTTCGCTCAGATCCACGGCACTGTTGTGCTCGCTCACATGGCGCAGTTCATCGATCTGTGCCTGCAACTCGGCGATCGGCTGTTCAAAATCCAGAAAAAGACTCATAGGGACTATAGATCCTCTAATCAAAAACCAATTCAACCCGCTCTCGTCCCAGCAGGACGCGCAAGTCATCTATCAGTTGATCGGTGGGCGTCACCCGCCACTCGGTGCCGAGCGTCAATCGCACCCGGGAGCCGGGGCGACGATAGTTTACCTGAACCGGACAGACTCCGGCACGGGCGGGCTCCAAAATCTCGCACAAACGCGGGAAAAAGCGATCATCGATTCGCTGTTCATCGAGAGAGATGCGGATTGCCCTGGCAAAACGCTCTCTCGCATCGTTGATATCCAGTAATTCACGGGCCGACATTTTAAGGCCACCGGAGAAGTCATCAAAGCTGACCTGTCCAGAAACCACCAAAATACGGTCTTTTTGCATCAACTCTTCATATTTTTCCAGCGCTTCACTGAACAGGGTCACATCGAGGCGACCGGAACGGTCGTCCAGGGTGAAGATCCCCATCTTGTTGCCACGCTTGGTCACCATGCTGCGCGCCGCGATCACCAGCCCCGCCGCCGTGGTCACGGTATCGCGGGAGGTGGGATGCAGATCGCACAGCCGGCCCGAGGTATAGCGACGCAGCTCGCCGCTGTACTGGTTGATGGGGTGACCGGTCAGGTAGAGCCCGAGGGTCTCGCGCTCCCCTTCCAGCCACACCTTGTCGGGCCAGTGCGGCACGTTGGCGAACGCCTTCTTGACGTCATCGATCTCCTCGGTGAGCACGCCGAACATGTCGACCTGCCCCACCGCCTGGGCCTTGGCGTGCTGCTCGGCGGCACGCATCGCCTCCTCCAGGGTCGCCATCAGGGCGGCGCGGTGAGGGCCGAGCCGGTCCATGGCACCGGAGAGGATAAGCTTCTCCATCACCCGCTTGTTGAGCTTCTTGATGTCGACCCGGTTGCAGAAGTCGAACAGGTCGCGGAACGGGCCATCCCGATCCCGTGCTTCCAGGATCGCATCGATGGGACCTTCCCCCACCCCCTTCACCGCGCCGATGCCGTAGACGATATGACCGTCCTCGTTGACGCTGAAGCGGTAGCGACCGGTGTTCACATCCGGCGGGATCACCGTCAGCCCCATCCGCTGACACTCGTCCACTAGCGTCACTATCTTGTCGGTGTTGTCCATGTCGGCGGTCATCACCGCCGCCATGAACTCGGCCGGGAAGTGGGTCTTGAGCCAGAGGGTCTGGTAGGAGACCAGGGCATAGGCGGCGGAGTGCGACTTGTTGAAGCCGTAGCCCGCGAACTTCTCCACCAGGTCGAAGATCTTCATCGCCAGCTCGCCGTCGACGCCGTTCTTGATGGCGCCCTCTTCAAAACCGGCCCGCTGCTTGGCCATCTCCTCGGGTTTTTTCTTGCCCATGGCCCGGCGCAGCATATCCGCGCCACCGAGCGTGTACCCGGCCAGGGTCTGGGCGATCTGCATCACCTGTTCCTGGTAGAGGATGATGCCGTAGGTGGGCTCCAGGATCGGTTGCAGACTCTCGTGCTGCCACTTCTCGTCCGGATAGGAGATGGCTTCATTGCCGTGTTTGCGGTCGATGAAGTTGTCCACCATGCCCGACTGGAGCGGGCCCGGCCGGAACAGGGCCACCAGAGCGATCATGTCTTCGAAACAGTCCGGCTGCAGCCGCTTGATGAGATCCTTCATGCCGCGGGATTCGAGCTGGAATACCGCGGTAGTCTCGTAGCGTTGCAGCAGGTCGAACGAGCGCTTGTCGTCGATGGGGATGGCGGCGATGTCGACCGGCGGCTTGCCCTCTTTGGCAAGGCGCGGGTTTATCATGCCGAGCGCCCAGTCGATGATGGTGAGCGTGCGCAGACCCAGGAAGTCGAACTTCACCAGGCCGGCGTACTCCACGTCGTTCTTGTCGAACTGGGTGACCGGGTGATGGCCCTCGTCATCGCAGTAGAGCGGCGCAAAGTCGGTGATCTTGGTGGGCGCGATCACCACGCCACCGGCGTGTTTGCCGGCGTTGCGCACTACCCCTTCCAGCCGGCGCGCCATGTCGATGAGATCCTTGACCTCTTCGTCCTGCTCGTAGAGCTCGGGCAGCTTGGGCTCGGCCTCGAACGCCTTGGCCAGGGTCATGCCGGGATCCGGCGGGATCAGCTTGGAGATGCGATCGACGAAGCCGTAGGCGTGGCCCAACACCCGGCCCACGTCTCGCACCACCGCCTTGGCCGCCATGCTGCCGAAGGTGATGATCTGGGACACCGCATCCCGGCCGTACATCTCGGAGACGTGCTCGATCACCTCGTCCCGTCGGTCCATGCAGAAGTCGACGTCGAAGTCGGGCATGGAGACCCGCTCGGGGTTCAGGAAACGTTCGAACAGCAGGTCAAATTCGAGTGGATCCAGGTCGGTGATCTTGAGGGCGTAGGCCACCAGCGAACCCGCACCCGAACCCCGGCCCGGGCCGACCGGGATGCCGTTGTCCTTGGACCACTGGATAAACTCCATCACGATGAGGAAGTAACCCGGGAAGCCCATCTGGTTGATCACCTTGAGCTCGATGTCGAGGCGCTCGTCGTACTCGGGACGACGCTCGGCCCGCACCGCCGGATCCGGGAACAGGAACTCGAGCCGCTCCTCCAGCCCCTCTTTCGACTTGGCCACCAGGAAGTCTTCGGTGGTCATGTCGCCGGTGGGGAAGTTGGGCAGGAAGTATTCACCCAGACGCACCGTCACGTTGCAGCGCTTGGCGATCTCCACCGTGTTCTCCAGCGCCTCCGGGATGTCGGCGAACAGTTCGCACATCTCGTCCTGGCTGCGCAGGTACTGCTGCGGGCTGTAGCGGCGCGGGCGACGCTTGTCCATCAGGGTGTAGCCGTCGTGGATGGCGACCCGGATCTCGTGGGCGTCAAAGTCATCGGCGGTGAGGAACACCACCTCGTTGGTGGCCACCACCGGCAGCGCGAACTCGCTCGCGAGGTTCACCGCCATGTGCAGGTAGACCTCCTCGTCGGGGCGACCGGTACGCAGCAGCTCCAGGTAGTAGGCGTCAGGGAAGTGGGTCTGGTAGAAGGCGACGCACTGCTCGGTCATCTGGCGGTTGCCCTTGAGCAGGAACTTGCCCACGTCCCCCTCGCGCCCGCCGGAGAGCACGATCACCCCCTTGGCGTGCTCGACCAGCCACTCCTTGTCGATGACCGGCCGTCCCTGCACATGACCGCGCTGATAGCCACGGGAGATGAGCAATGTGATGTTCTGGTAGCCGTCGTTGTCCATGGCGAGCAGAGTGAGGCGAAACTGCTCGTCGCCGAGTTCACTGCTCTGCACCCAGAAGTCGGCACCGACCAGGGGCTTGATCCCCTTGCCGTGGGCGGCGCCATAGAAGCGCACTAGGCCGCACATGTTCATCTGGTCGGTCAGGGCCAGCGCCGGCATGTTGTCGGCCGCCGCGGCCCCGACGATGGGGTTGATCTTCTGCAGACCATCCACCATGGAGAAGTCGGTATGCACCCGCAGGTGAATGAAACGGGGGTCAGCCATCGTCATGCCCTCTCATTACGCAAGCAGCCATCGCTTAGACAAATCAGCATGGGTTATTCCACTCCCAGTGCGCGGCGCACCGGTTTGAAACTTTGACGATATTCCGGCAACGGGCCGCGTTCGGCCAGGATGGCGAGGTGCTCCGCAGTCGGATAGCCCTTGTGGCGGGCAAAGCCGTACTCGGGATGGCGGCTGTCCAGCTCGGTCATCTCCGCATCGCGGGTCACCTTGGCGAGGATCGAGGCGGCACTGATGGCGGCCACTAGGCTGTCGCCCTTGACCACGGCGCGGGCTTCCATCGGCAGAGCCGGGCAGCGGTTGCCATCGATGAAGACCAGCTCGGGAGTGACCTTGAGCCCCGCCACGGCGCGCTGCATCGCCAGCATGGTGGCGTGCAGGATGTTGAGCTCGTCGATCTCCGCCGGGCTGGCGCGACCGATGGCGAAGGCCAGCGCCTTCTCTTTGATCTCGTCAAACAGGGCGAGCCGCTTCTTCTCGGAGAGCTTCTTGGAGTCGTTGAGCCCGGCGATCGGGTTGGCCGGGTCGAGGATGACGGCGGCGGTGACCACGTCTCCCACCAGGGGGCCGCGGCCCACTTCGTCCACACCGGCAACCAGCTTGTCGTCAGGAATATCGATCATCATCTTGTAGCCTTGAATCAAAACAGGCCCCGCAGGGCCTGGCGTCGCGTTGGCGCAGCCACGCTGGCAGCCCGTTCTCTACCGGCCCAGCAGCTCGGCCACCGCCTCGGCGGCCTGGTGGTCTGCATTGCAGCGAATGAGCTGATGGAGCTCGGTGAAGGTGTTCACCAGCGCACTGTTGTCGTGCTCGAAATACTTGCTCACCTCGACCACCAGGTTCTCCGGGGTGCACTCGTGCTGGATGAGTTCGGGCACCAGCATGCGGCCGGCCAACAGGTTGGGCAGGGAGACGAATTCGGTCTTCACCAGCCGCTGGGCCAGCCAGTAGCTGAAGGGCTTGAGCTTGTAGCCTACCACCATGGGCTTTTTCACCAGCATGGCTTCGAGGGCGGCGGTGCCGGAGGCCAGCATCACCACGTCGGCGGCGATCATCGCCTCGCGACCCTGCCCTTCCAGCAGCACCATGTCGAGATCCGGCGCCACGTCGGCCTTGATGGCCATGAACTGCTCGCGCCGCTTCTGGTTGACCAGCGGCACGATGAAGCCGAGATCCGGGTAGCGCACCGTCAGGTGCTTGCACGCCTCGAGAAACAGGGGGGACATGAAGCCCACTTCCGCCGTGCGGCTGCCCGGCAGCACCGCCAACCAGCGGCGGTTGGCGTCGATGCCGAGGGTTCTGCGCACCGCGGCCTGATCCGGCACCAGCGGGATGTCGTCCGCCATGGTGTGGCCGACGAAGCGGCAAGGGGCATCAAAGCGGTCGTAGAAGGCTTTCTCGAACGGCAGGAAGGCGAGCACCATGTCGGTGGCGGCCTTGATCTTGTGAATGCGGTTCTGGCGCCAGGCCCATACCGAGGGGCTGACATAGTGAACCGTCTTGATACCGGCGCGGCGCAGTTTCAGCTCCACCCCGATATTGAAATCCGGTGCATCCACCCCGATGAAGATATCGGGCGGATTGGCGATGAAGTGGCGCAGCAGTTCGCGGCGGACCTTGAGGATGCGCGGCAGACGGCCCAGCACCTCGGTGATCCCCATGACGGAGAGCTCTTCCATCTCGAACAGGGCCTTCACGCCGAGGGCCTGCATGCGCGGCCCGGCGATCCCTTCGAACTGCGCGTCCGGGTAGCGGGCCTGCAGCTCGCGTACCAGACCGGCAGCCAGAATGTCGCCGGAGACCTCTCCGGCGACGATACCGATGCGAACCGGATCAGGCACGGATGATCCCGCGCTCGTTGTCTTTGAGGAAATCCACATAGAGCTGGACGGCCGGCTCGGCTTGCGCCATCTCGATCAGCACAGGCAGCACCTCTTCGACGGTCTTGCCGGAGCGGAAGATCTCCTTGTAGGCGCGCTTGACGGCGGAGATGGCCTCAGGCGTGTAACCGCGGCGACGCAGCCCTTCGGAGTTGACCCCGAACGGTTTGGCGTAGTTGCCGGCGGCCATCACGTAGGGCGGCACGTCCTTGTTGAGGGCGGCGCAGCCACCGACGAAGGCATGGGAGCCGACGCGGCCGAACTGGTGGATCGCGGAGAGACCGCCGAAGATCACGAAATCGCCGATCACCACGTGGCCCGCCAGGGTCGCGTTGTTGGCGAAGATGCAGTTGTCACCGATGATGCAGTCGTGGGCAACGTGGACGTTGACCATGAACAGGTTGCCGCTGCCGATCCGGGTCAGGGACTGATCCTGGATGGTGCCGCGGTGCACGGTGCAGTTCTCGCGAAAGACGTTGTTGTCGCCGATCTCGAGGAAGGTGCGCTCGCCGGCGTACTTCTTGTCCTGGCAATCCTCACCGATGGAGGTGTGCTGGAAGATCTTGTTGCCACGACCAATCTTGGTCGGGCCCTTGATCACCACATGGGAGCTGACCCAGGTGTTGTCGCCGATTTCCACCTCGGCACCGATGACAGAAAAGGGGCCGATTTCAACCCCTTTACCGATGACGGCAGACTCATGGACGACGGCAGTATCGTGAATGATGGCAGTCTGGTCGATCACGTGTGTTAAACCTCGCGTTTGGCGCACATCAGCTCGGCGGTACAGACCACTTCACCGTTGACCGTGGCCACACCGGTGAACTTGGCGATACCGCGACGCTCTTTCAGGAACTCCACGTCGAGCACCAGCTGATCGCCGGGGCCAACCGGACGCTTGAAACGAGCGTTGTCGATTGAGGCAAAGTAATAGAGTTCGTTGGGGGACGGCTTGCCCACCATGGTAAACGCCAGGATACCGGTGGCCTGTGCCATGGCTTCCAGGATCAGCACACCGGGGAACACCGGCTTGGCCGGGAAGTGCCCCTGGAAGATCGGCTCGTTGAAGGAGACGTTCTTGATGGCGCGCAGGGTCTTGCGCTCATCGCTGATCTCGTAGTTTTCCACCTTGTCCACCATCAGGAACGGATAACGGTGGGGCAGCAGATCCATTATTTCCTGGATACCCAGGCTCTTCTTTTCAGTAGTCAAAACAGTACCCTATACCAATCGTGATTATTCTTGGTCCAGCTTCTTCTCAAGCTTGCTCAACCGCTTGTGCATCTCTTCGATACGCATCACCCGGGCGGCGGTCTTGCGCCACTCTTTATTGGTTTGCAGGGGGATGCCGGAAGAGTAGACACCGGGCTCGGTAATGGGTCGCATCACCATGGCCATGCCGGTAACGGTGGCCTGGTCGCAGATCTCCATGTGCCCGTTAAAGACGGAGGCGCCGCCAATGATACAGTATTTGCCGACCTTGAGACTACCTGCCATCACGGTGGAGCCCGCCACGGCGGTGCCGTAGCCGATCTCGACGTTGTGGGCGATCTGGCACTGGTTGTCGATGATGACGTTGTCAGCGATGCGGGTATCTTCCAGCGCGCCGCGGTCGATGGTGGTGCAGGCACCGATCTCGACCCGGTTGCCGATGGTCACGCCGCCGAGCTGGGGGATCTTGATCCACTCGCCGCGCTCGTTGGCATAACCGAACCCATCGGCCCCGATCACTGTGCCGGATTGAACCAGACAGTCGGTACCCATGGTGATGTTGTGATAGAGGGTGACGTTGGCCCACAACCGGGAGCGAGCTCCCAGTCGGGTATTCTTGCCAACGAAACAGCCCGGGCCAATGCGTACATCGTCACCCAGCACGACGCCGGATTCGATCACCGCATTGGCGCCGATGGCCACTCTCTCGCCCAGTTGCACGTCCGCCGCGATAACGGCGCTCGGATGAATATCCGTGGCCGGCTGCGGGGTGGTGTCCAGCAGTTGGGCAACCCTTGCAAAGCCCACGTAGGGGTCTTTGAGCACCAGGGCATTGGTGGGACAAAATGGCAGATCCGCTTCTGTGATGAGCACGGCGGTCGCCTTGCTCTGCTCCAGATAATGCCGGTACTTTTTATTGGACAGGAAGGTGATGTCCCCCTCCCCGGCCTTTTCCAGTGTCGCTACCTTGCGGATTTCCAGGGTTCCGTCGCCATGGACCTGGGCCCCCAGTTGCTGGGCCAGCTGTGCGAGAGTGAATGCCATCAATTAGTTGCTCTTGCTTACCTGAGAAATAACCTGGGCAGAGATGTCCAGCTTGCTGGCGGCGTACGGGGCGGCATTGCGCTCCAGCACCAGATCGTAACCATTGCTCTTGGCGATGGAGTCGATGGCTGCCTGCACCTTGGTCAGGATCTTGTTGCGCTCTTCGGACTGACGGCGACCGTTGTCCTGTTCAAACGCCTGACGCTTCTGGTTGAACTCCATCTGCAGCTTGGCCAGCTTCTCCTGGCTTTGTTTTTTCTGGTCGGCGCTCATGAAGGCTTCATCCTTCTTGAACTTCTCGACCAGTTTCTGACCATCGGCTTCCAGCTTCTGCAGCTCGCGCATGCGCGGCTCGAATTCGCCTTTCAGCTTCTTGGAAACGGCTTCACGCTGGGGCAGCTTCTGGAAGACTTCGCCCATGTCGACCACGGCGATCTTGGTCTCGGCCAAGGCGGAGCCCATGCCGGCAGCCATCAGTGCAAAACTCAAACCAGCTACTTTCAACGCTTTATTCACACTTACTCCTTGTTCCCTCATGTGAGGGCTACCTGATTTACCTGATTATGCAAGTGGTACCCGGACCGACTTGTTACCTGGTGAGGCACGCAGGCTGCGCGTCCCATCATTGAATACCCCCACCATTGGGTGGGGGCAAGGTCCGTCCTTAGAAGGTACGGCCGATGTTGAATGAGAAGAACTCGGTCCGGTCGCCCTCGTACTGCTTGAGCGGACGGGCAATCGCGAACACCAGCGGGCCCATCGGGGAGAGCCACTGCAGCGACAGACCGGCCGAGGCGCGGTAGTTGGTCGGATCCGAATAGTCGGCCAGATAGTTGCAGCCGCTGAAGCAACGGTTGCGGTACTGGTCATAGTCGAAGGTGGTATCCCACACGGAGCCGGCATCGATGAAGAAGCTGGTCCGCAGTTGCGGCTGATAGGTCTCGGACGCAAACGGCGTCGGCACTATCATCTCGAGGGAGGCGACCGCCAGGGCGTTGCCGCCCACCGAGCTGTCGGTGCCCTGGATGACGTCGTTGCCGCTCAGGTTGTAGTAGTAGAGCGCCTTCGGACCGACCGTGTTGCTCTTGAAGCCGCGCAGGGTGTCGAAACCACCGGCGAAGTAGTTCTCGAAGAACGGCAGTACGTGATCATAGTTGCCGTTGCTGCCGTAGCCGTTGCCGTAGGAGGCACGCGCCTTGGCCATCAGCACCCACTTGTGATCCGCATCGAACGGGAAGTAGTGCGCGTCTTCGGCGTTGAGCTTGAAGTACTGCAGATCCATGCCCGGTACTGTGACCTTGGCGTTGACCCGCTGACGATCGCCGGCGGTCGGGAACTGGCCCTTGTTGAGGGTGGAACGGGTCCAGCCGGCGGTGACGTCGACGGTGTTGAACACCATGCGGTTGTCGCCATCCTTGTTCTTGCTGTACACCTTCCAGAACTCATCCACCTGCAGATAGGGGTTGGGCTGGGACAGTTTGTTGTTTTCGACCCCGAGGCTGAAGTCGAGACGGTTGTTCTCGTTGACCGGGAAACCACTGGAGAGGCGGAAGCCGATGGTGGTGTTCTCGTAGTCCACGATGTTGGCGTCGGCCGCACTGAACTGGTTGTAGTAGAGACGACCGCCCAGGCTGACCCCGTCCACGGTGAAGTAGGGATCGTTGTAGCTGAGATCGACGCTCTTGGAGTACTTGTTGGTACTGGCGGAGATGCCGATCTTCTTGCCAGTCCCCATGAAGTTGTCCTGCTGCAGACCCGCCTGCAGGCTCAGGCCCGACTCGGTACCGTAGCCCACGCCGGCGTTGATGGAACCGGCAGGCTGCTCCTTGACCTTGAAGTCCAGATCGACCTGGTCATCGCTGCCCGGCACCCGCTTGGTGTCCACTTCGGCACTCTCGAAGAAGCCGAGGCGGTTGAGACGGGTCTTGGACTGCTCGACGCTGTCGGAGGAGAGCCAGGTGCCCTCCATCTGACGCATCTCGCGGCGCAGCACTTCGTCCTTGGTGGTGACGTTGCCGCTGAAGTTGATGTTGCGCACGTAGACGCGCGGGCCCGGCTCGATGTTGACGATGAGCTCCACTTCCTTGGTCTGGTCGTTGACCTGCGGGAAGGTGACCACTTTCGGGTAGGCGTAGCCGTAGCGACCGAGGAACTTGGAGAGCACCTCTTCGGTATGGGTCACCTGGCTGGCAGAGTAGATGCTGCCGGTCTCGATGGGGATGAGCCCCTTCATCTCGCCGCCGCGATCGATCAGATCGCCCTTGAGCTGGATGCCGGAGACCTTGTATTGATCCCCTTCCTTGACGTTGAGGGTGACGTAGACCCCCTTCTTGTCCGGGGTCATGGAGACCTGGGTGGACTCCTGCTGGAAGCGGATGTAGCCGCGGTCCATGTAGTAGGAGCGCAGGGTTTCGATGTCGCCGGCCAGCTTCTGTTTCTGGTAGCGCTGGTCGCCGGTGAAGTTCCACCATGGCACGTCATCCTTGAGGGAGAGCTGGGCCAGCAGCTTCTCTTCCGGGAAGACGTTGTTGCCGACGATGTTGATCTGCTGGATCTTGGCCGCTTCCCCTTCCACGAAGGTGAACTTGAGGTCGACCCGGTTGCGCGGCAGCGGGGTGACGATGGCCTTGACCTTGGCGGAGTACTTGCCCACGCCGTAGTAGAAATCTTCCAGCCCCTTCTCGAGGGAGCTCAGCACGGTGCGATCGAGGGGGTCACCCACCCGGATGCCGGAGGACTCCAGGCTCTGGGTCAGTTGCTCCTCCTTGATGTCCTTGTTGCCGGAGAATTCGATGCTGGAGATGGTCGGCCGCTCCTTGACCATCACCTGCAGTACCTGGCCGTCGCGGTAGACCTTGACGTCCTCGAAGTTGCCGGAGGCATAGAGCTTCTTGATGGCGTTGGCCAGCGCGACGGAGTCGACGGAATCGCCAACCCGGATCGGCAGGTTCAACAGGGCGGCACCCAGGGTCACCCGCTGCAGACCTTCAACCTGAATATCTTGCACCACAAAAGAGGCAGGGGCCGCCTGGGCCAGGAAACTGGCACCCAGCAGGCAACTCAACACCAATGCTTTTTTAACAGCCATTTTGTTCTTATGTGTCCTTGTTGATGCTCTGGCCTCAGAGGCGAGCGAAATCATTAAACAGCGCAATACCCATCAGTAACATCAGAATGGCGGCGCCAATCCGGAAACCCACTTCCTGAATTTTTTCCGATACCGGCTTGCCGGTGACCGCCTCGATGAGGAAGTAGACCAGATGGCCACCGTCCAGCACCGGCAGGGGGAACAGGTTGATGATCCCCAGGTTGACGCTGATGAGCGCCAGGAAGCCGAGGAAATAGACCAGTCCATAGTCGGCACTGCTGCCCGCCCCCTTGGCAATGGAGATGGGGCCGCTCAGGTTGTCCAGCGAGACGATGCCACCGATCAGCTTGCCGATCATGTCGAAGGTCAGGGTGGTCAGGCTCCAGGTCTTCTGGGCGCCCTGCCACAGGGCTTGCAAAGGCCCATACTGTAACAGAATCCGATACTCATCCGGTAATGGAACCAGTTGCGGCGACAGGCCGACGAAACCGACCAGCTGGCCCCGCACCTTCTTGGCATCCGGGGTCAGAGTCAGGGTCAGCTCGCTGCCCGCCCGCTCGACGGTCACCTCAAGCGGCTGCCTGGGTGACTGCTGCACCTGGTGGACAAACTGGGCCCACTCGGTGATCGCCTCACCCCCTACCCGCTTGATGCGGTCGCCAGCCTGGAGGCCGGCCTTCTCGCTGGCGCTCGCGGCCACCACCGCATCGACCACCGGCAGCACCTTGCCGCCCAGCGGCACTATCCCGAGGCTCCCGACGGGAGACTCCTTGTCGGGATCAAACTTCCAGCCGGCCAGCTGCAGGGTCTTGTCCACTGCATAGCTGGTGTTGGCCGCCTTGAGCTTGAGCTGGACCGAGTCATCGCCAAGGTGGCTGATGAGGGCATAGGTCACGCTCTCCCAGTCACCTGTCTCCTCGCCGCCGACGCCGACGATCTCCATGCCGGGCTCCACCCCGGCCGCCGCCACGATGGAGGCGGGACGCACCTCGCCCACCACGGGTTTGACGGCAGGCACGCCGATCATGAACATCAGCCAGAGGGCGAACAGGGCAAACACGAAGTTGGCCATGGGGCCGGCTGCGACGATGGCCATCCGCGCCCAGACGCTCTTGTGGTTGAAGGCGTATTGCTCGTCACCGGGCTTGAGCTCGTCGACCCGGCCATCCAGCATCTTGACGTAACCGCCAAGGGGGATCAGGGCCAGCACGTACTCGGTGCCATCCTTGCCGAGCCGGCGCCAGATGGCCTTGCCAAAGCCGATGGAGAAGCGCTCGACCTTGACGCCGCAGCGGCGGGCCACCCAGAAGTGGCCGAATTCATGTACCGCAACCAGCAGCCCGAGGGCGACGATAAAGGCACCAATGTTCCACAACACACCGCCCATCAGCCCATCACCTCGCATTCATGCATGGTCCTGTCTCCGACAATCAGGGTGAAGGCAGCACAATGCCACGAAATACTTCTCATCAGCTAAGCTCCTCAATCAAATTGTGAGCACGGGCACGGGCCGCCCCATCCAGCGCAATCAAATCGTCCAGCGAGCCGACATCCGTGCCGCCCAGGGCGAGCATGGTGACCTCATTGACTCTGGCAATATCCATAAAACCGATCCGCTCTGCAAGGAAAGCCGCTACGGCCTCCTCGTTGGCGGCATTGAGGGCCGTGGTTGCGGCCTGCCCCTGCCGGCAGGCACTCATGGCCAGCGCCAGGCAGGGATAGCGCTCATAGTCGGGACGGATAAAGCTGAACTCTCCGACACTGAAGAAGTCCAAAGGTTCCACACCGGACTCTACCCGAGCCGGATAGGCCAGGGCGTGGGCGATGGGGGTACACATGTCCGGGTTGCCGAGCTGAGCCAGCACGGAGCCGTCCTTGTACTGCACCATGGAGTGGATGACCGACTGGGGATGGATCACCACCTGGATCTGCTCGGGTGCCGCGTTGAACAGCCAGCGCGCCTCGATATACTCCAGCCCCTTGTTGATCATGGTGGCGGAGTCAACCGAGATCTTGGCCCCCATGGACCAGTTGGGATGGGCGATGGCCTGGGCCGGGGTGACATGGACCAGCTCGCCGATGTCGGTGTAGCGGAACGGGCCGCCGGAGCCGGTCAGCAGGATCTTGCTGATCCCGGCCCCCGCCAGGTCGCAAAAGCCCGGCTGGCGCTGAATGGCCTCGGGCAGGCACTGGAAAATGGCGTTGTGTTCGCTGTCGATGGGCAGCAGCTCGGCACCGTGCTCGCGCACCGCCTCCATGAAGAAGGCACCGGACATCACCAGCGCCTCCTTGTTGGCCAGCAGGATGCGCTTGCCGGCCCGCACGGCGGCCATGGTGGGGGCGAGGCCGGCGGCACCGACGATGGCCGCCATCACGCTGTGGGCATCGGGGTGAGCGGCCACGTCACACAGGGCGGCCGGACCGGACAGCACCCGGGTGGCGCTGCCGTGGGTCTTGAGTTGACCGGCCAACTCGGCGGCAGCCGCCTCGTCCACCATGACGGCGAAACGGGGGGAAAACTCGAGGCAGTCGCGCAGCATGGCATCCACGCTGCGGGCCGCCGTCAGCGCCAGCACCTGCCAGCGCCCAGGATTGTGCCGCAGTACCTTGAGCGTACTCTGACCAATGGAGCCGGAGGCTCCCAGAATCACCAGGTTATGCATCAAAACTCCCGCTGTATGACGAATGGATGGCACCTGCGGCCTGCCGGATCATCGGGCAGTCCATCAGAACTCCTGGCTGAGCAGCAGGTAGCTGAGCAGGAACACCGGCAGGGCGGCGGTCAGGCTGTCGATACGGTCGAGAATGCCGCCGTGACCGGGCAGCAGGGTCCCTGAATCCTTGATGCCGGCCTCGCGCTTGAACATGCTCTCGGTCAGGTCGCCGAGTACCGAGGCGAGCACCGCCAGCAGGGAGCAGAACAGCACTATGGCCATCTTGGCGGGCACGAAGCCCATGAACCAGGTCACCCCCACCGCCAGCAGGCTGGCGGTAAACAGGCCGCCACACATGCCTTCGATGGTTTTACCGGGGCTCACGGCCGGCGCCAGCTTGTGTTTGCCGAACGCCTTGCCGAAAAAATACGCGCCAGAATCTGCCGCCCAGACCAGTCCCATCACAAACAGCAGGATCCAGGCTCCCATCATGGGGTCGTGATAGAAGTTGTAACCACGGATGGCCACCAGGGACCAGAAGAAGGGCACCAGGGTCACCAGACCGAACAGGGATTTGAGCCAGATGGACTCCTTCCACAGCTTGGCGCTCTGGGGGTAGCGCAGCACCAGCAGCAGCCCCAGCAGCCACCAGCTGACGGCGGTCCAGAGCACGCCCATCACCAGCGGATGCAGATGGGGAGTCCACAACTGCTCCACCGGCAGCCAGAACAGGCTGGCGCCGAGCAGCAGGCAATAGACCAGCGGCAGCCACTGTTGCGGTTTGGCGGAGACAAAACCGCTCCACTCGCGGCTGGCCAACAGAAATACCAGGGATGCCAACAGGGCAAAGAATTTCAACGGCAGAAAAAAGAGAGCTCCCAACACCAGGGGAACCAGTAGCAATGCGGTAATAATTCGTTGTTTTAGCAAAAGAAGCCTCTCTCTTGGGAGGGGGGTTAGCCGGTCTGTTGCTCGGCGATCAATTCCCGGATCTGTTCACCGGTGCAGCCAAAACGGCGCTCACGGGAGACGAAGGAGGCCACGGCCTCGCTGAACTCGGATTCGCCGAAGTCGGGCCACAGCACCGGGGTAAAATAGAGCTCGGCATAGGCGAGCTGCCACAGCACGAAGTTGCTGATGCGATGATCGCCACCGGTACGGATCAGCAGATCCACCGGCGGCAGGTCGGCCATGCACACCTCGCGACCAAGCAGGGTTTCATCAATCTGGTCGGCCGACAATTCACCTGCCGCCACTGCCGTGGCCAGCTTGCGGGCCGCCTGGGTGATGTCCCACTGGCCACCGTAATTGGCGGCGATGTTGAGGGTCAGCCCCCTGTTGTTGGCAGTCAGCGCCTCCGCCTTGGCGATTTTGGCCTGCAGCCGTTCGCTGAAGCGGGCGGTATCACCGATCACCTTGAGCCGAATGCCGTTGCTGTGCAGCTTCTGCACCTCGCGGCCCAGCACCGTCATGAACAGCTCCATCAGGGCACTGACCTCCCCTTCCGGACGGCGCCAGTTCTCGCTGGAAAACGCAAACAGGGTGAGCGCATCCAGCTTGGCACGCGCGGCAAAGGTTACCGCCTCGCGAACGGACTTCACGCCGGCCTTGTGGCCATAGACCCGCATCTTGCCACGGTTCTGGGCCCAGCGTCCGTTGCCATCCATGATGATGGCCACGTGACGAGGCAAGGACGAATTGGCACAATCACCTACGGCTGCCAAAAGCGACATTCATTTCTCCCACAAAGACAAAAGCGCCGTGCAGGGGCACTACACGGCGCTCGTAATATACCTGTCAGAGGCTTAGATTTCCATTAGCTCCTTTTCCTTCACGGCCAGCGCATCGTCTACCAGCTTGATGAAGGAATCGGTCAACTTCTGGATCTCTTCCTGGGCACGACGGTCGTCGTCTTCGGAGATCTCTTTGTCTTTGAGCAGGGCCTTCAGATCGGCGTTGGCATCGCGACGGATGTTGCGAATGGCAACCCGGGCACCTTCTGCTTCGGCACGCACGATCTTGGTCAGATCACGACGGCGCTCTTCGGTCAGCGGCGGCAGCGGCACGCGCAGGGTCTGGCCGTTGCTGGACGGATTCAGGCCCAGATCGGAGGTCAGGATGGCCTTTTCCACCGCCTGGATCATGGAGCGATCGAAGATGGAGATGGAGAGGGTGCGGGCATCTTCTGCCACCACGTTGGCCAACTGTTTCAGAGGAGTGGCGGCACCGTAATACTCCACCTGGATACCGTCGAGCAGGCTCGGGTGAGCGCGGCCGGTGCGGATCTTGGACATCTGGGTCTTGAGCGATTCGACACTCTTGCCCATGCGGTCCTTGGCGTCGTTTTTAATCTCGTTGATCACAGTGGTTTTCCTTTTGGCGAACGAGCCGTCTACCGGCCCGTGTCTATCTTATTTGCTGGCGTCATGGACAAACGAGCCGGAGCTCACGCTTGTCTCACTTGTTGACATGGTGGATCAGGGTACCTTCCGGCTCACCCATGATCACCCGACGCAGCGCACCCGGCTTGTTCATATTGAACACCCGGATCGGCAGATCGTGGTCGCGGGCCAGAGTAAAAGCAGCAAGATCCATCACTTTGAGTTCTTTTTCAAGAACTTCATCATAACTCAGTTCATGGTACAGCACGGCATCCGGGTTCTTGACCGGATCATCCGTGAACACGCCATCCACCTTGGTGGCCTTGAGCACGACGTCAGCTTCGATCTCGATCCCGCGCAGACAGGCCGCAGAATCGGTAGTAAAGAAGGGGTTGCCGGTACCGGCGGAGAAGATCACCACCTTGCCGGCGCGCAGCTGGCTGATGGCTTCAGCCCAGACATAGGAGTCACAGATGCCTTGCAGGGAGATGGCAGACATCAGACGGGCATTCACATAAGCACGATGCAGGGCATCACGCATGGCCAGACCGTTCATCACGGTAGCCAGCATACCCATGTGGTCGCCCACCACGCGGTTCATGCCCGCCTTGGCAAGACCGGCACCACGGAACAGGTTGCCGCCACCGATGACCAGACCGACCTGAACACCCAGCTCAACCAGTTCTTTGATCTCTTGGGCCATCCGATCCAGCACCGCCGGATCAATGCCAAAACCCTCGGATCCTTGCAGGGCTTCACCACTCAACTTCAGAAGAACACGTCTGTATGCAGGCTTGGGATTGGTACTCATGTCACTGATTCCTGGTCATATAAAGACCGCGACATAAGTCGCGGTCTGGGGAAACGGAAAAACCGGTTCGATTAGGCCTTTTGAGCGGCCGCGATTTGAGCTGCTACTTCTGCAGCGAAATCGGTCTCTTGCTTCTCGATGCCTTCGCCCACTTCGAAACGGGTGAAGGAAACAACGTCAGCGCCTTCTTTCTTCAGCAGCTCGGCAACGGTCATGGAAGGATCCTTCACGAACGGCTGACCAGTCAGGGAAACCTCACCGGTGAACTTCTTCATGCGGCCTTCAACCATCTTCTCGGCGATCTCTTTCGGCTTGCCGGAGTTGATGGCGATGTCGATCTGGATTTCGCGCTCTTTGGCAACGACGTCGGCAGACACATCTTCCGGCTTGACGAATTGCGGGCTGTTGGCAGCAACGTGCATGGCCAGATCTTTGGCCAGCTCGTCGGTACCGCCAACCAGCTTGGTGATAACACCGATGCGGGAACCGTGAACGTAGGTGCCCAGGTTGTCACCTTCAACCAGCATCACGCGACGCAGGTTCATGTTCTCACCGATCTTGGCGATCAGGTTGGTGATGGTCAGCTCTACGGACTCACCGTTACCGAAGTCGGCGGCTTTCAGCGCGTCAACGTCAGCAATCTTCTGGGTAGCGGCGATCTCAACGATTTTCTGACCCATGGCCAGGAAGCCGGCATCCTTGGAAACGAAGTCAGTCTCGCAGTTCAGCTCGATCATGACGGCAACGTTGCCTTCGGTACGGGCGAAGATCACACCTTCAGCGGCGATACGGCCAGCTTTCTTGGCGGCTTTGGCCTGACCGGATTTGCGCATGTTTTCGATAGCCAGTTCGATATCACCGTTGGCTTCTTCCAGTGCTTTTTTGCAATCCATCATGCCAGCGGCGGTGCGCTCGCGCAGTTCTTTTACCAGGGCGGCAGAAATGTTTGCCATGTCCAGTATCCTCGGTCTTGAATTGACAAGAAACAGGGGCCACAAGGGCCCCTGCTAACCAATTACATCAGCTTGGTTAATAAGGGCTTTGCAGTCCTTATCAATTACTCAGCTTCAACGAAGCCATCTTGTTCGGCTTGAACAACGATGTCCTGAGCGCGAGCTTCCAGTACGGTGTCAGCAGCAGCATTCAGGTACAGCTGAACGGCACGGATAGCGTCGTCGTTACCCGGGATGACATAGTCAACGCCGTCCGGGTTGGAGTTGGTATCAACGATGGAAACTACCGGGATACCCAGGTTGTTGGCTTCTTTGATAGCGATGTGCTCGTGGTCGGCATCGACAACGAACAGAACGTCAGGCAGGCCGCCCATGTTCTTGATACCACCCAGGCTCTTCTCCAGCTTTTCCATTTCGCGAGTACGCATCAGCGCCTCTTTCTTGGTCAGCTTGTCGAAGGTACCGTCTTGGCTCTGGGTTTCCAGATCTTTCAGGCGCTTGATGGACTGACGAACGGTTTTCCAGTTGGTCAGCATGCCGCCCAGCCAGCGGTGGTTAACATAGAACTGGTCGCAACGCTCAGCGGCTTCTTTTACGGCTTCAGACGCGGCACGCTTGGTACCTACGAACAGTACCTTGCCCTTCTTGGCAGCTACGGAGCTGATGAAGTTCATGGCATCGTCAAACATCGGAACGGTTTTTTCCAGGTTGATGATGTGAACCTTGCTGCGGGCACCGAAGATGTAGGATTTCATTTTCGGGTTCCAGTAACGAGTCTGGTGACCGAAGTGAACGCCGGCTTGCAGCATGTCGCGCATAGAAACTTTAGCCATTTTATACCTCTGTATTGGGGTTAGGCCTCCACACATCCCATATAACCGACCCGTTAAGGCACCCCGGCATATGTGTCGATGTGTGTGTGTTGTTTAAGTAAGGGTGATGGTACGGGGAGACAAGTTCCCCATTCCGGCGCGCTTTATACCATAACTTTGGTCAGGACACCACCAGCCGCACCGCTAAAAATGGATCCCTGCCGAGCAGGTTGCGGCACCGATTTGACGCTGTGATGACAATCACACTGGAAGTAAACGGGGGTTGGGGATAAAATTTTGGCCTGATTGCAAACGCATCTATTTTTCATTACCTGATTGCCGGACATCACAGGATGCGCGGTCAGGTCCCAAGAGAGATCCCATGTCCATTAAAATCAAGACACCGGAAGAGATTGAAAAGATGCGCGTTGCCGGCCAACTGGCCGCCGATGTGCTGGTCATGATCGCCCCCCACGTCAAGGCGGGCGTCACCACCGACGAACTGAACACCATCTGCCACAACTACATGGTCGACGTGCAGCAGGCCATCCCTGCCCCGCTCAACTACCATGGCTTCCCCAAGTCCATCTGCACTTCGGTGAACGATGTGATCTGCCACGGTATCCCGAACCACAAGAAGCTGCGCGAGGGTGACATCATCAACCTCGATATCACCGTCATCAAGGATGGCTACCACGGTGATACCTCCGCCATGTTCATCGTGGGCGAGACCACCCCGCTGCGCCGCCAGCTCTGCAAGGTGGCTCAGGAGAGCCTCTACGCCGCCATCAAGCAGGTGCGTCCGGGCATGTGCATCACCGAGATCGGCGCCGTGATCCAGCCCATCGTCGAGAAGGCCGGTTTCTCCGTGGTACGTGACTACTGCGGTCACGGTATCGGGGCCGAGTTCCACGAAGAGCCGCAGATCCTGCACTACCGCAACGGCGGCAAGCTGGAGCTCAAACCTGGCATGTGCTTCACCATCGAGCCCATGGTCAACAGCAAGAAGTACCACTGCAAGGTCAACCCGAAAGATGGCTGGACCGTGACCACCAAGGATGGCGGCGACTCCGCCCAGTGGGAGCACACCCTGCTGGTGACCGAGGATGGCTGCGAGGTGCTGACCCTGCGCCCGGACGACACTATCGACCGTCTCATCAAACACGGTTAACATCAAACCCCGGCCCCTCGCCGGGGTTTTGTTTTTATCAGCCGCAGGCCCCGCACGGCGGTCTGCGACAAGAGTGTGAGACGCCATGGACGCCAGCCTGCTTTCCCCCCACCTGCTGCCCGATGATCAGCTCACCCGCGAGAACTGCAAGGAGTACCTGAGCCGTTTTCTCGGCTGGCTGCACGCCCGCTTCGACGCCGGTGACAACATCATCGAACTGGTGGCCACCCGCTCCGAATACATGGACCAGCTGCTGACCCGGCTGTGGCAGAAATTCGGCTTCGACAAGACGGAGCTCACCCTGATCGCGGTGGGTGGCTATGGCCGCGGCGAGCTGCACCCTCACTCCGACATCGATCTGCTGGTCCTCTACGAAGGGGACGAGCTGGACGAGGTGCTGGGGCTGCGCATCGGCGAGTTCATCACCCTGCTGTGGGATCTCAAGCTGGAGGTGGGCCAGGCGGTGCGCAACGTGCGCGAGTGCATCGAGCAGGGGCGCGGCGACATCACGGTCGCCACCAACCTCATCGAGGCGCGCTACATCACCGGCCGCGAGGCGGGCTTCCAGCAACTCAAGGAGGCCACCGGCCCCCAGCACTTCTGGCCGAGCGAGCAGTTCTTCAAGGCCAAGCGCGAAGAGCAGGCCCAGCGCCACCAGCAGTTTCTCGGCACCGCCTACAAGCTCGAACCGGATCTCAAGTGCAATCCGGGGGGGCTGCGCGACATCCAGACCCTGGCCTGGGTGGCCCGCCGCCACTTCGGCGCCACCACCCTGTTCGAGATGACTAGCCACGGTTTTCTCAACCGGGCCGAGTATCGTGAACTGCTCGACTGCCAGAATTTCCTCTGGAAGGTGCGTTTCGCCCTGCACATGGCCATCAACAAGGGCGACAACCGGCTGCTGTTCGATCGCCAGCGCACCGTGGCCCAGATGCTGGGCTTCGAGGGGGAAGGCAACGCCCCGGTCGAGCAGATGATGAAGCGCTTCTATCAGACGGTGCGACGGGTCTCCGAGCTCAACGAGATGCTGCTGCAGCTGTTTGACGAGGCGATCCTCGGCAACACCGCCATGGACGTGCGCCGCCTCTCCGACGAGTTCCAGCTGCGCGGGCGCCTCATCGATGCGGTGGATAGCGAGCTGTTCGGCCGCGATCCCGCCGCCATCCTGCGCCTCTTCTACCAGATTGCGCAGCACCCGGAGATTGCCGGCATCCACTCCGCCACCTTGCGCCAGCTGCGCGAGGCGCGCCGCAAGCTCAACTGCTGGCTGCAGGATCTGCCGGAGTGCCGCCGCCTGTTTATGGCGCTGTTGCGCCACCCCAACGGCATCGGCCAACCCCTCAGCCTGATGCACAAATACGGGATCCTGGCCGCCTACCTGCCGCAGTGGAACCTTATCGTCGGCCAGATGCAGTTCGACATGTTCCACGCCTACACGGTGGACGAGCACACCCACCGGCTGCTCAAGAACATCCACCAGTTTCCCAACCCGGCCAGCCGCCAGACTCACCCGCTCTGCCACGAGGTGTTCACCCGGCTGCGCAAGCCGGAGCTGCTCAGCATCGCCGCCCTGTTTCACGACATCGCCAAGGGGCGGCGCGGCGATCACTCCGAGCTCGGCGCCGTCGATGCGCTGGAGTTCTGCCAGTTGCACGGTCTGGATCGCTACGAGAGCCGGCTGGTCGCCTGGCTGGTGCGCCACCACCTGCTGATGTCGGTCACCGCCCAGCGCCGCGACATCTACGACCCGGACGTGGTCACCGACTTTGCCCAGAAGGTGCGCGACGAGCAGCACCTCGACCTGCTCTACTGCCTGACCGTGGCAGATATCTGCGCCACCAACGACACCCTCTGGAACGACTGGAAGGGCACCCTGCTGCGCGAGCTCTACTTCGCCACCCAGAAGGCCCTGCGCCAGGGGCTGGAGAACCCGCCTGACATGCGCCTCAAGATCCGCGAGAACCAGCGCCAGGCCAAGCAGTTCCTGGCCCAGCGCGACGTGCCGGAAGAGGCCATCAACCAGCTCTGGAGCGATTTCAAGGCCGACTATTTCCTGCGCCACACCCCGGAGCAGATCGCCTGGCACTGCCGCAAGATCATCGAGCACGGCGACAACCCGACGCCGCTGGTGATCATCGGCAAGCACCCGACCCGCGGCGGCAGCGAGGTGTTCATCTACTGTCGCGACACCCCGAATCTGTTCGCCACCGTGGCCTCGGCGCTGGATCAGAAGAACCTCAACATCCACGACGCCCAGATCATGAATTCGCGCAGCGACTACGTGCTCGATACCTTCGTGGTGCTCGAGCCCAACGGCGAGCCCATCAGCCCCAACCGCACCGCCACCATCAAGAAGGCGCTGGAGAAGGCGCTGCAGGAGCCGGGCAAGCTGGTGCTGCGCAGCAAGCCCCTGTCGCGCCGCCACCGCCAGTTCAGCGTACCGACCCGGGTGGTGTTTCTGCCCCACAAGGGGGAAAGCCGCCACACCCTGCTGGAGCTGACCGCGCTCGACACCCCGGGTCTGCTGGCCCGCATCGGCGCCGTGTTCCAGCAGTGCGGCCTGTCGCTGCACGCCGCCAAGATCACCACCATCGGCGAGCGGGTGGAGGACTTCTTCAGCCTCACCACTCTGGCTGGCGAACCCCTGACCCAGACCGAGCAGCAAGCGCTGGAGGAGCGGCTGGTCAATCAGCTCAACCCTGTGGAGAGCGCTGAACGTTAGGCCCATGGCACCCCGGACCGGCCTCACAAGACCCCGTTTATCAGCCTGATTTTTCAGTCAGAACAAGTGGTTGGGCCACTCTAGTACAATAAATCGCCGTTCTTGTGAAGAAATCGGCCAGGGCCCTTAAAAACAGTTGGAAAAGTGTGATACAACAAACGGAATTTTTTAAAGGAAACCTGTCATGACCGAGTTGCAACAGATCATCGAAGCGGCCTTCGAGCGCCGTGATTCCATCACTCCCGGCTCCGTCGATGCCGCCACCAAGGCCGCCATCCTGCAAGCCATCGACCTGCTGGATTCCGGCAAAGCCCGCGTCGCCGAGAAGATTGCCGGCGAGTGGGTGGTGCACCAGTGGTTGAAGAAGGCGGTGCTGCTCTACTTCCGCATCAATGACAACGGCATCATCAAGGGCGACGATGCCCAGTACTACGACAAGGTTCCCCTCAAGTTCTCCGACTACAGCGCCGAGCAGTTCAAGGCCGCCGGTGTGCGTGTCGTACCGCCAGCTACCGCCCGCAAAGGCTCCTTCATCGCGCCCAATACCGTGCTGATGCCCTCCTACGTCAACATCGGCGCCTTCGTCGATGAAGGCACCATGGTCGACACCTGGGCCACCGTGGGCTCCTGCGCCCAGATCGGCAAGAACGTTCACCTCTCTGGCGGCGTCGGCATCGGCGGCGTGCTGGAGCCGCTGCAGGCCAACCCGACCATCATCGAGGACAACTGCTTCATCGGTGCCCGCTCCGAAGTGGTGGAAGGGGTGATCGTCGAGGAAGGCTCCGTCATCTCCATGGGCGTCTTCATCGGCCAGTCCACTCGCATCTATGACCGTGAAACCGGCGAGATCCACTACGGCCGCGTGCCGGCTGGCTCGGTGGTCGTCTCCGGCTCCCTGCCCTCCAAGTGCGGCAAGTACAGCCTCTACGCCGCCGTCATCGTCAAGAAGGTGGATGCCAAGACCCGCGCCAAGGTCGGCATCAACGCCCTGCTGCGTTCCATCGACGAGTAAGCGGTTTTGTTGTGATTTAAAAGGGCGCCTGATGGCGCCCTTTTGATTTTGGCGCCCCTGTCACAGGCAAGCCACACCGGCTCGGTTAAGATAGACGTGACAGGATCGTTTCAAACCGAGGAAGCCTGATGTACGAGAATCTGAAGAGCCTGGGGATCCAGGATCCCGCCTCCGTCGACAGCTATACCCTGCGCCAGGAGGCCAACCACGACATCCTCAAGATCTACTTCAAGAAGCAGAAGGGCGAGTTTTTCGCCAAGAGCGTCAAGTTCAAATACCCGCGCCAGCGCAAGACCATGCTGGTCGATTCGGGCACCCATGAGTACAAGGATGTCACCGAGATCAACGCCAATCTGAAATACGTGGTGGACGAGCTCGACAACCTGACCCAGGGCGTGCACGTGCAGGCCGACCCGGACATCAAGCAGAAGATCTTGCGCGACCTGCGTCACCTGGAAAAAGTGGTGCAGAACAAGATCAGCGAAATCGAGCGGGATCTGGAAAAGCTCTAAACCGGTCTGATGCAGCAAAGGCGCCCACGGGCGCCTTTTTCATTGGGTCACACCAGACAGGCGCCATCAGGCTAGCCCCGCACATGCCCCGCCGCCCAAACGCGGCCCAGCAAAAAGGGAGGCTTGCGCCTCCCTTTTCGGAACTCGGAATGAAAGCAGGGATTAGTTGCTCTTCATCCAGATGTCCATGTCGGTTTTCAGGTTGTCGGACTTGGTACCGAAGATGGCTTGTACGCCAGAACCTGCAACCACCACACCGGCGGCGCCCAGTTTCTTCAGCCCGGCCTGGTCAACCTTGGCCACATCCTTCACGCCGACACGCAGACGGGTGATGCAAGCGTCCAGAGAAGCGATGTTCTCCTTGCCACCGAAGGCAGTGACCAGTGCGGCAGACATCTCGTCCTTGCTCTGACCAACGCTCTCTTCAGCAGTTTCGTCTTCACGACCCGGGGTCTTCAGGTTCATGGCACGGATGACCACGGTGAAGACCACGTAGTAGATGACGGCATAAACCAGACCCAGGCCCACCAGCAGCAGCATGTGATCGGCACGCGGGGATTGCACCACGAAGTCGATGAAGCCGTTGGAGAAGGTGTGGCCGTGTACCACGCCCAGGGAGTTGGTCAGCACGTAGGCCAGACCGGCCAGCACGGCGTGGATGGCGTACAGTACCGGGGCGATGAACAGGAAGGAGAACTCGATAGGCTCGGTGATACCGGTCAGGAAAGAGGTCAGGGCGGCAGAGGCCATGATACCTACGATCTTGGCGCGGTTTTCCGGCTTGGCGGAGTGCGCGATGGCAAACGCGGCGGCAGGCAGACCGAACATCTTGAACAGGTAGCCACCAGCCAGCTGACCGAAGCCGTTGCCGGCAGCGCGGGAGGCGTCGTCAGCAGTCAGGAAGCAGGTCATGATGCCGTGTACGGTTTCGCCAGCGGCGTTGACACAGGTACCAGCCTGATAGAAGAACGGCACGTTCCAGATGTGGTGCAGACCGAACGGGATCAGGGAGCGTTCAACCACGCCGTAGATACCGAAGGCCAGTACCGGGTTCTGGTTGGCAGCCCAGTCGGAGAAGGCACCGATGGCGGCACCTACCGGCGGCCAAATCACGGACAGGATCACGCCCAGACCGATGGAGACGAAACCGGTGATGATCGGCACAGCGCGCTTGCCGGCGAAGAAGCCCAGGTACTCGGGCAGCTGGATCTTGTAGAAGCGGTTGAACGCCCAGGCGGCCACGCCACCGGCGAGGATACCACCCAGTACGCCGGTCTCGATGGTCTCGACGCCCATCACGGGAGCCATCACCTTCAGGGTGGCGCTCATGATGCCGTAGCCAACGATGGCAGACAGGCCGGATACGCCGTCGTTATTGGTAAAGCCGAGTGCCACGCCCACGGCGAACAGCAGGGCCATCTGACCGAATACGGAACCACCGGCCTGCTCCATCAGCTGGGAGACAATTTCCGGCAACCAGCTGAAGTGGGCAGCACCCACCCCCAGCAGAATACCTGCAACGGGCAAGACCGATACTGGCAGCATCAGCGCCTTACCGACCTTTTGCAGATTAGAGAAAGCATTTTTTAACATGTGTGCGCTCCTGAATGGAATGTCTTACCGTAGACGCTTCAGTCCAATTTATAGACGACCAAGAACATCATCTCTCATCGGCATGAATTCGACGCGGGTTTGTTTATTTTGACCAGCTGAATATAACCCAGCAGATCGCAAATATCTTCCATCAGGGGTAAGCGAATAAAAAATTTGGAGGGGAGATCACAAGATAATTTCGGCGGGAATTTTCAGCTAATTACAGCTATATTTCGGCATCTTCATGCTAAACCAGAAATATGAAAAGTGCTGTTTCGCATTGTATTTTAGCCAATCAAAACAATACACCATGAAACGCAATGTAACTTAATGTAACCATTTGCTGTTTTTTCTATTTTAGTCTACCGATTAAAAAGGCCTCCAACAAGGGAGGCCTCAAATAAATATTATCTTTTAAAGACCGGACGATATTCAGCCTTTCTGGGAACGCTTAACCGCATCCACAAAGACCGATTTCGCCTTGGTCGAACCTGCCCGTTCCGCTTCGCTGACCAGTCTCATCGCCTTGTCGATGTCACCGGCTTTCACCGCGTTCTCGATCTGGGATTGATAGAAGGCCTCGGTTTCGCTCAGCATGGGGGCACTGCTCTTGACTGCGCCGGCGGTCGCCAGGGGCACGACAAGCTTGTTTGGTGCCGTGTTGACTACCGGGGTGTTGGCATCAATCACATCCTGATAGACGGGCTTGTAATAGTTGCTCTCGGTTTTGACGCCACTCAAGTCCTCCACAGAGAGGCTGACCACGCCCCAGGGGGAGTGCGGAATGACGGGGTCTTTTTCGCCATAATCAACCACCCCCAGCGACTTGGTCATCAGCTTGGAAGGGCTCAGAATGGTGGTTGTTTTGTCCAGACCACTCTGGTCTGTGTAGATCACCATGTAACTTTCGTTATTGGGGTTACCGACATAGGAGCGATCCACGGTAAACACGGCTTCCATGCGATCCCCCTGCAGCATGCGTGCAGGCTCGTACTTGAACACGTCGCTGCCCAACTTGCGGGTCACATTGAATTTGGAATCAAGCATCAAGACGGTCGGGTTGAACAGCGATTTGTCGATCAAGCCATCAACCGTGATGCGCAGGTCACCGGAGTTGACCGGCAAGCGGAAGGCTGCGAAGTGGCTTTTCCCTTCGCTGAAAGCGTAAACGGGGGAGCTGCCATCAATGGGGATAAGCTTGGTTGCGCCCGGTTGTATGTCCTGAAACGGCAGACTGGAGACATCGCGACAGCAGCTGCTAACCGTAGCCAATTGGCTCATCGCAACGTCGCGATTTCCCATGATGGACTTGAACTCCTGAGTCGGCGCTACCGTCGTTTCCAACGTGGCGCACCCACCCAGCACAACAGAACAGAATACAGTCAAGGCTAATCTGGAATATCTCATCGCGTGACCCTAAGAAACGTGTTGTAAAAAAAGAGCCCCCGTCATGCGGGGGCACTTGCAGTCATGACGTCAACAGATTACCACCAAGCTTCAGCTTGAACACCGAAGTTCCAGGAATCGTCCTGTTTCACGCCATTGGCATCCGGGCGGAACTGGCCGTCAGAATCCAGGTAAGAAGCATAGACGCGGATTTCCGGACGGGCCCAGAAGCTGGAACCTGCGGACCAGGCCTGAGCCAGGGTGTATTTCTTGCCGATGGTGCTGGTTTCGGTGCCATTGTTCGGCTTGTAGCTGTCATGGTGATAGCCAAGCTCGGCGATGGTCTTCATGGTGTCATTCCACTTGTACATCGGGCGAACGACAACGGAGAAGGTGTCTTTGTCAACGCTGTCATTCTCGAGGTCACTGGCAGTACCGTAAACCAGCTGGTGACCAAACTCGACCTTGTCGCCAACCGGCAGCACGCCCCAGTTGATGAATCGCCAGCCATCGCCCTTGGCGGCAGATTGGCTCAGGCCGCTGCCAGAACCGCTACCGTAGTCAACAGCCTGAGAGGCATAACCGTCGGCGAAATACTGAACCACGGTCTTGTTGAAGCCACCCAGCATGGATTGGGTCAGCTCGGCGGTCAGCATGTGGCCGTTTTTCTCGTAATCCTTGTTGCCCAGAGCCGCTTTCTGCTCATCGGTCAGGTTGCCGCGGGCGTAGTCATAGCCCAGCTCCAGGGAGCCGTCTTGCCACAGCGGGATACCAGCATAACGCAGGTCCAGTACGTCGGTATCAACACGCTTGTCGACACCAACACCACCTACAAACTGATCGTAATCTTCCCACGGGTCGTTACGCAGCCATGCAAAGGAGAGCTTGCCCGGACCAGCCTGGATGTTTTCTACACCAGCACCGGCACCAGACACATCCCAGTAGTAGAAGTCGGAGATGTGGATGTCGTGACGTTGATAGTAACGCTTACCGGCCCACAGGGTAGCTTCCGGTGCGAAGCCCAGCACGCCCTTGGCCTGGACGTTGAATTGGCGCAGAGCAAAGTCGGCATCGCTGCCGCTGGTGCTTTCCCAGTCACGACCCTGCTGACCTGCCACCATTGCAAACATGGAGTCTACGTAGAAGGACTTGCCGTCCTTGTTGTAAGCCTCTTGACCCAGTTGAACTTCGCCGTAGGTCTCGGCTTCGTTGCCCAGACGACCGACTTTCGCCTTGGAATAGGTTTGCAGGCCGCCGTTATCGGAAGTACCGACACCGGAACGCATGTAGCCGTGGAAATCAACGGCGAAGGCGGCTTGGGAAGCCAGGGCTGCGGTTACTGCTGCAGCGATCGGGAGCCACTTTGCTTTCATTTTCATTTTCCTTATTCCCGCTGTGAGGAGTGTGATCCTGAATATCCAAGTTCTTATCACCGTAAAAACGTTTGGGTGATAACCGAGGCCGATTATAGGTAGCCAATTTCGGGACAAACATGAGCTGATTCACAAAATGGCGACAAATCGCCCAGCATTGGCCGCAGAGGGTTTTATGGGATGGATAACCGTAAATTTATGCAACAACTCACTATTCACTATGGTTGAAATGCAAAAAGATCCACCATGAAACCGCTACCAACAATTAATTCGCTTCGAAGATTAAGTGATAAACATTCAAATTGATGACAAAAACATGACTGAAATCGCTTTCAATGGGGAACTTTTAAATTTGCGGCATGTCAGCTGGCGCCGAAATAAATCACTGAGCAAACAAGGAACGGCTTGAAAAATAACCGGAGAAATAGCGGGAAAATATGGCCAGTTGAGACTGGCCTGCCCCACAAAATAAATATCCCCGCCAGACGGACTGAACGGGGATCTATAAGTGATGAAAAAGAGTGGTCGCTAGAGTTTATTTAGCCAGTCATTGAGCCAGGCCAGCGCCACTTTTTCCGGCTCATCGTCGACGGTGGCATCTATTTCCAGGCGGGGCAGCAGAGGGCTGGCGCCAAGCTCCTGCAGCAGTCCATCGAGGTGGCGACCGGCGCCGCAGAAGTGCTCATAGCTGCTGTCACCCATGGCGATGAGGGCATAACGCCACCCTTTCATATAGGGGGCTCGATCAGCCAGGGCAGTAGCCAGTGGTTGCAGATTGGGCGGAATGTCGCCCTGGCCGGTGGTGGCGGTGATGACCAGCAAGAATCGACTCGCATCCAGATCTTCCAGCTCGGCCTCCTCGAACACCCGGCAGCCGTGCCCCGCCTGTTCCAGCCGCGCAGCCAGCGTCTCGGCCACCAGCATGGCAGCCCCGTACACGGTTCCCACCACTATATCTATCTGCACCATCACGACCCCCTTTGACCAACATGGATGCCCAGCATGCCACAGCGCGGAGTCAGGCAACACCCCGAACGCCTCAGTAGTCGCTCTCGCTGGCAGGCCAGCCCAGTGCGGCAAAAAGCTGCAGCACGTGTGGCCCCAACGGGGCCTGGATGCGCATCGGCACCTTCAGCACCGGGTGCTGAAAGCTGAGGGTGCGGGCCACCAGCAGCAGGCGATCGCAACCATAGTGCTCGCGAAAGAAGCGGTTGTGGCGGCCATCGCCGTGGGTGGTGTCACCGACGATGGGGTGAAACAGATGATCGAGATGGCGGCGCAGCTGATGCTTGCGACCCGTCTTGGGGAACAGCCGAACCAGGCTGTAGCGACTGGTGGGGTGTTTCTTGGAAACCGCATGGGGCAGCTCGACCTGATGCAGGCGACGAAACGCGGTCACCGCCTCCTGGGCCGGACGATCCGGATCGCTCATGGCATCGGCGATCTTGTCCAGTTGCTCCTTGAGGGGGTAGTCGATCACCCCCTGCTCCGGAGCCCAGCCTCGCACCAGCGCCAGATACTCCTTGTGGACCTGACGGGCGGCAAAGGCCTCGGTCAGGGTACGGGCCACGGCAGGATCGAGGGCAAACAGCAGCACCCCCGAAGTGGGTCTGTCCAGCCGATGTACCGGATAGACGTGACGACCGCCGATGAGATCCCGGGTCATCTGCATGGCAAAACGGGTTTCTGCCTTGTCGAGCCAGCTGCGGTGCACCAACAGACCGGAGGGCTTGTTGACCGCCACCAGCCAGTCATCCTGGTAGAGCAGGGTCAGCTTCATCTCGCCGTCGTCTTGAGTGGTGCAAGCATAGGAGCCGTCACCCGTCTGCGTTTTCTTCTGATGGCCCTGGGTCTGCTCGCTCATCATTGTTCGACCACTTTGCCGGAGAGCAGCAGATCGAAGCGGGCGATCAGGCGCAGCAGGGCTTCGACCTCGGCCAGCTCTTCCTTGTAGACTTCACTGGCCATGGGATAGAGAGAGACGCTGCTGGGCAGCGGCGCCTGCAGCAGCACCAACTGCTCCATGCGCGGGATCAGCACGAACTGCAGCCACTGATCGAAGCTCAGGGTATCGACGCAAAACGGCAGCTCGCTGGCCAGAGCCTCTTCCCCCGGATGGGTCGCTTGCCAACGTTCCAGACGTTGCAGTTCAGCGGTCAGTTCGCCCAGCAGGCCGGCTACCAGCAGATATTGATTCATTGCGCTCTCTTCCTCATCACCACATCCCCGGTTCGCGGTTCAGTCAACAGCAAACCGGGCTTTGCAAAAAAGGGCGCTACTATACACCCTCTCCCCCGCTCTCTACCATGCCCCCGGCGGCCATCCGTACGGGTCGCCGCCGGCCGCAACACGCCTCCCCGCTGGCTATCTTGTGCCAGCGCCTTATAATCGGCCCGCATCACCCTTAGCCGGATCACCTCATGTCCACCATCAATACTCTGACTGACTTTCTGACCCAGGCCGATACCCAGTTTCAGCTGTTCGACATGGGCCGCCAGGTGCGGCCGCTGGCGAGCGACACCTTCGTGCGCATCGAGCAGCAGCAGGAGCCCTATCCCTGGCCCCTGCAGCAGCACGCCTGGCTCGGCGTCCACTTCTTCCAGCCGGCCGAATCGCGCCACTACCTCTGGTTCCTCAAGTTTGCCCTCGACGAGCGCGGTCTGCTCATCTCGAGCGGCCCCAAACACTTCATGGATCAGGTGGTGGAGACCCTGGGCTACAAGCTGACCGGCGAGCTCGATGAGGAGAAGGCCCAGCGGCTGGCTGAGAATCCCTACACCTTCCGCCCGGCCGAAGCCAAGATGGCCAGCCTGCACGCCAAGCTTGCCCGCCAGCTGGAGCAGGCCCCGTCCGCCTATTACGACGGGCTCTGCCACTACCTGTCCGCCCCCTCTCCCGAGGGGTGGCAGACCCTCGGCGTACAGGGCTTTGCCGATCTGGCGGAGCGGCTGCAGGATGAGCGCAACCTGGCGCTGGTGTGCAAGGCACTGCCGAAGCTGCCGCAAGAGCCGCTCTATGCCCTCTGCCAGAGCCTGGAGAACGCCCCGCTGCCGCCGGCCGTACAGGGCGCCCTGTTCGAGCGCATCGGCAAGGAGCAGGAGTGCGCCGAGCCCAACGCCGAGACCCTGGCCTACCTGTGTCGGGCGCTGGCCTCCTGCAACGGCAGCAGCATGCGCACCAACAAGCTGCTGACCCTGCTGCAAACCCAGCCGAGCCCGGCCCTGCTGCTGGCCATCGCCGGTCGGCTCTGGCCCGATCTGAAGGATGCCACCCTGCTCAGTCTGTTCCTGGAGCAGCTGGCCCTGCAGCCGACCCAGTTCTTCAATCAGGTATTTGCCGAACTGGTGACCCTGCCGGCCCTGCGCAATGATATGCTGGCCAGACTACGCGACCCCGAGCGCAGCGACGCCCTGGGCCAGGCCATCGGCCGCCTGTTCGCCTCGGCCTGATGATAGCGGCGCCCGCCCCCTGGCGGGGCGCCACCCGACACGGACACACCGCAAAAGGAGCCCGCGATGGGTGAAGTGCTCGCCATCTTGCTGCTGACCCTGGGTGCAGGTGCCTTCTGGCACCAGCGGCGCCAGGCCGAACTCGCCTGGCAATACATGCGCCGCTACTGCCAGCATCACGACCTGCAACTGCTGTCGCTGGCACGCAGCCACCGGGCGCTGGCCCACCAGCCGCTGCGCCTGCTCACCTATTACGAGTTCGAATTTTCCAGCGATGGCGAGAGCCACTACCTGGGGCAACTGCGCATGCAGGGGCTGCAGGTGGTCGGCGTTGACCTCCCGCCACATCGGGTACCCAGCCTGTAAATCTCCCGCCTCGGGGCGAGCCTATACTGTTCTGGAATGTCTTTTCGGAGAGATGAGATGGAGTTCCTGACCCACGATCTGGCCGCCCTGTTTGCCCAGCTGGGGCTGGCCAACGACGAGCTGAGCCTGCACCGCTTCATTCACGAGCACCGCCTCGACAACCAGACCCTGCTGCCGGAAGCCCCCTTCTGGACCAGCGCCCAGGCCAATTTTCTGCGCGATGCCCTGTGGAACGATTCGGACTGGTCGGAAACCATCGACGAGCTGGACGTACTGCTGCGCCGGCACGATTGACCCGCTTCCCGCTTTTCAGTCTCCCGCGCTTTGGTTAAGCTCTGTGCCCCGTCCAGCCCCAATATCCCCATGCCGTGCAGGAGCACTCATGTCAGCCCAAGAGATCATCCGCATCGCCAATGAACTGGCGGCCAAGGGCATCGCCCCCACCACCGCCATGGTCAAGGCCCGCCTCGGCCAGCCCGTTCCCATGGCCGAGCTGCTCAAAGTGCTGAGCCAGTGGAAGCAGCAACCCGCAGCCGCCCCGGAAGTCGCAAGCCCGGCGCAGGAAGCCCCCGCTCCCGCCGCCGAGCCTACCCTGCTGCAGCTTGCCGAACGGCTCGAACGTATCGAACGCAAAGTGGATCGGCTGACCGAACTGCTGCTCCAGCAGGGGAAGTCGTGAACCATGTACATCCTCGAACTCTGCTTTGAGTGCTACCGTGACACCTCGCTGGGCGAGGCCGAGCGAGCCATCGTCAACTACCTCGACATGCTGCGCTATCAGGGCCAGATCCTCGGCCGGGAGTTCCCCACCAGCATGCACGAGGGCTACTTCGTCAGCCGGGTGGTCTGCCCGGAGCAGGACAGCCTGCACCCCGACAACCAGAGCGAACAGGTCAAGCTGGCGGAGCAGGGCCTGCACCAGGCCGGGCTGCTCGCCCCCAAACTCCACCTGCAGGGGGCGGACCTGCTCTCTGACAGCACCGACCCCTGCGGCCATGATGGCGAGCGCCCCAGCTGGATGCTGCTCTATACCAGCTTCCTGCACACCTGCTCGCCGCTGCGCTGCGGCGATCACTTCGCCCCCATCCCGCTCTATCGGCTGCCGGCCGTCGCCAACGGCGACCACAAGCAGATCATCAAGTGGCAGGAGGATTGGGAGGCGTGCGATCAGCTGCAGATGAACGGCTCCATCGCCGAACATGCGGCGCTGCACGAAATCGGTGAGGTGGGCAGCCGGCTCCAGCGCCGTGGCAGCGATCTCGGCAAGCGGCTGGAAGCCCTGACCGGCATCCCCACCTACTACTACCTCTACCGGGTAGGTGGCCGCAGTGCGGCCGAGGAGAAGGCCCGCCCCTGTCCGGGCTGCGGTGGCGAGTGGGCGCTGGCCGAGCCCTTGCACGAGATCTTCGACTTCAAGTGCGATCCCTGCCGGCTGGTCGCCAACCTCTCCTGGGATTTCAAGGACTGAGCCCGGCGGTGAACCAAACAAAAACGCCTTGCCGGTCGGCAAGGCGTTTTTCATTGTGGCTAACGCCGCTTATTGCGGCAGGGTCTCCAGCCGCTCCAGGAACGCGGGCAAAGAAGGCGCCAGCACCAATCGGCGGCCCGAGTCGAGCCACTCCAGCCACACCTGACCACTCTCGTTGTCAAGCGATACCAGCGTCATCTCGTTGCGGGTGGTGGCGATGAACAAAGAGGGTGAGCGCTTCAACTTGCGCAGCATCAGCAGGTGGCCGATGAGGTTTTCCTTGAGCAGGTCGAGATCCGCCTCGTTCCAAGGCAGCACAAACTCGAGCCGCAGCCCCTTGTAGAGGCAGGGCACAGGGCGGCTGAACCAGCCACCAAACAGGGCCTGCGCGGCCGGGTGCAGGGTCAGCTCGAGCGCCTCGTTCATCGCCGTGAAATCGGCGGGCTCGGTGCGCCGATGCGGGCGCCAGGCGACCCGACCTTCCTTAGGTTCATCCAGCTCGCAGGGGGAGCGCCAGTCCGCCTCCCACTCGCACAGGGGCAGCCCTCGCCTCGCCTCGCCGTCGCGCTGCCAGCGCAAAAAAAAGTGTTCCAGGGCAGACAAGACTTGATCCGACATCGAAATTCCCCACAATTGCTGCCAAAGTCCGCTATTGCACCATCAAAGCCATGAGCAGACAAGGTGAAGCGCGGATCGCCAGCCGGCACTCCCCGCCTTGCCACCCCAAGCGGGGCCCATGCCTCTGCCATCGCCCATTCAACGTTCGAGTCACACAGATGAGCAAACAAGATAGATACGCCGGCGCCAGCGCCCTGCAGGGGCTGAGCCTGGGCCAGCAATCGGCCTACATCAGCCAGTACACCCCGGCCCTGCTGCAGCCGGTGCCCCGCAGCCTAAACCGCGACGACCTCGGTCTTGGCGGCGAGCTGCCATTCCAGGGCTGCGATGTCTGGACCCTGTACGAGCTCTCCTGGCTCAATGCCAAAGGCAAGCCCATGGTCGCCGTCGGCGAGGTCTCGGTGCCTGCCACCAGCGCGAACCTCATCGAATCCAAGTCGTTCAAGCTCTATCTCAACTCCTTCAACCAGACCCGCTGCGACTCGCTGGAAGCGGTGCAGGCCATGCTGGTCAAGGATTTGAGCGCCTGTGCCGGCAGCGATGTGAGCGTCACCCTGTTCCCGCTGGTCCAGGCTCCGCACCACATTGCCGCCCTGCCGGGCGAGTGCATCGACGAGCAGGATATCGAGGTGGACCGCTACGAGTTCGATGCCAACCTGCTGCAAGGTGCGGCCGGCAGCCAGGAGGTGGAGGAGACCCTGCACAGCCATCTGCTCAAGTCCAACTGCCTGGTGACCAGCCAGCCGGACTGGGGCTCCGTGGTGATCCACTATCGCGGCCCGCAGCTGGACCGGGAAAAACTGCTGCGCTACCTCATCTCGTTTCGCCAGCACAACGAGTTCCACGAGCAGTGCATCGAGCGGATCTTCACCGATCTCAAGCACTTCTGCGCACCGAGCCAGCTGACCGTCTACGCTCGCTACACCCGCCGCGGCGGCCTGGACATCAACCCGTTTCGCAGCGACTGGGAAGTGGTGCCGGCCAACCTGCGCCTGATCCGGCAATAATTCGCAGGCCCTGCCCCCGCAGCTCTGCGCCGCCAGCGCCCGGATAACGGGGCTGGCGCGCAATCTGTCAGTAAACTCTGGACGCACGGGGGCGGGCTTGGATAACATGCCCTCACTCCCGTGCTGCCCTTAATCCAATGAATCAACTGTTTTTTCTGGCAATGATGATGTCCTCCCTGTCCGCTCCTGATCTGGATCTGGCCAAGGAGCAGTTGTCCATCGATCTGCAACAGGCCCAGACCCTGGTGCTGACCGATCCTGCCAGATGCGTGCAGATCACCTCCGCCTTCCTTGCGCGCACGGCCAATAATCCCAAGCAAATCATCAGCAATCGCCAAGAGTACGGCTACCGTGAGCCGCTGTTGAGCTATGGCACCGCCGCCCAGGCCACCGGCGCCCACCTGCTCAAGGGGGAGTGCCTGCTGCAACTGGGCCAGTTCCAGGCCGCCCAGAAGTCCCTCGATCAGGGCATCGCCATGGCGGCCAAGGAGCAGCAGCTGGAGCTGCAGGCCCACGGCCTCTACCTCAAGATCCGCAGCCAGAACCTGCTGGAACGCTCCCACGGTGCCAGCAGCGGCCTGCTTGGTCAGCTGGAGACCCTGCTCAGCACCCCCAGCCTGAAAGAGAGCCAGCTGCAGGTTTACAGCCGGCTGCTGCGCACCAATGCCAGCATAGAGGCGCACCAGTTCGACGAGGCCAAGCGCCAGCTGGCCGAAGCCCGCCGCTGGGCGGATCAGACCAAGAACCCGCTGGCCAGCGCCTGGGTCAGCGCGGTGAGCGGCGATCTCTACCACGCCCTCAAGCAGCCGCAGCTCTCGCTGGGCGACTACATCGATGCCCAGCAGCAGGCCAGAGGCCTGCAGGATCCCCTCTTCCTCGGCCTGCTGTCGAACCAGATAGTGAACCTCTATGAAGAGGAGCAGGAGCCGCAGAAGGCGCTGCAGTATGCCAATGAGGCCGCCAACTACTTCCACGCCCTCGGCAACCCCTCCCTGCTGAGCGACGCCCTCATCGTGCTGGCCCGCCTCAACCGGGAGCAGGGAGAGATGAACATGGCGCTGGTCTACTTCTTCAACGCCCTGGATCTGCTGGACGAGGGCACCAACCGCACCCGCATCGCCAACCTCAAGTACGAAATAGGCAAAACCTATCTGGAAACCGGCAACCTGACCCTGGCCCGCAACTACCTCACCGCGGCCCGCCAGTCCCACGAGCTGGGGGATGACAAGGAGCCGCTGATCGACACCCTGCTGCTGCTGGGCGAGCTGCACCTCAAGCAGAAGGAGGCGGGCATCGCCATCCTGCAGCTGGAGAACGCGCTGGCGCTGGCCAACCAGATCGGCGACACCCAGCGCCAGTTCGAGATCTTCCGTCTGCTCTCGGCGGCCTACGAGCAGAAGGGCTATCTGCAGCAGGCACTGGAGAGCTACAAAAACTTCCACCAGCGCAGCGAGCAGGTCCGCCAGCAGCAGGTCGATCTGGAGCAGGAGGCGATCCGCGACAACTACGCCCAGGTGGAGCGTGAACAGCAGATCAAGGAGCTGGAGCAGCAGCTCAGCACCAGCAAGCATCAACAGGATCGCTACCTCTGGTCGAGCGTGATAACCGGCCTGCTGCTGACCCTGTTCATCTACCTCTTCTTCACCCTCTGGCTCAAGTTGCGGGTCGCCCGCCTGCAGGGCAAGCAGCTGGGCGAGGCGCTGCTGCTCGAGCCGCGCACCGGGCTGGCCAACTGGCAGCGACTGATGAGCCGCTGGCCACGGGAGATGGCCAAGCGCCAGCAGCGCTCCGAGCGCTGGTATCTGAGCGAGCTGCCCAGCAGCGAATTTGACGACAAGCTGCACTACCTGCTGTTTCGGGTCCCCTTCCTGGTCAACAGCCTGGAGCAGCACGGCTACCAGGTGAGCCGCGAGATAGAGCAGGCCTTCGGTGCCTACGTCAACGGCCTCACCCCGCAGGATGGCCGCATCTACGACCTTCGCGAAGGTCATCTGCTCTATGTGGTGCCCCAGCGTCATGTGGAGGATCTGCACCGGCTGGCCCGCGAGCTGCTCGCCGCACTGGCCGAGTTCCCTTGCCAGCATCCGCTCGATCGCCACATCAGCCTCGGCATCGTCAGCCACCCCTTCCTGCCCAAGGCGGCCACCGCCCTCGATCATCACGGGCTGTTCGACCTCTGCTATCTGGCGCTGGCAGGAGCCATTCAGCTCAGTGAAAAATCCCAGCAAAGCGTCTGGTTGGAGCTGGCTGCCATCGATTGCCAGCAGGCCGCATTTTTTAATGGGGATGTGTGGCAATGCTGCTTGATGGCAATTGACAAGGGACTGGTAAAAGTAAATTCTTCTCATGAAAAGCAATGGGTTAATTGGCTTCAACTTTCACGGAAGAGAGTGCCGGTTGATCAGTGACGAATAGATAATCAACTGGGTCTGGAACTGGGTTCGACCGCTGTTGCTATCCAACACAACAACGATAATGACAACAGGGCGACCTGAATAATGAATGATATCGCTGCCGTAGCCGGACAACTGGCCAGACTCAGGGAATCCCTTCAGCAAAAACAGCTGGAGCTGGACGGCATTGTCTCCTTCTCCGATACCGAGCGCGCCCGCAGCATCCAGTTCATCGCCAAGCTGATGCAGGCCTGCCGCGGTCACGACCGGGAGCTGGACAACAAACTCGCCAAGCTCAAGCAGAAACTCGACGGCAACCCGCCGCTCTCCTCCCTCGACGCCGATCTCGCGGTCATCGAGAAGCTGCTGCAGCAGCACGGCAACGCGCTGGAAGAGTCCATCTCCCTGACCAGGTCCGCCATCGAACTCGGCTCCAAGCAACTCAAGGCCATCAAGGGCTTCCCGGAAGATACCCGCAAATCCCTCAAGGAGTTTCTGGCGAGCCCGGATGGCTATGGCATCGGCGATCACCAGAAGAAGGTGATCCGGCTGCTGGAGTTCTACCAGCAGGCCATCAAGATCCAGCTGCTGCCCAGCCAGCCCCTGCTGGCCCAGAGCAGTCAGCCTGAGGTGGTCACCGATCTGGCCGCCCCTGAGCCGGATGCCCCCTTTGACGTCAAGATCCACGCCCACATCGCCGACGAGCTGCAGCGGCTCATCACCGAGCTCGACTTTGCCGGTGCGGTGGGCGAGAGCCTGGCGGACATTCGCCGCCAGTTACTCAATGGCATCACCCCTCCCCTGCTGGCCGAGATCTGCCTGCAGGTGATCGAGCTCATCATCGAGGGCACCCGCGAGGAGCGCAAAGCCTCCCAGGCGTTTCTCAGCACCCTCAACGAGAGCCTCTCGGCCGTCCACTTCAGCTTCACCGAATCCCTCGACGAGGGGCGGGCCCTGCAAAGTGCCACCCTGGATACCCGCAAGGCCATCGACCAGGAGCTCAAAGCCATCGACCATACCCTGGCCAGCCATGACACCCTGGGCGACCTCAAGGAGGCCATCTCCGGTCACATGGGCGCCATCAGCCTGCTGCTGCAGGACAGGGAAGCCATGGCCGCCCGCGAGCGCCACCTGCTGACCCGCCTCTCCACCATGGAGGCCAAGCTGCGACTGATGAAGGAGGAGACCGCCGAGTACAAGAAGCGGCTCACCATCCAGAAACACAAGCTGTTCCTCGACAGCCTGACCCAGGTGCACAACCGGGCGGCACTCGACGAGCGGCTCGAGCTCGAATACAAGCGCTGGCTGCGCTACGGCACCCCGCTGTGCCTGGCCATCATCGACATCGACCACTTCAAGAACATCAACGACAACTACGGCCACATGGCCGGCGACAAGGCGTTAAAGGTAGTGGCCAAGGCGCTGCAGGGGGCCCTGCGCGATACCGACTTCATCGCCCGCTTCGGCGGCGAGGAGTTCGTGGTGTTGCTGCCGAACATCAACCCGGACAAGTATCAGAAACCGCTGGAAACCTTGCGCCAGACCATCAAGAGCATTCCGTTCCGCTTTCGGGATGCCAGGGTCGAGATCACCATCTCCATCGGCGCCACCCTGTTCAGGGAGGGGGACCACACCACGGATGCATTCGAGCGGGCCGACAAGGCGCTTTACAGCTCCAAGCACTCGGGTCGGGATCAGGTGAATCTGGCCTGACGAGCGCCTAAAAAAGCAGCAAACGCACTTTCCCCCTATTCCCCTGCCCCACCGCTTGCAACTACTATCAAATTCAAGGGATGCCACAGGGCATCCCGTTTTCTCCCCAGGGAAAAGCACAACGATAACAAGAGAGTGAAAGGGGAACATATGATTACGCACATCAATCCAGTCGGCAGCATGGACTTGCTGTCCCAGCTCGAGGTGGACCGCCTCAAGCAAACCGCCTCCAGCGATATCTATCAACTGTTTCGCAACTGCTCGCTGGCGGTACTCAACTCCGGCAGCCATACCGACAGCTCCAAAGAGATACTGGAGCGCTTCAAATCCTTTGATATTCATGTGATCCGGCGCGAGCGCGGGGTCAAGCTCGAACTGTTCAACGCCCCCGAGCACGCCTTCGTCGATGGCGAGATCATTCGCGGCATTCAGGAACACCTCTTCTCCGTGCTGCGCGACATCCTCTATGTGTCGACCCAGCTGGAGTCGAACCGGCTGGTCAACCTCACCAGCTCCACCCACATCTCCAACGTGGTGTTCGCCATCCTGCGCAACGCCAAGGCGATCCTGCCCGGCGCCGACCCCAATCTGGTGGTCTGCTGGGGCGGCCACTCCATCAACGAGATCGAGTACCAGTACACCCGTGCGGTCGGCAGCGAGCTGGGACTGCGCGAGCTCAACATCTGTACCGGCTGTGGCCCGGGCGCCATGGAGGGCCCGATGAAGGGGGCCGCCGTCGGCCACGCCAAGCAGCGGGTGCGCAACGGCCGCTACATCGGCCTCACCGAACCCTCCATCATCGCCGCAGAGCCGCCCAACCCCATCGTCAACGAGCTGGTGATCCTGCCGGACATCGAGAAGCGGCTGGAGGCCTTCGTGCGCCTCGGCCACGGCATCATCATCTTCCCGGGCGGGGTCGGCACCGCCGAAGAGCTGCTCTACCTGCTTGGCATCATGATGCACCCGGCCAACGAGCGGCAACCCATGCCCATCGTGCTGACCGGACCGAAAGAGAGTGCCGACTACTTCCGCGCCATCGATGACTTCGTCAAGGCGACCTTGGGGGAAGCGGCCACCAGCCTCTACCGCATCATCATCGGCGATGCCCCCGAGGTGGCCCGGGTGATGAAGGAGGCGATGCCGAAGATCCGCGAATACCGCAAATCGGTAGGGGATGCCTACTCCTTCAATTGGTCCCTCAAGATCGAGCCGGAATTCCAGCTGCCGTTCGAACCGGATCACGCCAACATGGCCAGCCTGGATCTGCACCGCAACCAGCCGCCCCAGCTGCTGGCGGCCAACCTGCGCCGTGCCTTCTCCGGCATCGTCGCCGGCAACGTCAAGGAAGGGGGTATCCGCGCCATCGAGAAGAAGGGTCCTTTCAAGATCCATGGTGACAAGGAGCTGATGCACCTGATGGACAAGCTGCTGGAGAGCTTCGTCAAACAGCAGCGCATGAAGCTGCCGGGCAGCCAGTATGTGCCCTGCTACGAAATCGTGCGCTGACGGGCAGCACAGATGAAACGAGGGGCGCATGGCGCCCCTTTTTTGTTGCGGCCTGCCCTTCGGCCATCAATCCCCCATTGAGCCCGCTGGTTTGTTACAATGGGACGTTCCGACTGCCAAGAGTGCCCCATGTCAAACCCAAGGCCACACCTGCTCATCATCGATGCCCTCAACCTCATCCGCCGGCTGCACGCAGTGCAGGCTCAGCAGGCGCTGACTCCGGCCCAGGCGTTGATCGCCACCCGTGCCAACCTCATCAATACCTGCCGCAAACTGCTGGCCGGCAGCGATCCGACCCACGTCATCGCGGTGTTCGATGGCGAGGTGCACAGCTGGCGCAAGGAGGTCTATCCCGCCTACAAGGAGGGGCGCACGCCCATGCCGGCCGAGCTGCGCGAAGGGTTGAACGAGCTGCAGGATGCCTTCTGGGAGTGCGGCGTCGATGCCCTGCTCTCCCAGACCGACGAAGCGGACGATCTCATCGCCACCCTGGCCAGCGGCATTGCCCAGCACGGTGCCAGCGCCACCATCATCTCCACCGACAAGGGCTTCTGCCAGCTCATCTGCCCGCAGATCCGGATCCGCGACTACTTCAACAAGCGCTGGCTGGATGCCGCCTTCGTCGAGCAGCAATACGGGGTGACCCCGGCCCAGCTGGTGGACTTCTGGGCCCTGACCGGCATCGGTGGCTCCAACATCAAGGGGGTGCCCGGCATCGGCCCCAAGACCGCCACCCAGCTGCTGCAGCAATACGGCGATCTCGCTGCCATGCTGACCGCCTGCCAGCAGGAGGACGCCGCCAAGCCTTTGCTCAAGCTGCGCCAACACCAGGATGAGGCCCTGCTGGCCCAGCGACTGGTACGGCTGCAGCGGGACATCCCCCTTGGCTTCAACCTGCGGGAGATCCGTTATCCGCCCGCCCCGGATGCCTGATGACGCTATCTCGCCAAGCATGACCGGACTCACTCTCGCTGTTGACAAAAACAGATAGAATGTAAAGAAACATGGAGGGTTAGGTGGAGAAATGGTATAAAACCGCCGAATCCTCCCCCTCTGTTCCCTAGAAGTGGATACGTCTCATGTCAAAAAGAAAAATTACCGTCATCCCGGGCGACGGCATCGGCCCCAGCATCATCGAATCCGCCATCCAGATCCTGACCCACGCCGGCTGTGACTTCGAATACGAATACGCCGACGCCGGTCTGGTGGCGCTGGAGAAACACGGCGAGCTGCTGCCCCAGGCCACACTCGACCTGATTGAGAAGAACAAGGTCACCCTGAAGGGCCCCCTCACCACCCCGGTCGGTGGCGGTTTCACCTCCATCAACGTCTCCCTGCGCAAAAAGTTCAACCTCTACGCCAACGTGCGTCCCGTGCTCTCCTTCAAGGGCACCCGCAGCCGTTACGACAACATCGACATCATCACGGTGCGTGAAAACACCGAAGGCATGTACTCGGGTGCCGGTCAGAAGCGCAGCGATGACAACCAGAGCGCGGAGGCGATGAGCATCATCACCCGCGAAGGGGCCAAGCGCATCGTCAAGTTCGCCTTCGAGCTGGCCCGTCAGGAAGGGCGCAGAAAGGTCACCATCATCCACAAGGCCAACATCCTCAAGTCCACCTCCGGTCTGTTCCTGGAAGTGGCCCGTGAGGTGGCCAGCCGCTACCCGGACATCCAGAGCGAAGAGATGATCGTCGATGCCGCCTGCATGAACCTGGTGATGTACCCGGAGCGCTTCGACGTCATGGTCACCACCAACCTGTTCGGCGACATTCTCTCGGATCTGTGTGCCGGTCTGGTCGGCGGCCTCGGCATGGCGCCGGGCGCCAACATCGGTGATGGCGCCGCCATCTTCGAAGCGGTGCACGGCTCTGCCCCGGACATTGCCGGCAAGAACATCGCCAACCCCACCTCGGTGATCCTCGCCTCCATCCAGATGCTGGAGTATCTGGGTATGCAGGACAAGGCCGAGCGCATTCGCGAAGCGGTGCGCGCCACCATCGAATCCGGCGACCGGGTGACCCGGGATCTGGGGGGCAGCGCCTCCACCAGCGAGTTCACCCAATCCATCATCGATCGTTTGTAATTGGTGCCAACTTGTTGATTTAAAAAGGGAGCTTCGGCTCCCTTTGTTTTATCTCACGGCGCGCTCCCCCCTTTGTCGATTGGCTACTATGTTCAATAGATAAGGGATAAGGAGATCCATTATGCGCGCTATCGTTACCCTGTTGCTCATCAGCAGCAATGTCATGGCAATGGACAGACCGGTCGAGAATGCCTGGCCCCAGCTGCCCGCATCCAGCCAGCCGGCCAGCCAGGTCTGGCAATCCACCCTGGATACCAATGACCTGCTCAAGGCTCCCAAACCCCTCTCCTTCGGGATGGATGTCGTCACCGACAGCAATGGCAACAGTCAGGTCACTCCCTATCAGAAGCTCAACCTGACCGCCGAGAAGAGCGTCAGCCTCTCCTTCGAGCAGCACAAGCCCAGGATCAAGTTCAAGACAGCCGGCATGAACACCTCTCTCAAGCTGCGCAGCAACGGCGTCAAGCTGGAGTTCAGCCCGACCGATCGCACCATACCGCTCGACATCGAGCTCAAGCTTACCGATGGCGAATCCTCGCTGCGTTTTGACTATCGCTTCTGAACGCAAGCCGAATAAAAAGGCCGACAACCTTGGGGTTGTCGGCCTTTTTGTCAGTCCATGTCAGCCAGCCTTCACTCCTGGGGGGAGAGCTTGGAGACCCAGTACTTGTTGAAGACGTGCACCGTGATCTCTTCGCGATCGTGGTAGAGCTGCTTGGCCTGAATGATGAAGCCGCCGTCGATCTCCGCCAGCAGTTCACGCAACACCTGAATGTTGTGCACCGCCTCGGCGTAGCGCTTCTTCATCGGCAGCTTGAGATTGAACATGGCTTCCTGGCAATCACCCTCGCGGAACCAGTCGGCGATCATGTGGGTCACCCGTGCCGGCTTGTCGACCATGTCACACACCAGCCAGTAGATGTTCTTCTTGCTGGGACGCCAGACAAAGCCGTCATCGCGGATGTGCTTGACCTGGCCGGTATCCATCAGGGATTGCGCCATCATGCCGTTGTCCACCGCGGTCACCATCATGTCGCGACGTACCAGCTGATAGGTCCAGCCGCCCGGGCAGGCACCGAGATCCACCGCCTTCATGCCGGAGCGCAGCCGCACGTCCCACTCTTCCCGCGGTACGAACACGTAGAAGGCCTCTTCCAGCTTGAGGCTGGAGCGGCTCGGCGCATCGGCCGGGAAGCGCAGACGCGGGATCCCCATGTGGAAGGCGGAGTTGTTGAAGGAGTAGGAGTAACCCAGCAACACGTGGTCGTTGGCCAGGAAGAAGGCGTGGAACACCGGACGGTTCGGGGTCTCCTTCTTGGTCAGGATCTCGTTGCTGCGCAGCGCCTGGCGCAGCGGCACGGTGAATTTGCGGCAGAAGGCGGAGAGCTCCTTCGCCTCGTTGGTGTCGGCCGTCTCCACCCGCAGATCGCCGCAGATGGCGTAGTCGCGGGTCGCCTCGATGATCGGGGTGATCCGATCCGCCAGATCCAGCTCCTTGAGCTCGCAGGTCACCACCAGCATCTGGCGGATGAAGATGAGCTCCTTGAAGGGCAGCTTGCGCGCCAGCAGGTCGGCCTCTTCCTCACCGTAGCATTCGAAGATGATGTAGCCGCTGTCGTCCTTGACCCGGGCAAAGCCATAACACTGCATGTTAGTGGCTCGTTCGGTGATCTCTGCCGCCGCCTCTTTCTCAAAACCGGGGCGGCAATAAAGCAGCAGATTATTCATTCTTTCCTCCAAGACGACAGCCGGCCCACATCAGGGCCGCCCATCCCAACATAAAACAGAGGCCACCGGCCGGGGTGATGAGCCCCAAGCCCTTGCTGCCAAGCAGCACCATGGCGTAAATACTGCCGGAGAATCCCAGGATCCCCAGCACAAAGGCGGAGCCAGCCAGGTTGATCACCTTGCTGCGCACACCGCACCACCCCAGCACCAGCAGGGCCAGGGCGTGAAAAAACTGATACTGCACGGCGGTATTGAACGCCGCCAGACGCGAAGGGTCGATGCCGGTGGCCGCCAGACCGTGGGCACCATAGGCGCCCAGCATGGTCGCCGTCAGGCCGAAAAAGCCCGCCAGCACCAGCCAATGTCGATGAAATTGCATCCCTTGCCTCCTTGTTGTCCCGCGCCAGCCTCAACCCCGCGCCGGGATGGTCGCAATGAAATCCTTGATCCGTTCGGCCGCCTGGCGCAGGTTGCCCTGCTCGCTCGCACCGCTGCTCTTGCGCGGCTTGAAACCATGATCACCATCGGTCAGCCAATGGACCGATACGGCGGATGAGAAGGGGAAATCAGCCAGTTCGGCACGGGTGCCGAAGGTATCGCGCTCCCCTTGCAACAGCAGGGTTGGCGTCTTGATCTGCTTGAGCACCTCGCCCCGCCAGCGGTCGGGGTTGGCCGGGGGGTGGAAAGGATACCCGAGAATGAGCAATCCTGCAGCATTCATCTCGTCCTCACTCTCCTGATAGAGTTCGGCCGCCATCCGCCCACCCATGGATTTGCCCGCCAGAAACAGTCTGGGATGGGCAAACGCCTCGATCATCTGGCGCCAGTGGTCGAGCAGGACAGGCTGCCGGTCCGGCGGACGACGCTTGCCATCCAGGGCGCGCTTGCTCATGTAGGGAAAATTGAAACGCACCACCTCGATCTCGGGCCCGGCCAGCAGCCGTGACAGCTCGGCCAGAAAGGCGTGCTCCATGCCGGCCCCGGCGCCGTGGGCCAACAGAATGCGAACGGGGGCATCAACAGCCCCCTCCCGGATCACCTCATGCATCGGCCAGCCGGGCCCGGCGACGGGCCTCCTCCTGCTCCACCAGTTCCAGCATCCAGTCGCGGAAGGCGACTATCTTGCCCTGATCGGACTGCTGCTCCTGGCACACCAGATAGAAGGCGTTCTTGCTCACCAGCACCTGCTCAAACGGGCAGATGAGGCGGCCTGCCTCTATCTCTGGCTGGGCCAGCACGCTGTGACCAAGGGCCACCCCCTGGCCGTGAATGGCGGCCTGGATCACCATGGTGGAGTGGCTGAAGATGGGCCCCTGGTTGACGTTGGGGGCATCGATGTCGAGCTGGCGAAACCAGGCCTTCCAGTCGCGACGCGAGGTGTCGTGCAGCAGGGTGTGGCGGGTCAGATCGTCCGGGGTGCGCAGCGGCTTGGGACCAGTCAGCAGCAGCGGTGAACAGACCGGGATCAGATACTCGGTGTGCAGCTTGTCGGCCCGCAGCCCGGGCCAGTTGCCGCGTCCGTAGTAGATGGCCACGTCCACGTCGTCGGTGAGCGAGCCCTCATCCATGTCCACCGCCTTGATCCGCACGTCGATGTCGGGATGACGTTCGCTGAACTTGACCAGCCGCGGCACCAGCCACTGGATGGCGAAGCTCGGCTGCAGAGAAACGGTGAGCGCGCCCTTGGCGCTGCGGGCCAGCAACTTGTCGGTTGCCTCCGAGATGGAGGTGAAGATGTCCTTGATGTCGAGGAAGTAGCCCTGCCCCTCCTCGGTCAGCAACAGAGAGCGGTTCTTGCGGCGAAACAGCTTGATACCGAGGTACTCTTCCAGCGCCTTGATCTGGTGACTGATGGCGGCCTGGGTCACGAACAGCTCCTCCGCAGCGCGGGTGAAGCTTAAATGACGAGCCGCGGCTTCAAACGCTTTCAGTGCGTTGAGCGGGGGTAAACGACGAGACATGAGACCAGCCGACGATGAGTTTTTCTAATGGGCCGCATTATAATTTGTCGGTTGCGGGTCGACCAGTGAATAAACATAATTCGCTTCGCAATCCGTTGCCATATGGCTCACTTTTTCTCTTCCATGTTGGTTTACATGTGATTTTTGTGAGTCTCTGGAGTGCGATTGTGGTGTTGTGTTTCTTCCTCTGCGGGAAGAGGGGCTTAAATCGGACCGATTTAACCCAGTCTGTCATCTGAATGTGTTTGGCGCCTCCGGTTGGAAGGCGCCTTTTTTCTTATACCTATACCTTGAACTGCCCCACCAGTTGCTGCTGCTTGTCGGCCAGCGCCGACAGCTCGCGACCATTTTCGGCGGAGCTGGCCGCCTCGGCCCGGATGGTGTGGCTCACATCGCGAATGTTGCTGACGTTGCGATTGATCTCGTCCGCCACCCCGCTCTGCTCCTGCGCCGCCCTCGCGATCTGCTCGTTCATCTGATGTATGGTGCCGACCGCGTGGATGATCTGCTCCAGCACGCTGACCGACAGATCGACCTTGGTCAGCGTCAGATCCGCCTGGCCGTGGCCTGTCATGATCGCCTTCACCACCGCCTCGGTGCCGGACTGCAGCTGGCCGATGAGGGTCTGGATCTCGACGATGGCGTTCTGGGTGCGGCCCGCCAGATTGCGCACCTCGTCCGCCACCACCGCAAAACCGCGCCCCTGCTCGCCGGCCCGCGCCGCCTCGATGGCGGCGTTGAGCGCCAGCAGGTTGGTCTGCTCGGCGATCCCCTGGATCACCACCAGGATGTCGTTGATGTTCTCGCTGTTGGCTGACAGGTGCTCCACCACCGGCTTGGCATCGCTGATCACAGCCATCAGCTTGCGCATCGCCTCCTGGGTGTCGGCCACCACGTACTTGCCCTCCTGCGCCGCCGTGTCGGCCTCGTTGGCAGCGGCCACCGCCGAGTTGGCGTTGCTGGCCACCTGCAGGGCGGTAGCGCTCAACTCCTCGAACGCGGTCGCCACTAGGTCCACCTCCTGATACTGAGCCTGCATGCCGGCACTGGTGCGCTCGGCGACGCTGGCCGCCTGCTCCGCGCTGGCCCGGGTGCCGGCAACGGTATCAATGACCTGGCTGATGGTACTCTGCAGCTTGTTCAAGAAGCTGTTGAACCACTTGGCCAGCTCGCCAATCTCGTCGTCACGGCGCAGCTCGATGCGCTGGGTGAGATCCCCCTCGCCGCTGGCAATGTCCTTGAGACGGGCCACCACGGCGCGGATGGGGGCCACTATCTGATGGGCCATCAGCCAGATGCAGATCAGCGCCACCGCCGAGATGAGGCCACCGATGAGCAGCTGGGTCATCACGCTGCGGCTGGCCTGGCCGGAGAGATCGTCCTGCAGCTGAAGGGCCGAGGCGAGCACCACGCTGCGCGGCAGCTCGATGTAGATGCCCCATTTCTGTTCCGTACCGCGCATCTTGACCGGTACGAAGGTCTGCAGCAGGTTGCCGTCCGGACTCCAGCGACTGGCCACCTGCCCCTGGCCCAGCCAGCCCTGCAAGGCGGCCGTCAGGGTCTGATACTGCTGACCGAGCGGACTGCCCAGGGTGACGTCGAAGCCGTCCACCCCGGCAACACGGCCCTGACTGCTCACCAGCAGCACCTTGCCCTGCCCCTCATAGAGCTCCTGATCCATCTCCTTGACCAGACTCTGCAGCGCGGTCAGCGAGATATCGACCCCGACCATGCCGAGCAGCTTGTCTTGCTCCAGCAGAGGCACTGTCACCGAGGTCATCAATACCTTTTGCGACCCCACATCGTCCAGATAAGGCTCCAGCAGACAGAGGGCCTTGCTGCGAATGCTGCAGCGATACCACTCGTTCTCCACCCCGCCGGCCGCGGTCGGGCTCTCGTCCGCCAGCACGGATTCGTCCTGCACCTCGGGTTCAATCTTGCCGTCGACCCGCGCCCAGTAGGTGGAGAAACGCCCCTGATCGTTGGAGCCCAGCGCGCTGGAGCCGTGGTAGTTGCTGTCTTCGCCGTCGAGCTGGTCCGGCTCGAACACCGCATAGACGCCGAGCAGGTGATCGGAGGAGGCGGCCGCGTCATGCAGTTGCTGGTTGACGGCGGTACGCAGTGATTCGGAGGAGCCGAAATTGTCGGCCGCATTCTTGCGCTGGAACAGGATCCCCTGGCCCAGCAGGGTTGCCCGGAAGTAGGCCTCGTCCAGATAACTGGTCACCTTGGCCGCCTGCTCCGAGCCCATCGCCTTCATCCAGTTTTCGGCCGCACTCTGGGCTTCCGCCGTGGTAGAAGTCAGCACCTGATCCTGCATGTTGGCAGCACTGAAGAGAGAAGAGGCCACCAGGGCACCGGCACTGGCCAACAAACAACAACCGGCGATCAGGGTGATCCGCCCCTGAACAGAAAGAGAACTCATGCCACCATTTCCTAGCTTCATACTGATGTGATCAGTGTATCGGTTTTAGAAACAAAAACTTAACCTTATCACGCTAAATCCAGGGCAAGCTGGTTCACTTCGCCGACCGCGGGCAGGCCGACCACCAATCCCAGTAGCCGAATGGGTTTGCCCTGTGCCCGCAGCAAACCTTCGTGCAACAGATCGTGAAACCGCTCCGGCTGGTAACCCCCGCGCCGGTAGACGGTGGTCTGCTGGAAATCGGCAAACTTGAGCTTGATCCCCTGCCCCATCAACTGCTCCTTGCCGTGGCTGGCCGAGAATCGCTGCTCCAGCTCGGGAATGAGCCTGCTCAGCACCTGCCAACAGGCGGCCTCATCCAGCACGTCGCTGGCCAGGGTGGTCTCCACCCCTATGGTCTTGCGCACCCGCTGGGCCTGCACCGGCTGCTCGTCGTGGCCCCAGATCCGCCCGGCCAGCATCTCCCCGAGCTTGCCGAACCGGGCGATCAGCTCCTCGTTGCCGAGCTGGCGGGCATCCTCGCAGGAGTAAAGGCCGAGCGACTCCAGCCGATCCGCGGTCTTGCGACCGATACCTGGCAGCTTGCCGAGGGGCAGCTGGCGCACGAACTCATCCACCTCCTGCGGGCGGATCACGAACAGGCCATCCGGCTTGCGCTGCTCGGAGGCGAGCTTGGCCAGAAACTTGTTCGGCGCCACCCCGGCCGAGGCGGTCAGCCCCAGTTCGGCATTGATCGCGGCGCGGATCTCGCGGGCCATCAGGGTGGCACTGCCGCCACAGCAGGGGCTCATCGTCACGTCGAGATAGGCCTCATCGAGGGATAGCGGCTCCACCTGCTCGGTGTAGCGCAGAAAGATGGCCCGCAGCTGGCGGGAGACCTCCTTGTAGACCGCCATCCGGCCGGGAATGAGCACCAGCGGCGGGCAGAGCTTGCGTGCCAGGGCGCTCGGCATGGCGGAGCGCACCCCGAAGCGACGCGCCACATAGTTGCAGGTCGAAATGACACCGCGCCTGTCCGCCGAGCCGCCGATGGCCAGCGGCACCTCACGCAGGGCCGGGTTGTCCCGCATCTCTACCGCGGCATAGAAGCAGTCCATATCGATGTGAATGATCTTGCGCATACCACTGTACGAATAAACAGGTAACCTGCCTATGCTAACCCAGCCCTGCCATTTCTGCCATCGGCATGATATGACGGGCCGACATAGACTCTTAAGGCACCATTTATAATCCATCGCACAAGGAGAATGAGATGAAGGGAGTCTGGCCGGGGTTGACCCTGGGGCTCTGCCTGCTGCTGCTGCAGCAGAGCAATGGCAAGGACAATCCGACCGCCGAGTGCAGCTGGTTGCACGAGCGCATCGAGGCGCTGGAGAAGGCCATCAAACAGGGGGACGAGCTGGGTACGCAGGAGGAGCTGGCACGCTGGCGGGCCGAATTCAACAAGAAGGAGTGCCAGCGCTACGACTACTGAGCGCTCGCCATAAAAGACGGGCTGACCCAAGGGTCAGCCCGTTTTGCTTTCGACATGGGTGCGAGAGCCCCTGCCCGCTCAGATGATCCGGTTCTCGGCCAGCATCTTGCGACGGGCCTCTTCCTTGGCCATCTTCTTCTTGCGGTTGTCGCAGGGTTCCGGGCAATCACACTCTTTTTCGATACCTATACTGCCAAGTCCGCCACAGGAGCCGGAGATGGTCTTCTTCTGGAAGATGTAGCCGATGGCCATGGCCACCACCACCACCAGAAACACCCCGAAGGTGATCAAAAAAATCTGCATGTTACCGCCCCTTATTTTCTAACCAGATACTGTTTGAAGGCATCGGAGTAAGACTCCTCGAAACCCTCATCCGTCTTGGTGATCACGAAAATGGCCAGCCCCCGCTCCTTGGCGTAGGCCAGGCTCTTCTCGGGTCCGAGCACCATGAACACGGTCGCCAGCCCGTCTGCGGTCATGCAGGAGGGGTGAATGACGGTCACCGACACCATCCGGTGCTGAATAGGCTTGCCGGTCATGGGATCGATGGTGTGGGAGAAGCGCTTGCCGTCCAGCTCGTAATAGTTGCGGTACTCGCCCGAGGTAGCCACCCCGTTGTCGCCCGCCACTATCACCTCCTGCACCGAGCCGGCGTTGGCAGTCGGTTTCTCGATGGCAACGCGCCAGGGATGACCCTTGCCGTTGACGCCATTGATCCGCAATTCGCCGCCGATCTCAACCAGATAGTTGCGCGAACCCAGGGACTCCAGATACTCGGCCACCTTGTCGACACCAAAGCCCTTGGCGATGGCGGAGAGATCCACGTAGAGATCCGGGATGTCCTTTTGCAGGGTATCGGCATCGGCGGAAGTGATCACGTGCAGATTGCCGAGCCCGGTCTTCTGGCGGGTCTGGGTGATCAGCTCGTCAGACGGCGTCTTGGTCGGGCGCGCATCGGGTCCGAAGCCCCACAGATTGACCAAGGGGCCGACAGTGACGTCCAGAGCCCCGCGGCTCTCACGGCCAATGTGAATGGCCTCGGTCACCACCCGCGCGGTATCGCGGGAAACCACCACGGGCGTCGAGCTGCGGTGCTGGTTGAAGCGCGACAGCTCGGAATCCGGCCGGTAGGTCGACATCTGATCGTTCACCCGCTCCAGCAGTACATCGACTTCGGCCTGGAACTTGGCGGGATCGGTGATGACGTTGTCCGCCACCTTGATGGAGTAGTAGGTACCCATGGTGCTGCCGGTGATGTGGATCTCCGGCTTCGATTGGACCGTTTGTTCCTGACCGCACCCAGTCAAGAAAAAGGCTAGCCCGAAGGCTAGCCAGGTCTTTACAACACTGTGCATTGATTAACCACCAAAGTCATCCAGCAGGATGTTCTCGTCTTCAACGCCGAGGTTTTTCAGCATGTTGATGACGGCAGCGTTCATCACGGGAGGACCGCACATGTAGAACTCGCAATCTTCCGGCGCCTCGTGGTTCTTGAGATAGTTCTCGAACAGCACGTTGTGGATGAAGCCGGTGTAGCCGTCCCAGTTGTCTTCCGGTTGCGGATCGGACAGGGCCACATGCCACTGGAAGTTGTCGTTCTCGGCCTGCAGCATGTCGAAGTCTTCGACATAGAACATCTCGCGCTTGGAACGGGCACCGTACCAGAAGCTCATCTTGCGCTTGGTCTTCAGACGGCGCAGCTGATCGAAGATGTGGGAACGCATCGGTGCCATACCGGCACCACCACCGATGAACACCATTTCCGCGTCGGTGTCCTTGGCGAAGAACTCGCCGAACGGACCGGAGATGGTCACCTTGTCCCCCGCCTTCAGGCTGAAGATGTAGGAGGACATCTGGCCGGGAGGGGCAGTCCAGTTGCTCGGCGGCGGGGTCGCGATCCGCACGTTCAGCATGATGATGCCGAACTCTTCCGGATAGTTGGCCATGGAGTAGGCACGGATGATCGGCTCGTTGACCTTGGACTCCAGTTCGAAGATCTTGAAGCGATCCCAGTCACCGCGATATTCGGTAGGAATATCGAAGTTCTTGTACTGCACGTGGTGGGCAGGCGCTTCGATCTGGATATAACCACCGGCGCGGAACGGCACGCTCTCGCCATCGGGGATCTGCAGCTTGAGCTCCTTGATGAAGGTGGCCTTGTTGTCATTGGAGATGACGGTACATTCCCACTTCTTCACGCCGAAGATCTCTTCCGGCAGCTCGATGTCCATGTCGGAACGGACGGTGACCTGACAGGCCAGACGCTCGCCGTGACGGGCTTCGCCCTTGCTGATGTGATCCAGCTCGGTCGGCAGGATGTCGCCGCCGCCGGATTTCACCCGTACCTTGCACTGACCACAGGAGCCGCCGCCGCCGCAGGCGGAGGAGACGAAGATACCGCTGCCGGCCAGCACGCCGAGCAGCTTGCCACCCGCCGGGCTGGTCACAGCCTTGGCCGGGTCGCCGTTGATGCTGATTGTCACGTCACCGGCGGTTACCAGCTTGGACTTGGCGAACAGAATGACTGCCACCAAGGCCAGCAGGATCACGGTGAACATGACCACACCCAGAATAATTTCCATCTATATTTCCTTTCCGATTACAGGGAAATACCAGAGAAGGACATGAAGCCCAGCGCCATCAGACCCGCGGTGATGAAGGTGATGCCGAGGCCGCGCAGGCCTTCCGGAACATCGGAGTACTTCATCTTCTCGCGGATCCCTGCCATCGCAACGATAGCCAGCATCCAGCCTGCACCCGAACCCACGCCATAGACCACGGACTCCACGAAGTTGTAGTCACGCTGCACCATGAAGGAGACGCCACCGAAGATGGCGCAGTTCACGGTGATGAGCGGCAGGAAGATACCGAGGGCGTTGTAGAGGGCCGGGAAGTACTTGTCCAGCGCCATCTCCAGGATCTGCACCAGGGCCGCGATCACCCCGATGAAGGTGATGAAGCTCAGGAAGCTGAGATCCAGACCGGACACCAGGGCACCGTCTTTGAGCACGTAGTTGTAGATCAGGTTGTTGGCCGGTACGGCCACGGTCTGAACCACGATAACGGCGACACCCAGGCCCATGGCGGTCTTGACCTTCTTGGACACCGCCAGGAAGGTACACATCCCCAGGAAGAAGGAGAGCGCCAGGTTCTCGATGAAGATCGAGCGAATCAACAGACTGATATAGTGTTCCATACCTTAATCCTTCGCCTCCACCTGCTTGGGATCCTTGGTGCGTACGCCCCAGATGATCAGACCAATGATGAAGAACGCACTCGGCGGCAGCAGCAGCAGGCCGTTCGGCACATACCAGCCACCATTGTTCACCAGCGGCAGCAGTTCGATGCCGAACCAGGTGCCGGAGCCCAGGATTTCACGCACGGTGGCCACGGTCAGCAGCACGGCGCCATAACCCAGACCGTTGCCGATACCATCCAGGAAGGAGGGCAGCGGGGCACTCTTCATGGCGTAGGCTTCGGCACGACCCATCACGATACAGTTGGTGATGATGAGGCCGACGAACACCGACAGCTGCTTGGAGATGTCGTAGGCATACGCCTTGAGCACCTGGTCAACCACGATAACCAGCGAGGCAATCACCGCCATCTGGGCGATGATCCGCACGCTGTTCGGGATCTGGTTGCGGATCAGGGAGATGAACAGGTTGGAGAAGGCGGTGACCGCGGTAACGGCCAGCGTCATCACGAACGCAGTCTTCATCTGGCTGGTAACGGCCAGCGCGGAACAGACACCCAGCACCTGCAGTGCGATGGGGTTGTTGCCGAGCACAGGCGTCAACAGCAACTTTTTCATTTCGCTCTTGTCAGCCATTGTTGATTTCTCCTGCACGAACCTTGGCCAGGAAAGGACCGAAGCCCTTGGGACCCATCCAGAAGTCGAAGGTATGCTGTACGCCGTTACCGGTCAGGGTTGCGCCGGACAGGCCGTCGATCTCATGCTCGGAACCAGCCGGAGCATGACCCTTGATCACCCGCAGCGCAGGCTGACCGTTCTGGTCGAACAGCTTCTTGCCGACGAACAGCTCGCGCCAGGCCGGGTTCTCGACTTCGCCACCCAGACCCGGGGTTTCACCGTGGTCGTAGTAGGTGATGCCCTTGATGGTCTGGCCATCGGCCGCGACCGCTACGAACGCATACATGGTAGACCACAGACCCTGGCCGTAGATCGGCAGGATGATGTTGTCGACCTTGCCTTCGGCATCTTTGGCGAAGAACACCGGGACCAGCTTGGAGATCTGACGCAGGCCGGCCTTGTCGTCGGCCGGAGCCAGGCGAATGTTCTGGGCAGGATCCTTGGCGGCGACCTTGGTGTCGAAGTTGTCGGCATCGCCGTCAACGAACTCACCGGTGGCCAGATCCACCAGACGCGCTTCAATCTTGTCGCCATACAGCTTGGCCAGGTCACGCTTGGCCACGGCGCTGATGTCGACGCCGGCGACGGACAGGATGTTGCTTTGCTTGTCCAGCGCCTTGTTTTCCAGCTGGGCCGGACGCAGACCCACGGCGGCCACGGAGACCACGATGGAGCAGACCAGACACAGACCGGTCACTACGGCGAGAGTGCCGGTAGTAGAGTCTTTATTAAACGCCACGAGCGATCCTCCGCTTGATGTTCGCCTGTGCCACGAAATGGTCAAACAAGGGGGCAAACAGGTTGGCAAACAGAATGGCCAGCATCATGCCTTCCGGGAAGGCGGGGTTCACGACCCGGATCAGCACCACCATCACGCCGATCAGGGCGCCGTACCACCACTTGCCCTTGTTGGTAAAGGCAGCAGAGACGGGGTCGGTCGCCATGAAGGCCATACCGAAGGCGAAACCACCCAGCACCAGGTGCCAGTGCCACGGCATGTTGAACATGGGGTTGGTGTCGGAACCGATGACGTTGAACAGCAGGGAGGTAGCTACCATGCCGATCATCACGCCGGCGATGATGCGCCAGGAGGCGATACGCATGTAGACGATCATGGTCGCACCCAGCAGGATCATCAGGGTGGAGACTTCACCGATGGAACCGGGCAGGTTGCCAAGGAATGCGTCCATCCAGCTGATGCTCTGGCCGGTGGCACCGTTGATCAGCGCCATCTGGCCGCCCTGGGCCCACTGGCTCAGCGCGGTTGCGCCCGAGTAGCCGTCGACGGCAACCCAGACCGCATCACCGGAGATTTGACCCGGGTAGGCGAAGAACAGGAAAGCACGACCCGCCAGCGCCGGGTTCAGGAAGTTCTTGCCGGTACCACCGAACACTTCCTTGGCCAGCACCACACCGAAGGTGATACCCAGGGCAGCTTGCCACAGGGGCAGCTCGGGCGGCACGATCAGCGCGAACAGGATGGAGGTCACGAAGAAGCCTTCGTTGATCTCGTGCTTGCGCACCATGGCGAACAGCACTTCCCAGAAACCACCGACGATGAAGACGGTGATGTAGATCGGGAAGAAGTGGGCCGCACCGATCAGCATCTTGCTGCCGACGCCGGCCACCGCCGGATCCAGGGAGGCACCCAGCAGGGTAGCCAGGGCATATTGCCAGCTGCCGGCACCGGCGGCCGTACCCAGATGGGCAATCGCGGCGATGGACTGGTTGCCGACGTTGTACATGCCCCAGAACATGGCCGGGAACACGGCCAGCCACACCATGATCATCATCCGCTTCAGATCGATCGCATCACGGACGTGGGCGGCATTGCGGGTCACGGAACCCGGGGTATAAAACAGAGTGTACGCCGCTTCGAACAGGGCATAGTACTTGGCGTACTTGCCACCCGGCTCGAAGTGATGTTCCATATTTTCAAGAAGTTGCTTGAAACTCATCGCTTAACCTTCCAGTTCAATCTTGGTCAGGCACTCACGCAAGATCGGGCCGTACTCGGTCTTGCCGGGGCAGACGAAGGTACAGAGCGCCAGATCTTCCTCATCCAGCTCCAGGCAGCCGAGCGCTTGCGCATTGTCGGTATCGCCGGAGACCAGATCCCGCAGCAGCAGGGTCGGCAGGATGTCGAGCGGCATCACGCGCTCATAGTTGCCGATAGGCACCATGGAGCGGTCACTACCATTGGTGGTGGTAGTGAAGTTGATGAGCTTGCCCTTCACCAGGTGAGAGAGGGTGGTACGGGTGATGGAGAACTTGCTGGCGCTAGGATTGACCCAACCCAGGAACTCTTTCTCGCGACCTTCACCCAGCACGCTGACCTGATTGTGGTAGCGACCCAGGTAGTCATGGACCCCTTCAGCCTTGGCACCGCTCAGCAGGGAACCGGAGATGACACGATTCTCGTCCGCACGCAGCTCGTTGTTGGTGAGCTGGCTGATGCAGGCACCCATGCGAGTACGCAGCAGACGCGGCTTGATGACGTTCGGGCCGGCCAGGGCGATCACCTTGTCAGTATGGATCTGACCGGTGGTGAACAGCTTGCCGTAGGCGATCACGTCCTGATAGTTGATGTGCCACTGCACTTTCTTGGCACCGACGGGGTCCAGGAAGTGGATGTGGGTACCGGGCAGGCCGGCAGGGTGCGGACCGACGAACACCTCTTCCTTGACTTGCGCCAGGGAAGCGTGCGGCAGGCTGCCTTCGCCCTTGCAGACATAGACGGAACCATCGGTCAGGCGGGTCAGCACGGCCAGACCGTCGAGGAACGCCTGGGACTGTTCCTTGATGATCAGCTCCGCATCGGCGGCCAGCGGGTTGGTGTCCATGGCGGTGACGAAGATGGCGCGCGGGGTGGAACCCACGGCCGGCACCTTGCTGAACGGGCGGGTACGCAACGCAGTCCATTGGCCGGACGCGACCAGGATCTCCTGCACCTTGCTGCGTTCGAGCTTAGGCAGCTCGGCACAGGCAAAGTGCTCGAAGGTCACCTGCTCGTCGGACCCATCGATATCGATGACAACGGATTGCAGAATGCGCTTGGCACCACGGTTGATCTCTGAAACCACACCGGTGGCGGGGGCCGTGAATTTAACGCCGGGATTCTTCTTATCTTCGAAGAGCTCCTGACCTTTAATGACGCGATCACCTACTTTGACAAACATAGTAGGACGCATCCCCACGAACTCTTCGCCGAGTGTAGCAACACGGGTGATGGCCGGGCCATCGTAGATTACTTGCTCCGGAGCACCCAGCACGGGGATGTCCAGTCCTCTTTTAATTGTAATCATACTCACTTGCACTACCGTTAAGGGAAGACAGGTTGGTTAGCGCCGAGAAATACATCACGACGAGTTGTTGAATGAGCCCGTTGATGTTGCGGCAAGATGTCGAAGAAATAAACAAATCAGCAACATACAGAGTCATTCAAAAGCGCCTGAGTTTACCACCTATGGCAAGTTTCCTGCCATGCAAAATGGGGAAAATCCCCGCTCTATCACAAAATCATCGCAATTTAATCGCGTCGCTTTTTCTCGTGAAACCTCAGGCGGGGCCTCGAGTTAGCCATCATTACCCCAAAATGGGTAATAATTTTTATGTTCGAAAAAGGATTAGAAATCTTGATGGCGCGGTGGGAGGGCGACGTTCCCCTCATGAGTACGAAACGTCGCCGAAACAGGTTTTGAAATTGTTAACTGGTCGAAGATTGAGTAATCAATTCGTCAATAGTCTTAAGAGAGTCCGTTTTTGCTGACGCAGCTGGGGGTGCTCGGTGCCTGCTCCCGTTGTTGCCACTCCTGCTCGGTATAGGTATGCAGCGCCAATGCATGAATGGCCCCCGCCAGCTCGTCGGCCAGCACCGCATTGACCTGACGATGGCGCCCCAGCAGGCGCTGCCCTTCAAACGCCTGGCTCACCACCACCACCTTGAAGTGGCTCTCCGAGCCCGGCGCCACCCTGTGCATGTAGCTCTCGTTGATCACTTCCAGGTGGCTGGGGGACAAGGCGGCGGCCAGCTTGGCCTCGATCTGTTGTTGCATGGTCACGAGCAAAACTCCCAAAATGGATGTCCGGCCATTGTAGCCAGGGTTGGCCGGATGACGAAATCGGGCGGTGCGGGAAAATCCCGCTTGCAGCTCTGCCGGGCTGGTGAAATTCTCCGCCCCCGCTAGAATAGCGCCACTTTGCGCCCCGCCGGGGCCCGTTACGTGACTCAGCTGGACAATTCGCCTATGCAAACCCTTCTCGACACGGCCCACTGTCGCCTGACCCTGTATCGCTATCCACGTCAGCAGCAGGATCCCTTGCAGGCCTGGGATGCCGCCGACGAGTATCTGATCAACACCCTGGCCGAGGAGCCCCTCGAGCAGGATGGCCCCGTGATCATCATGAACGACGGCTTCGGCGCGTTGGCCGCCTGTCTGCACCCTCATGCTCCTGTCTGCGTCACCGACTCCCACATCAGCGAGCGGGCTACCCTGGCCAACCTGGCAGAGAACGGCCTGGATCCCGCGGCCATCCGCCTGCAGGATGCGCTGGCTCCCCTGCCCGATGCCCCCGCACTGGTGGTGATCAAGGTCTCCAAGTATCAGGCGCTGCTGGAGCAGCAACTGCTGGCCCTGCGCGGGGTCGTTACCCCTGCCACCCGCGTCATCGCCGCCGGCAAGGCCAAGGACATCCACACTTCCACCCTGGCGCTGTTTGAGAAATACCTGGGGCCGACCCGCACGTCACTCGCCTGGAAGAAGGCGCGCCTCATTCACTGCACTCCGGCCGCAGCGCCCGCCGAGCGTCCCGCGCTGGCCAACCCCTTCCCCACGGTCTGGCCGCTGGAGGGCACCGACCTGCTCATCCACAACCACGCCAACGTGTTCTCGCGCACCAGTCTGGATATCGGCGCCCGCTTCATGCTGGACAATCTGCCCATCCACAGCGCCCGCAAGGTGATCGATCTGGGCTGCGGCAACGGCGTGCTGGGGCTCTCCCTGCTGGCGCGTGACAGCGAGGTGGAGGTCACCTTCGTCGACGAGTCCCGCATGGCGGTCGCCTCGGCCCGGCTCAACGTCGAGCACAATCTGCCGGCGGCCCTGCCCCGCGCCCACTTTATGGTCAACAACTGTCTCGACGGCGTGCCTGCCGGTTCGGCGGATCGGATCCTCTGCAACCCGCCGTTCCATCAGTTGCAGGCCATCACAGACCACATCGCCTGGCAGATGTTCAGCGACGCCCACCGGGTGTTGCCCAAAGGGGGGGAACTCTGGATAGTGGGCAACCGCCATCTGGACTATCACAACAAGCTCAAGCGCCTGTTTGCCAACGCACAAGTCGTTGCGTCGAACAGCAAATTCGTTATTTTGAAAGCCATCAAACGTTAAACGCCATCAAACGCGAAAGGAAACCCATGATGAAAAAGTCACTCTTGCTGCTGGCCGCCCTGATGCTGGGTGGTTGTGCGACTCACTGGCCGGAGAGCGCCCTGCTCAATCCGCAGGTGATCCCCTCCAACCAGCAGTACTACTCGGGCAACCGCATCACCCTGGAAGGGGTGGACAAGCGTGAAGCCGCCTACGTCTTCTCCATCAAGAAAAAAGAGAAGGCCGCGGTACTGGTCAACAGCAGCCAGCCCCTCAACAGCCTGCTGGCGGAAAAGCTCGCCGAAGGGCTGCGCAGCCAGGGCCTGGAAGTAGGCAACAGCGGCACCACCAACCTGACTCTGGCCATCTCCACTGCCGCGGTCACGGTAGAAGAGAAGACCTTCACCTATGTCACCAAGTCCCGCGTCAGCCTGCAGGTGATCGCCGACTTCCAGGGCAGCAAGCTGACCAAGCAGTTCAACATGTCCTCCAGCAAGGAAGGCCCGGGCGAGCCGAGCATGGCCGAACTGGAGTCCACCCTGAACCAGCAGCTGGGCAGCGTACTGCAGCAGATCATGGCTGACACCGCCCTGCGCGGTTATCTCAAGGGTCAGCCGAGCTGAGCAAGGAGCGAATAGATGAAAAAACTCTGGTTACTGGCCATGCTGATCGCCCCGCTGGCGTTCGCCGGCCCCAAGGTCAGGATGGAGACCAACCACGGCAACATAGTGGTGGAGCTGGCCTCCAAGCAGGCGCCGCAGACGGTAAAGAACTTCCTGCGCTACGTGGCCGATGGCAGCTATGACGGCAGCCTCTTCCACCGGGTGATCCAGGACTTCGTGGTGCAGGGGGGCGGCTACAACCAGCAGTTCCAGCAACTGCCCACCTTCGACCCCGTGGTCAACGAGTCCAAGGGCGGCCTGCCCAACAAGCGCGGCAGCATCGCCATGGCCCGCACTCAGGCGGTCGACAGCGCCACTCGCCAGTTCTACTTCAACCTGGTCGACAACAACAACCTCAACGCCAATGCCGGCGCCGGTTACACCGTGTTCGGCCAGGTGGTGCAGGGCATGGAGGTGCTGGACAAGCTGGCCCAGGTGCAGACCGGTTACAGCCCCATCCTGCGTGCCAACGACGTGCCTACCAGCCCCATCATCCTGAAGAAGGTGGTCCTGCTGGCGGACAAATAACGCGGAGCGGATCACAATCCGTCATCCCCGCAGTCCGGGTCGCCGGTGCCCCTTTCTATACTCTGGCCTTGCCCCGATATCCGGGGCCAGGCCCACGAGAGGAGAAGGAGGTTCCGGTGACTTGCAACGACTACATCGCCCAGCACGCCATCCCGCTGGCCCAGACGGTTCGTCACTTTCTGGCACGAGAGATCCCCTATCAGCAGCTGGAAGATCTGAGCTGGCAGCTGTTGTCCCACTGGCAGGATCTGCCCCATGTCCCCGCCGACAAGACCCCGGCCTCCGAGCTGGAGGGGGTGTTCTGGCACCTGCTGCACAGCCTGCATCAATGGGATGAACAGCAGATCATCGCCGACGTCTGGCTGCGTCTGCAGCTGATGGAGTGCGCCAATTTTCTGACCACGGACGGGCCGCTGCCGCGCCACTGCATCGGCCTGCGCCCCTGAATATAGTGCCCTCCCCTGCCCGGCTTGCCTTGGCTATCCAACCCGAACCTGACAAAATGGCGCAATTTTCCCAGAGGAGTCAGGTATTTGAACACTGTCCGTACACCGAGCTGGCGCGCGTCGCTCGCCGTCTACCTTGAGACTCGGGTTCTCATCCTGTTTGCCATGGGGTTCTCTTCCGGCCTGCCGCTGCTGCTGGTGTTCGGCACCCTCTCGTTCTGGCTGCGCGAAGCGGATGTCAGCCTGACCGACATCGGCTACATGAGCTGGGTGGCGCTGGCCTATGGTTTCAAGTGGTTGTGGTCACCGCTGGTGGATCGGCTGCCGCTGCCACTGCTCTCCCGCTGGCTGGGCCGGCGCCGCAGCTGGATGCTCTTCTCCCAGCTGCTGATCGCCGCCTCGCTGGTGGGCATGGCCTTCTGCGATCCCAAGACCCAGCTCGCCCAGCTGGCCCTGTTTGCCCTGCTGGTGGCCTTCGCCTCCGCCACCCAGGACATCGTCATCGATGCCTATCGCATCGAGTCGGCCCCCGAGCGGCTGCAGGCGGCCATGGCGGCCTCCTACATGACTGGTTACCGGCTGGCGATGATCATGGCCGGTGCCGGCGCACTGGCGCTTGCCGCCTGGCTCGGCAGCAACGACGGCTACAACTATCGCGGCTGGCAGCTCACTTACCTGCTGATGGCGGGGCTGATGTCCCTCGGCGTCATCACCACCCTGTTCTGCCACGAACCCGTCATCGATCTCGCCGCCCAGAATCAGCAGCAGGCGGCCCGCAAGAGCCTGCTGCTCGCCCGCGGCTGGCCGGCGGGGCTGGCCGGTCTCGGTGCCTGGAGCTACGAGGCCATCTGGTGTCCGTTCGCCGATTTCTTTCGCCGTTACGGCGGCTCCGCCCTGCTGATCCTCGGGCTCATCGCCTGCTATCGCATCTCGGACGTGGTGATGGGGGTGATGTCCAACAGCTTCTATGTGGACATGCAGTTCAGCAAGACCGAGGTGGCCACCATCACCAAGGTGTACGGGGTCATCATGACGCTGGTGGGGGCCGCCCTCGGCGGCGTGCTGGTGATGCGTTTTGGCACCTTGCGCATTCTGTTCCTCGGCGCCCTGCTCACCGCCAGCACCAACCTGCTGTTTGCCCTGCTCAATGAAGTGGGCCACAACCTCGAGCTGCTGACCCTGATCATCTCGCTGGACAACCTCAGCGCCGGCATCGCCACGGCAGCCTTCGTCACCTTTTTGTCGAGCCTGACCAACGTGGCCTTCTCCGCCACCCAGTACGCCCTGTTCAGCTCGGTGATGCTGCTGCTGCCCAAGCTGCTGGCGGGCTTTTCCGGCCGCTTCGTCGAGCAGTTCGGCTACAGCAGCTTCTTCATCAGCACCAGCCTGCTCGGCATTCCGGTGCTGATCCTGATCGTGTTGGTTGCCAAACGAGGAAGTGCCTTGTTACCGCAATCGGACAAATAGCAAGCGTTTGCGTAAAATTGGGGGTGATTAGATTCACACTTCCGAATAAAGTTCCCTGGTGCTGGTTTATCCGGTGAATTTATTTGGCTAGAATCCCTTCCGCTCCTTGTGGGCAGGCTACGGAAAACCTCAACTAACGCACAAGAGACCAATAAAATGGCCAAATTTACCAAGACTCTGATCGGTGCCGGTCTGCTGGCTGCCGCCGCTACCCCGGCTTTCGCTGCTGACTACAGCGGTGACATCCACAAGAATGACTACAAGTGGATGCAGTTCAACGTCATGCACACCATCGATCAACGTCCTTTCACTGCAGGTGCTGAAGATTACAACGACACCTACTTCGAAATGGAATTCGGTGGTCGTTCCGGCCTGTTTGACCTGTACGGTTACGTCGACGTCTTCGATATCTTCGACTCCCGTCACAGCGACAAGCACAAAGGTCAGAACCTGTTCATGAAGTTTGCGCCGCGTATGTCTCTGGATGCGCTGACTGGTAAAGATCTCTCCTTCGGTCCGGTGCAAGAGGTTTACATCGCCTCTCTGAACAACATCGGCGACAACCAGATGGAAAACATGATCGGTCTGGGTGCTGATGTACAAGTGCCTTGGTTCGGCAAAGTGGGCATGAACCTGTATGCTCGTCACGCCACCGAAAACCAGTTCTTCACCGAAGAAGAGGGTGAGTGGAACGGTTACTGGTTCGCCATGAACTGGTTCAAGCCTTTCTACACCTTCAGCAACGGCAGCTTCGTCTCCTATCAGGGTTACCTGGACTACGCTTTCGACCTGGACACCCACAACCGTGCTGACCGTACCAGCGACAACCTGGCTACCTTCCACGGTATCTACTGGCACTCCGACCGCTACGCCGTCGGTTACGGCCTGAAGTACTTCATGGATGCCTACGGCACCAAAGACGGTTCCACCGCCTACGACGGTACCCCGTGGAAGAGCTCTGGCTTCAGCCACTACTTCTCCGTTACCTACAAGTTCTAATCGAACGGGTATCAGGGATACAAAAAACCGGAGCAGCTGCTCCGGTTTTTTTATGGCTCGATGGCGGCTAATAAGGGAGAGCCACGCCCTCCCCGGCCATCCATCAGTCGCGGAAATTCTGGAACTGCATCGGCTGACCCAGCTCGGCACCACGCACCAGCGCCATGGTCTCCTGCAGATCGTCGCGCTTCTTGCCGGTGACCCGCACCTCGTCGCCCTGAATGGCGGCCTGCACCTTGATCTTGGAATCCTTGATCAGCTTCACCAGCTTCTTGGCAACTTCCTTGTCGATCCCCTGCTTGAACTTCACGGTCAGGTGGAAGCGCTTGCCGGAGTGAACGCTGTCACCCACGTCCATGGAGCTGTTCTCGATGTTGCGCTTGAGCAGGGCACCGCGCAGGATCTCGACCATCTGCTTGAGCTGGAAATCGGCATCGGCCTCCAGTTTGACCTCTTCCTTGTTCAACTCGAAGCTGGCTTCAACACCACGAAAATCGAAACGGGTCGCCAGTTCACGATTGGCGTTGTCGACGGCGTTCAACACCTCGTTCATTTTGACTTCAGAGACAATATCGAATGACGGCATAGTGGGCTCCTCATGTTGCGCTATAAGGGGGCAAATCTACCAGAATTACGGCAAATTTGCTGATTTCGATGGGACTGCTCTGCTAGAATCCCCTGCGCACAGGAATGGCGAGACCCGTTAGAACCTGTTCAGTATCTGTCGCGAGAGGTCGAAAGCCAGGTGAGGCGCAGCGCAGAAGCCCGTTTGTATATGAATACATGGGCTTCCGGCTTCACATGCGCAAGCCTCGTACAAGCCTTGATCACGACCTCGCAGCAAGATCATGAACCCGTTCCAGGTGTCCGCCAGGCGACATCTTCACTTATCCCCGGCAGGTGGTTGACTGGAATGCAGCCCCTACCTTGATTGAGTCTCTCCATGCCAAGCGGATCACGCGATTACAACCTGACACACAGTCGACACACCCCCTCCCCCCAATGGACCCTGCTGGGCTGCGGCGCCCTGGGCGGTGTGTTTGCCTCCCTGTTGACTCAAAGCGGCCAGTCCACCCGCGTCTTGCTGCGCGAGCGCCACCGCGCCACCCTGCACCCCGGCATCGACTTCACCTCGCTGGAGGGCAACACCCAGCTCATCAACATCGAGCGCGGCTTCGTCGACCAGCCGGGTCAGATCCAGCGGTTGCTGGTGATGACCAAGGCCGGTCAGGTCATCGAGGCGCTGACCCCGCTGGTGGGCCAGCTGGCAACCGACGTGCCCATCGTGCTGCTGCACAACGGCATGGGGATCGCCGAGCAGGTGGTCGCGCTGTTCCCCCACAATCCGGTCATCGCCGGCGTCACCAGCCACGGCGCCATGCAGAGCGGCCACTTCGTGTTCCGCCACACCGGCAAGGGCGAAACCTGGCTCGGCCCGGTCAACGAGGCGGCCAGAGCCCATGCCGCCCTGGCGGACGAGCTGGCGGCCGCCCTCGGCCAGGCCGGCTGGGATGAGCAGATCCAGGCGCGCCAGTGGCAGAAGCTGGCGGTCAACTGCGCCATCAACCCGCTCACCGCGCTCTACAAACTCAAGAATGGCGAGCTGGCCGGTCCGCGCTTTGCCGATGCCCTGCAGCAGATCTGCGTGGAAGTGGCGGACGTGATGCAGGCCGAAGGCCAGCCCACCGGCAGCGACGAGCTGCTGCGCCGGGTCATGACGGTGGTGGAGCTCACCGCCGACAATTACTCTTCCATGTATCAGGACATGGAGCAGGGGCGCGAGACCGAGATTGAGGCCATCACCGGCTTCCTGCTGGCCCGGGCCGCCTGCCACGGCATTGCGGTACCGGTCAATCAGGGTCTCTATCAGGCCATCAAAGAGAAGCAGTGAGCCCGAGGGCTCGCCAACGCAAGGAGCAAAGGATGAGCGTACTGGTACTGGTGGCCCCCGGGTCGGAAGAGATCGAGACGGTCGCCATCGTCGATACCCTGGTGCGCGGGGCCATCGAGGTGGTGCTCGCCTCCTGCTGCCCCGCCGGGCAGCGCCAGATCCGCGCCTCCCGCGGGGTACAACTGGTGGCGGATTGCCACCTCGACGAGCTGGCGGCTCAGGAGTTCGAGGCCATTGTGGTGCCAGGTGGCCTGCCCGGCAGCGAAGTTATCCGCGATACGCCGCGCGCCATTGCCCTGCTCAAGGCGCAGGCGGCAGCGCAGCGCTGGCGGGCAGCCATCTGCGCCGCCCCCGCCGTGGTGCTGCAGCACCACGATCTGCTGGGGGAAGCCCGCGCCACCTGCCATCCCGGTTTTCAGGCCCGCCTCCCTGCGGCGCAGCTCAGTACGGCGCGGGTGGTAACCGATGAGGCTCATCACCTCATCACCAGCCAGGGGCCGGGCACCGCCATCGAGTTCGCCCTCGAGCTGGTGCGGGTGCTGCGCGGTGACGAGGCTGCCGGTGCGGTGGCCGGCCCCATGGTGCTGCCCCCCTCCTCACCCATGCCCTGAGTAAATAGCCCTCTCGCAATGACAGAGCGCCCCTTGCCAATTGGCAAGGGGCGCTCTGCTTTGAGGCGAACTGCAAGCAGTCTGCCGGTTAAGCTCCGCCTCAACTGAGCATTTCGGGCCTGAGCTGCTCCATCAGCAGGTGGTTGTCGCTGTAATCCACCGGGATGGCCACCACCGCTGGTCCGCTCACCGCCATGGCGGCGCGCAGGGTCGCCCGCAGATCCTCGGCGCAGGTGACGGCAAAACCGGCCGCCCCGAACGATTCGGCATAGGCCTTGAAGTTGATGGGGCCGAAACTCACCCCTGAGCTGCGGCTGTACTTTTTCTCCTCCTGCATCGCCACCATGTTGTAGCCGTTATCGACCCAGATGATGTGCACTATGTTGGACTTGAGCCGCACCGCGGTCTCCAGCTCCATGCTCGACTGCATGAAGCTGCCGTCACCGGACACCGAGATGATCTTCTCCCCCGGGCGCACCATGGCGGCCCCGATGGCCCAGGGCAGCGCCACCCCCATGGTCTGCTGACCGTTGGAGATGAGCACCTGGCGGGCCCGGAAGCTGTAGAGGTAGCGGGCAATCCAGATGTGGAAGCTGCCCATGTCCACACACAGGGTCATGTCCTGCCCGATGATGTCCTGCAGCTCCTTGACGATGCGCAGCGGATGGATGGGGGTGCCTCCCAACCGGCCGGCATGTTCGGCGAGCTGATGGCGCTGGGCGCGGATCTCGCCGAGCAGTGCGGTAATGGCTGGATCTCGCGCCAGCGGCTGGTGCAGCATCCGGGTCAGCCGCGCCAGGTTGGCGCTGATGGAGCCCACCAGCTCCACCGCCGGGCAGTAGCTGCTGTCGATCTCCGCCGGCAGCGCATCGATGTGCAGCAGCTGGCGCTCACCGGTGCCGTTCCACAGCACGGGATCGTATTCGATGGGGCTGTAGCCGATGCAGATCACCAGATCCGCATCCTGCAGCAGCTTGTCCCCCGGCTGGTTGTTGAACAGCCCCACCCGCCCGGCGAAGTCATCGAAATGGTGGGTATCCACCACCCCGGCCGCCTGATAGGTGCCCGTCACCGGCAACCGGCTCTTGTCGAGGAAGGCGCGCACCGCGAGGGAGTTCTCCGGCCGGCTGGCCAGCAGGCCGAGCAATACCACCGGCTTGCGAGCCCGCGCCAGCAGGCTCAGCGCCCGATCGATGCCGCTCTCGTCGGCAGCCCCCGGCTCCGGGATGGCGCTCGGCACCAGAATGGCGCCGTCGGTCGGCTCGTTGATGATGTCCATCGGCAGGCTGACGAAGGCCGCCCCGGGCCGCCCCAGCTCGGCGCTGCGAAAGGCGTTGGCCATCACCTCGGAGAGGGCGGAGCCGGTGCCCACCTGGGCGCTGAACTTGGTGACCGGCCGGCACAGGCTGACGGTATCCAGGCTCTGGTGGGTCAGCTTGAGGCCGTCGGCCCGCCGCACGGCACCGCCCAGCGCTACCATGGCATCCCCTTCCGAGGTGGCGGTGGCAAGGCCAGTGATAAGGTTGGCGCAACCCGGACCCGAGGTCACCAGTGCTACCCCCGCCTTGCCGGTCAGCCGGCCGACGGCGGCGGCCATGAAGGCGGCATTCGCCTCGTGACGCACCACTATGGTTTCGATGGGGGAGTCCTCCAGCGCATCGAATACCCTGTCGATCTTGGCCCCGGGAATGCCGAATACCTGCTTGACCCCCTGCGCCTCCAGATGGCGCACCACCAGTTCGGCCCCACAGGCCCAGTGTTGATTTTCCATGATGTCACTCCTTGTTAAGCGAAGGGCTCAGCCTTCGGCGGCGCGGATGGCGCGGTCCAGATCGGCGGGATTGAGGTCGGCCTGCTGAAAGGCCGAATTGCGGGGCAGCTCGATATTGAGGTGTTGCACCACCGACAGCTGCAACTGGCCGTGGCCCATGGCGTAGTCGAGGATATGGCCGCCGCCCCGGCGATCCTCGGTGATGAAGTGCTCGTGATAGCCGGCCACGTTGATCCCCTGCACGAAGGGCGGGCAACGAAAGCCGACCAGGGTGCCGCGCCGCTGGCTGAACGAGAACAGCGGCTGGGCCTCGATGGCCTCCAGCATGGGCTTGTAGGGGGGATGCTGGCAGGGAACGGTGCGCACCTGCGCCTGCTCGAACAGACCGTCGAGCCGAAAGGCGACGAAGACGTTGTCGGTGCCCACCAACCTGTCCACCCACTGGTGGATCTCCTCGCGGCTCAGGGGATGATCGAAGCGGCGCTGCAGGCAGGGGCGAAAGTGGGTCATCACCGCAAACGGGGTCTTCTGCTCGGCGCGGGCCGGGCGGGCCGAGCCGTCAGCCTTGAGCTGGTGGATCTGACGCTCGAAGGCAATCAGCTCGCCGTCGAGCCGGTTGAAGGTCCCGAGGCCAAAGTCACCGTGGCGCAGCAGATCGGCCATGGTGGTCTCCCCCTCGTACACCCCCGCCAGCAGGGCGCTCATCAGGGAGCTCTGGTAGACCTCGCCGCCGCCCTGGCGAGCCTGCCAGCGAGCAAACTGCTGGCTGATCTCGATGGCGCAGTCACATGATGAATTGGTTTCCATTTGGATTTCACCTCCAATCCTGTTAGGTTGGCAAATCAGGATTCAATAGTGACCAAGATCACAGTTTGATACCAATATCCAAACCCATCAGCTTCGAGACGTACCAGATATGGAATTCCGTTACCTGCGCTACCTGGTGGCCGTGGCAGACAAACAGAGCTTTACCCGCGCCGCCGAGGCGCTGGGCATGGCCCAGCCGCCGCTCAGCCAGCAAATCCGCAAATTCGAACAGGAAGTGGGCACGCCGCTGTTTCACCGGCTGACCCGCAGTGTGGAGCTGACCGAGGCGGGGCTGAGCCTCTATCAGGATGCCAAGGGGATACTGGCGCAGACCGAGCAGGCCATGCAGAAGGCCAGGCGCATCGCTCGCGGCCAGCTGGGCTCGCTGCGCCTCGGCTTTGCCGGCTCCACCGTGCTGCACCCGAGCGTGCTGCAACTCATCCACGACTTTCGCCAGGCCTGGCCGGAGGTCAGCCTGCACCCCATCGAAAACAGCATGCCCAACCTGGTGCGCGACCTAGTGAGCGAGGAGCTGGATGCCGCCATCCTGCGCCTGCCCTGCAGCAGCAGCTCGGCACTGGCCCACCACCTCATCGACGAGGAGGAGATGCTGATCGCCCTCCCCCTGCACCATCCGCTGGCCGGCAGTGGCGCCATCCCCATCGAGGCGCTGGCACAGGATCCCTTCATCCTGTTCCCCCGCGAGCTCGGACCCGGGCTGCACGACGCCATCACCCAGCGCTGCCAGCGGGCCGGCTTCAGCCCCCGCCTCGGCAGCCAGAGCCCGCAGGTGATCTCTACCGTCGGCATGGTGCAGGCCGGCTTCGGGGTCGCCATCATCCCGCGCTCGGTCAGCGAGCTGCACCCCCACGGCGTCAGCTATCACCCCATCGCCGCCGAACCGCTCACCACCCGCATCAGCCTCGCCACCCGCCGACATCCCCGCCAGAAAAGCCTGCAGCATCTGATTGGGCTGATCCCCGGCCACCATTGAAAGACAAACAAAAACCCCCATCGGCATAAGCTGATGGGGGCATTAGGGCTGTATTGCACTGTGTAAAAATATTGGCCCACTGAGTAATTCAACTCACCTTTATCGCTGGCCAAGATGAAACAGAATCGTTATTCAGCCACAGGATTCACATCGGTGACGGGTTGGGCTGCACGGTAGGCATCCATGATGGGAGCCCAATCCATTCCATTAGGAACTGGGTATTGCTTGAATAGCTCACCATATTTCTTGTCGAAATCATCCATACCATATTGGCGTGCTATCGGTACTTTCTGGTCATACCAATCATCGGTCACAACTTCGGCAATACCACGGGCGAGCAGTAGATCAGGGCTGAGTTGTAATCCCCCCCCGGTTAACATGACTTCGAAATAACCACCAGGAGCCAAACCAAAATAGAGGCGATTTCGTCTATCGTAACGTCCTTCGACTAAATACACCTGACGCATTTTTTGCTCTAGATCGGTAGGTAAATCCACCTTGATGCGGTAGCGCTTGCGATCATGGAAGGAAACCAACTCAATCACAGCTTTATCGGGGATGGGAACACCGTCGGTAGGCAGGCCTCCACCGCCCGCCCAATAATAACGCTGTCCCTTGATTCTGTCGGTAAATAAACCTCCAGCCCCGCCTCCAGCCAAGCTGTCGGCATAAACCAGTTTCCCTCCAAGATAGAACTCGGTCTTGGTGTTCTTAGTAAGGTCTATATTGCTGCCCGAACCATAACGCCAAGCAAATTTAGGCAAAGGTTGTGGCGCCGCATTGGTCATCAATGACAGGCAGAACCACAACAATGCAACGATATATTTCATCTTTTTGTTGGTACTTCCTGCTCTAGATGGAAGAGACTCATGCTCTCGAGCGCCTTCATATTGTCAATATATCGGCGGCGCATGTCTTGGCGAAGCGCTTCAATCTCCTCTGGCGTGATCTGTCGCGGGAAGATATCTGGTGATGTTGGCTTGGTACCCTTAGCCGGCACTTTCAACCTCCATGGTATTACCTTACTGGGTCGGTATCTGTTTTGGGCTGCGCTGCACGGTAGGCATCCATGATAGGAGCCCAATCCATCCCATTAGGAACTGGGTATTGCTTGAATAGCTCACCATATTTCTTGTCGAAATCATCCATTCCATATTGGCGCGCTATCGGTACTCTCTGATCATACCAATCATCGATCACAACTTCGGCAATACCACGAGCAAGCAGAATATCTGGCTTAACATTTAGCCTATCTCCCTTAAGTAACACCTCAAAATAGCCGCCTGGCGCTAGGCCAAAATAGAGCCAGCTACGGCGGTCATAACGACCCTCAACAGAGTAGACTTGACGCATCTGCTGCTCCAGATTGGCAGGTAAGTCCACCTTGATGCGGTAGCGCTTGCGATCATGGAAGGAAACCATCTCAATCACCGCTTTATCGGGGATGGGAACACCGTCGGTAGGCAGACCACTACCGCCCGCCCAATAGTAACGTTGCGCCTTGATTCGATCGGCAAGTAGACCTCCAGCTCCGCCACCTGCCAAACGGTCGGCATAAACTTGCTTCCCTCCAAGATAGAACTCGGTCTTGGTGTTCTTAGTAAGATCTATATTGCTGCCTGTACCATAATCCCAAGAAAATTTAGGCAGAGATTGGGGTGCCGCACAGGCCATCAATGACAGATAGAACCCCAACAATGCGACGATATATTTCATCTCTGTGTTGGTACTTCCTGCTCGAGATGGGAGAGGTCCATGGTTTCTAGCACCTTCATATTATCAATGTGCAGGCAGCGCATATCTTGGCGCAGAGCTTCAATTTCCTCTGGCGTGAGCTGTCGCGGGAAGATATCTGATGATGTTGGTTTGGCACCCTTAACCGACACTTTCAAGCTCCATAGTATTACCTTACTGGGTCGGTATCCGTCTTGGGTTGGGCGGTACGATAGGCATCCATGATAGGTGCCCAGTCCATACCACTGGGGGTAGGATATTGCTTGTAGGCATTACCGTATGCTTTGTCAAAATCGTCAAACCACTCTTTGTAAACTTTGGTGACGGGATTTTCCTTGTCTTGCGAGGTTTGAATTTCCTTAGCAATCCCCCTGGCCAGCAAGATATCAGGCTTCACTTTGGCGTTGGTTAAAAATGCTTCCACATAGCCGCCGGTGGCCATACCTAAGCCAATGTTATCTCGGCGTACTTCACGCCACTCATCCCTCACCTTGATGCGATAAGGTTGTGCAATCATGCGTTCCAGCTCTGCTGGCAAGGCCAGGCTAATGCGATAGCGCTTTTTATCGTGGAATGAAATCCACTCCACCTCTACCTTATCAGGAGCGGGGTGAATATCACGGCGGCCCTTACCTACGCTCCAGCGGTAATCTTTCTCTTCTAACGATTTGGAGCTAACTGAGCGTAGCGCTCCATTGGTTGAGGCATCCACCAACTTGCCCTGACGATAAAAAAGCACCTCAGTCACCCATAATTCATCAGCATTGGTGCCCACCATATGGCGCCAGTCCAGTTGTTTGGGGCCTGTGGGGGCGGCCTGGCAGGATGTGACTAACGGCAACAGCAGCAATAAGAGTATCCAGCGCATGGATGTCATCATTGGACCGGGTCAATATCTGTTTTGGGCTGTGCGGCACGGTAAGCGTCCATGATCGGGGCCCAGGCCATACCACTGGGAACTGGGTATTGTTGATAGGTTTGGTTGTGCTTTGCATCAAAGTCAGCCCAACGATTCTCATATTGGCTGGAGAGGGGGAAACGTTTTTCATCTGGATCATCCGTCACCTCTTTTGCGATCCCTCGGGCTAGCAAGATATCGGGGGTGACACGAGGGTCTCTCAAAAACGCCTCGACATAGCCCCCGGTTGCCATGCCCAACCCAATATTATCGCGGCGCTCTTCGCGCCATTCCTTGCCTACTTTGACCCGGTAACGCTGCGCTATCATCCTTTCCAACTGCGCGGCGGGTAAGTCAAGGCTGATGCGATAGCGTTTCTTGTCGTGGTACGACACCCATTCCACCTCAACCCGATCAGGGGCGGGGTGAATATCACGGCGGCCAGCCGTGATCAGCCAGCGATAATCTTTTTCACGCAGCGATTTGTTATCCACTCGGCTGGCTGCGCCATTGGTTGAGGCATCTACCAGCTCCCCCTGACGATAAAAGTGCACCTCTGTCACCCAGATCTGATCCGCATTGGAGCCCACCATATGTCGCCAATCGAGATCGTGGGGCGCGGAGGGGGCGGCTTGGCAGGATGTGACTAACGGCAACAGCAGCAGTAAGAGTATCCAGCGTGTATGGAGATGGTATTCACCTGACAGTTGCCCACAAAAGGGAGTGGTCATACGGCTTCAAACCGGATAACAAAAC